>JAABQU010000103.1 GCA_011391285.1 Thiobacillus sp.
TCCCCGCCTCGCTGAACCCGGCCGAGTCGCAGCAATGGCAGGCGCTTTGCGCCGGACGGCTGTTCGATGGGGCAGGCGGTGCGCGTACGCTGGAGGCCCTGTTCAATGAAATCGACACCCTGGCGGAAACGGCCGATGAGCGCGGCGAGGTCATATTGGGCGCGCTCTACGAATACGCCGAAGCCATTGCGCCCGCCCGCATCGGTTAAAATCTGCCCCGCCATCCGACCCACACCGACCGCTTCGTGACCCCCGTTCTCCTCTCCCATTTCACTGCCACCAGCTGCCTCGGCTATGGCAATGCCGCCACGCTGGCTGCATTGCGCCTGCAGCGCAGCGGCTTGCAACCCTGCCAGTTCGAGACGGCGCACGATCTCGCCATTTACGTTGGCGAGGTGGCCGGGGTCGATGCCGTCGAATTGCCGGCATCGCTCGCCGCCTACAATTGCCGCAACAATCGCCTGGCCTGGCTGGGACTGCAGCAGGACGGTTTCAGCGACGCGGTCGAGGCGGCCATCGCCCGCCATGGCCGCCGACGGGTGGGCGTGTTTCTCGGCACCAGCACTTCGGGCATCCTGGAAACCGAGCAGGCCTTTCGCCATCGCGACCCGGTGAGCGGCGCGCTGCCGGACGCGTTTGTTTACCGCACCACGCACAACACCTATTCGGTGGCAGATTTCGTCCGCACCGCGTTTCAGCTTGAAGGCCCCGCCGTGGTGGTCTCCACCGCGTGTTCGTCGAGTGCGAAAGTGTTTGCTTCGGCAGCACGCATGCTGGCCGCCGGCCTCATCGATGCGGCTATCGTCGGCGGAGTGGACTCGCTGTGCCTCACCACCCTGTACGGTTTCAATTCGCTGGAGTTGCTGTCGTCCGAACCCTGCCGGCCGTTTGATATCGCACGCAACGGCCTGTCGATTGGCGAAGCAGCTGCATTCATTTTGCTGGAACGTCCGGGCGCGCAACTGAATGCAGACGCTGTGCTGCTGCTGGGTGCGGGCGAAACCAGCGATGCCCATCACATGTCGTCGCCGCACCCCGATGGTCTGGGCGCGCGCATGGCGATGGCCGCTGCGTTGCAGTCAGCAGGCTTGCAGGCAGCCGATATCGATTACCTCAACCTGCACGGCACCGCCACGCCCAGCAACGATGCGGCCGAGGGCAAGGCGGTCGCGGCACTTTTTGGCAACAACGTGCCGTGCAGTTCGACCAAGGGCGCCACCGGCCACACCCTGGGCGCGGCGGGTGGACTGGAAGCGGTCATCAGCGCGCTGGCGCTGCAACAGGGATTTTTGCCGGGCGGGGTGAACACGCGGCAGGTCGATCCGGCTATTCCAATCGAGTACCTGACGGCCAACCGGGACACCGCGCCGCACCGGGTGCTGAGCAATTCGTTCGGGTTTGGCGGCACCAACTGCAGCCTGATACTGGGGCGAGCAGTATGAGCAAGACAGTGAAGTTGATCGCTTACCTCGACGGCATCGGCCTGGTCGGGCCCGGGCTCGACAACTGGCCTGCCGCACGCCCCATTCTGGCGGGCAGCGTCGCTTACGAATCGCGTCCCCTCGTGGTGGCGGCACCGCAGTCGCTGCCGCCTGCCGAACGCCGCCGCACCGGACTCGCCATCAAGGTGGCGCTGGCAGTGGGAGAAGAGGCCATCATTGCCGGGCAACTCGATGCCAAACAACTGGCCACGGTGTTTTCTTCGTCCGGCGCCGACAACGACAACTGCGACGCGATCTGCAAGACGCTGGCCTCCGACGACCGCAGCATTTCGCCGACGCGCTTTCACAATTCGGTACACAACGCCCCGGCCGGTTACTGGGGCATCGCCTCGGGCGCGATGGCCCCCGCCACCGTGCTGTGCGCGCATGACGCCAGTTTTGGCGCCGGCCTGCTGGAGGCGCTGACCCAGGTTGCAGTCGAGGGCGCATTGGGGTTTGAACGCGGCGGCACGCTGTTGATCGCCTATGACATACCCTACCCCGACCCGCTGCACGCCAAGCGGCCGCTGCCCGCAGCGTTCGGCATCGCGCTGGCACTGATGCCCAAGCGCAGCGCGCACTCGCTGGCGCGGATCGAACTGGAGTTGAGCGATGCCGCACCCGACACACTCGCCGACCCCGCGCTCGAAGCCCTGCGCCGCAGCATTCCCGCCGCGCGTGGCTTGCCCTTGTTGCAGGCGGTGGCGCGTGGGGAGGCATGTGGGGTGGTACTGGATTATCTGGCGCCGCTCAGCCTGGGTGTGCAGATTGAACCATGCCGCTAGACCACGCCTGGCTGCTCGCCCACATCCCGCATCAGGGCAGCATGTGCCTGCTCGACCGTGTCGATAGCTGGGATGCGCAGCACATTCATTGCAGCGCCAGCAGCCACCGCGCGCCCGACAATCCGCTGCGCGCCCACGGCCGCCTCGGCGCCGCCTGCGGCATTGAATATGCCGCGCAGGCGATGGCGGCCCACGGCGCCTTGCTCGCCGCGGCTGACAGCACGCCGCGCGCCGGGTATCTGGCGAGCGTGCGCGGGGTCGAATTGAAGGTGGCGCGGCTGGATGATATCGCTGCCGATTTGCGCGTGGAAGCCGAGCGCGTGTCGGGCGACGACAACACGATTTTGTATGGCTTCAGCGTGTTTGCTGGGCAAGAACTGCTGCTGTACGGCCGCGCGATTGTGGTGCTGGATGCCGCGCTGCTGGATGCGGCAAAATCGGGGAGTCCACCATCATGAAGCGCGCGCTGGTCACCGGCGGCAGTGGCGGCATCGGTGCGGCGATCTGCCGCCGCCTCGCCGCCGATGGCTATTTTGTGTACGTTCACGCCAACCAGAATCTCACCAAGGCGCAGGCGCTGATCGAGGCCATCCGCGCCGATGGCGGCCAGGCCGAGGCGCTCGCTTTCGACGTCACCGACGCCGACGCCAGCCGCGTCGCGCTCGAAGCGCTCATCGCCGATGCGCCGATCCAGGTGCTGGTGAACAACGCCGGCATCCATGACGATGCAGTCTTCCCTGGCATGAATGCGGCGCAGTGGCACAGCGTGCTGGACGTATCGCTCAACGGTTTCTTCAACGTCACCCAGCCGCTGACGATGGCGATGATTCGCAGCCGCTGGGGGCGGATTATCAATATCACCTCCATCGCAGGGATCACCGGCAACCGCGGCCAGGTCAACTATTCGGCCGCCAAGGGCGCGCTGCATGCCGCCACCAAATCGCTGTCGCTCGAACTTGCCAGCCGCGGCGTCACGGTCAACGCGGTGGCGCCGGGCATCATTCAAACCGACATGATCGACGGCGTGTTCGACAAGCAAGCCATCGAGAGCATGGTGCCGATGAAACGCGCCGGGCGGCCGGAAGAAGTCGCAAACGTCGTGAGCTTTCTCGCCTCGGAGCAGGCGAGTTATCTCAGCGGCCAGATCATTTCCGTGAATGGCGGCATGATTTGAACGCCCCAGTACTCGCGGTCCACCAGACCGAGGCGCTGCTGTTTTTCACCCTGCTGCAATTGACGCTGATCGTGCTGGCCGGGCGCCTCGGCGGCGCGCTGGCGCAGCGTGTCGGGCAATCGCCTGCGGTGGGCGAAATTATCGTCGGCATCCTGCTCGGTCCGTCGCTGTTCGGCTTGCTCGCGCCCGATCTGTTCCAGACCGTCTTTCACTCGACGCCCGCAGCGCCGATGCAGATGCTGTCGCAGATTGGTCTGATTTTGCTGATGTTCCAGATCGGCCTCGAATTCGACTTTGCGCACCTGGCCGCGCGCAACAACCGCCGCGCCGTCACCTACATCGCCAGCGCCAGCATGATCGCGCCGTTTGCGCTCGGCTTCGGCTTTGGCTGGTTCACCGCGCCGCTGCTGTCGCCCGGCGTCGACCGACTCGCCTCGGCGCTGTTCATCGCCACCGCCTTCTCCATCACCGCCTTGCCCATCCTCGGCCGGATCATGATGGAGTTCAAGATCACCCGCCTGCCCATCGGCGTCATCGCCATCAGCGCCGCCGCTATCAACGACGTCGTCGGCTGGCTGCTACTGGCCCTCATCACCGCGCTCACGCTGGCCGAGTTCAGTGCCAGCGCCTTCGCCGTCAAAGTGGCACTGGTCGGCGCGTTCTTTGTGGGATGGTGGTTCGGGGTGCGGCCGTTGATGAAGCGCATCATCCGCGCCAGTCAGACGACCCCCGCGCCCGCTGGCGAAAAAGCCGGACGCGGCAGGCTCAGCCACAACCTGCTCGGCATCCTGCTCGCCGGCATT
>JAABQU010000104.1 GCA_011391285.1 Thiobacillus sp.
CGGCCAGCTAACAACCGGTTGCAGCGGACGGCGCCGAGGCGCCGCCGCTGAGCCGGGTCGTTGACTGACCGCTTGGGGACGTAGGGCGGTCTATCTAATTTGTTACCCCGGCCGGCCGTTTCTGGCCGTTTGCACGCATACAGGTTCATCCGATCACCTGATGTTTCTCAGATCGGCCCTCATTGACTTGCCGCTTGACCCGCGCACCAATTTGCAGCACGCCATCCAGCGAATGCACTGTGCATGAGCCTGTCGCGTGCGTCTCCCCCGGCGGAAACCCGTCAATCCCTTGAAATGATTGCGTTGTGAGGTCCTGGCACAGACCCTGCTGACGGACAGGGGCGAGGAGTCACCATGTCTGTCGTTTCATCTGTCTGTTGTTATTGCGGAACCGGTTGCGGAGTATTGATCGAGGCGGACGCCGGCAAGATCATCGGCGTGCGGGGCGATCCTGCGCATCCGGCCAACTTCGGCAAGCTGTGCACCAAGGGGGCGACGCTGGCCCTGTCGGCGCAGGCGTCCGGCCGTGCGCTTGTTCCCGAGCTGCGTGCCGACAAGGCGTCGCCGCGCCAGCGGGTGAGCTGGGAGGCGGCGCTGGATCATGCGGCCGAGCGCTTTGCCGCGATCATTCGCGAGCACGGGCCGGATGCGGTGGGCTTCTATATTTCCGGCCAGTTGCTGACCGAGGATTACTACGTCTTCAACAAGCTCGCCAAGGGCCTGATCGGCACCAACAACGTCGACACCAATTCGCGGTTGTGCATGTCGAGCGCGGTGTCGGGCTACAAGGCCACGCTGGGGGCGGATGCGCCGCCGGGCTGTTACGACGATATCGACCACGCGGGCACGCTGTTCATTGCCGGATCGAACACGGCGTTTGCGCACCCCATCCTGTTTCGCCGCATCGAGGCCGCGCGCAAGGCCAACCCCAATCAGAAGATGATCGTGGTGGACCCGCGCCGAACCGATACCGCGGCGGAAGCCGACCTGCACCTGGCGATCCTGCCGGGCACGGATGTGGCGCTCTTTCACGCGATGCTGAACGTGATGCTGTGGGAAGAGCTGATCGACCGCGACTACATCGCCGCCCATACCGAGGGCTGGGAATCGTTGCGCGAAACCGTGCGGGAATACACGCCGGAAAAGGTGGCCGCGATCTGTGGCGTGGCGGCTGCCGATATTGTCCAGGCGGCGCGCTGGTTCGCTGCCGGGCCGACGCTGTCGCTGTATTGCCAGGGACTGAACCAATCCACCTGCGGCGTCGACAAGAACGCGACACTGATCAACCTGCATCTGGCCACCGGTCACATCGGCAAGCCGGGCGCGGCGCCGCTGTCGCTCACCGGGCAGCCCAATGCCATGGGCGGGCGCGAAGTGGGCGGCATGGCGCATCTGCTGTCGGCGCATCGCGACATGAAGAACCCCGAACACCGCGCCGAGGTCGCCCGCCTGTGGGGCATTGATAGCGTGCCCGACCAGCCCGGCAAAACGGCGCTGGAAATGTTCGAGGCGGTGCGCAAGGGGGAAATCAAGGCGCTGTGGATTTCCTGCACCAACCCGGCGCAATCCCTGCCCAACCAGAAACGGGTGCAGGAGGCCCTGCGGGCCGCCGAGTTCGTGGTGGTGCAGGAAGCTTTTATCGATACCGAAACCGTGCCCTTCGCCGACCTGTTGCTGCCCGCGGCCACCTGGGGCGAGTGCGACGGCACGATGACCAATTCCGAGCGGCGCGTTTCTCTGATGCGCATGGCGGCCCCCCCACCAGGGGAGGCGCGCCCCGATTACCAGGCGGTGGTCGAGTTTGCATGGAAGCTGGGCGATGCGCTGGGGCGCGATGGCAAAGGTCTGTTTCCCTACACCTGCGCCGAAGACGTGTTCAACGAACATCGTGAATCCACTCGTGGCCGCGACCTCGACATGACGGGTCTCAGTTACGCCATGCTCGATGCCGGCCCGCAGCAATGGCCGCTGCCGGAAGGTGCCATCACCGGCAAGCAGCGTCTGTATGAAGACGGTGTGTTTCCGACCGGCCAGGGCCGCGCGCATTTTTACAACGCGCCGTATCGGCCGACCGCGGAGCCGATCAACGCGCAATTCCCCCTGCATCTGAATACCGGCCGGCTGCGCGACCAGTGGCATGGCATGAGCCGCACCGGACTGGTGTCGCGGCTTTATGCCCACGTCGAGGAGCCGCTGCTGTCGATGAACAGCCAGGACATGCAACGCCGCCAGTTGCGCGATGGCGATCTGGTACGGGTGAAAAGCCGCCGCGGCAGCCTCGTCATCAAGGTGCAGGCCAGCGAGGAACTGCGGGGCGGCCAGGTCTTCATCCCGATGCACTGGGGGGGACGTTTCATGGCGGGCTTGGGAGTGAATGCCCTGACGCTGGATGCCTACGACCCGGTTTCGCGACAACCCGAACTGAAGCACGCGGCAGTGCAGGTGGAAAAGACGGACCTTGCCTATCGGCGGACGATCATGCGGCGGGGCGATGGCGCCGAATTGCTGCGGTGCGCGCAGCCCTTCATCGGCCGCTTCGACTACGCCACCGCAAGGCTCACCGGGCGCGACAACACCGTGCTGGTTTTCGAGACGGCGAACGAAGGCCCGCTGCCCTTGTCGCTGGTGCTGGAAATGGATGCTGCGTTCGGGCTGGATGACCCGTTGCTGATCATGAACTACCAGGACGCCCGTCGCGGCATCTGGAAAAAGGTGCGGGTGGATGATGGCGTGATCACCGGCGCCCGGCTCTCGGGTGAAACGGCTGCACGCGACTGGATCAAGGGTCTGATCGCCGAAGGCGCTTCGGCCATGGAGGTGCGGAACTGGCTGCTGGCACCGGTCGAGCAGCCACCGGAAGGCAAGGCGGGGCGAGGGCGCGTCATTTGCAATTGTCTCAATGTGGCCGAGCCCGACATCGTTGCCGCGGTCGCCGCGGGCGCCGATCTGGCGGCACTGAAGGCCACGCTGAAATGCGGCACCGACTGCGGTTCCTGTGTCCCGGAACTGAAGCGGCTGATCACCGCGAACCGGGCGGCAGCATGAGCTGCACCACTTCAAGGAGCATCGTCATTTCATGAATTACGCCACACTCATCCGCCAGATCGAAGCCGGCGAAGTCCTGGGCTTTGTCGAGGCGCGCACCCTGGGGGCGGCACTGCTAGACGGCGGCGTGCCGGAACTGGAAACGGCCGCCTTCATGGTCGCGTTCAATCAGCACGATCCTGGCCTGGATGCCTGGCTTGGCCTGCACGCAGCGCTGTCCGAGCGCCTGCCTGAATTTGTCGCACCGCCTGGCCTGTACCGCACGGTGGTGCTGCCCGCCTATCACGGGGTACGCAGCCATCCGCACCTTACCCCGCTGCTGGCCCTGCTGCTGCGAAGCTTCGGCATTCCGGTCCTGATTCACGGTGTGCTCGAAGGCGGCGGCGGGACGGCCGCCGCCTATGTGCTGCGCGAGCTGGGCATCATGCCGTGCAGTACCACGGCGCAGGTCAATGCCGGGCTGCGTGACGATGGGATCGCGTTTGCGCCGGTGGCCTTGTTGAGCCCCGGACTGGCCTCCTTGCTGGCGCTGCGTGGGCGGCTCGGGATCGATGGCTGCATGACGCGGCTGGCGGCGCTGGCCGATGTGCTGGGCGAGCGCTCGGTGCGGGTGACGCCGGTGCTGTCCAGGGAGGAAATGGTGTCGACGCAAGTCGTGCTGGAAGCGCTCGGCGGCCATGCCCTGCTGCTGCAGGGCTGCGAGGGCGAAGCGTTCGCCGACCCGCTGCTGCGGCCGGACATGGTGCTGGTGCAGGACGGGCAGGGACTGCAGGTGTACGAGGCGCAATCGACCTTGTCTGCTCCAGTCAATTTGCCGGAAGTGGATGCGCGGGCAACGGGTGCCTGGACAGACAAGCTCATGCGCGACCACCTGCCGCTGCCGCTGCCGATCCGCAACCAGCTGGCGGTGTGCCTGCATGCTGCCGGCTATACCGAAGACCTCAACCAGGCACGGGCCATCACCGCGATCAGCGGGTTCGGCCGGGCGGCTGCTTGAATTCGGTGCATGCCTGAAGCCTGGGCACCTCGCTGGTGCGCTTGTGGCCTGAACAAACAGGCGCGCTACTCGGGAAGCCTTTGAAAATCGGGTGCCGCACTCAAATCATGGCTTGGCACAGGGCTTGCTAACCATTGAGTGTGGCATGGACGCAAGGCGTCCGTGCCGACATG
>JAABQU010000105.1 GCA_011391285.1 Thiobacillus sp.
CTCGTCACCTCCCAGCCGCGCCACCGTGTCCTCCTGCCGCAGGTAGTATTCCAGCCGCCGCGCCACATCGCGCAGGACCGCATCGCCCAGGGCATGGCCATGCACATCGTTGATGCGCTTGAACTGGTCGAGGTCGACAAACAGCACGGCGCCGCAGCGCCGGTTGCGGCGCGAGGTGGCCAGTGCCTGCGCCAGCCGGTCTAGAAACAGGGCCCGGTTGGGCAGGCCCGTCAGCGCGTCATGGTAGGCCAGGCGCTCGATTTCCGCCTCGGCACACTTCGCCTCGGTGATATCGATGCAATGTCCGACATACCCGAGGAACTGGCCCTGGGTGTCATAGCGCGGACTCCCCCGGTCGATGATCCAGTGATACTCGCCGCTGGCGTGACGCAGCCGGTATTCCATCGAAAACGGTTCCTGACGGTCGAACGCGGTGGTGTAGGTTTCAAGGCAGCGCGGGAGATCTTCGGGATGCACGCCCTCGGTCCAGCCATCCCCCAGTTCCTGCTCCAGCGTGCGGCCGGTAAATCGCAGCCAGGGGTCGTTGAAATAGTCGCAGCCCTTGTCGGGTCCCGAAGTCCACACCAGCGCCTGGCCACTGTTGGCCAGGGCACGAAAATGCAGCTCGCTGTTGGCGAGGGCTTCGCGCAGCAGGTATTCCTCCGAAATGTCGCGGAACACCAGGACCACACCCTGCAATGTGCCCTCGGCGTTGCGAATCGGCGCAGCGCTGTCGGCTATGTGATGACGCAAGCCATCCCGTGCCAGCAGCACGATGTGATCATCCAGCCCCACCACCTCCTTCTCGCGGATGACACGCGCCACCGGATTCTCCACCGGCGCGCCAGTGCGGGCATGTTCGATCGCGAACACTTCGGCGACAGGGCGCCCCAGGGCTTCGGCCTGAAGCCAGCCGGTGAGGCTCTCCGCCACAGGGTTCATCAGGGTGACACGCTCTTCGGTATCCGTGGCCAGCAGCGCATCGCCGATGGACTGCAGGGTGATGGCGAGGCGTTTCTCGCTGGTGGCGAGGTTGGACTGCGCCTCGCGCACGGCAAGCACCATGGCATTGAAATTCGCGGCCAGCGCCACGATTTCCTGCGCGCCCTGCTCCGGCACGGTCACATCCATCCGTCCGTTCCGCAGGCTGTTGGCGGCTTGTGCCAGCCGCCCCAGTGGCGACGCCACCTGGCGGTGCAGAAACCCGCCCAGCAGGCCGATCATCAACAAGGTGGCGACCAGGTCCGGGGCGCGTGCCTTGTATACAAAGCTGCGCATGATCCGTCGCTCGTGCGTGAGATCGAAACCGACATACACCACACCCTGCCGCTGGCTGCGCAGCTGCTGTGGGTCGGGGGATAGCCGGAAAGGCTGCATGGCGGCCAGGTGGGCACCGTCCTGGCTTAGGGAAAACAGCGTCGGGAGTTTTCCCTGCTTCACTTGTTCGAACAGCTGCAGATCGAAACCCGGCAGGACATCCTTCACGTGCCTGCCGCGCCAGGCATAGCGATGTGCCGTCATCACAAGACCGCTGTCGTCGAGCAACACCACCGTTTCCACATTGGGGTTGGCCGCCACCTCGGCCAGATCCACTTCCACCAGCCCACGGCTGCTTTCCCAGCCCAGTTCGACCATCCGTGCCAGATGGACCGTCTCGGCCAGCAACTCCTTCCGCGCCTGCTCATCGAATTGACCCAGGCGCTTGTCCAGCGCATTCACCACCGACACCCCCAGCACCACGAACAGCAGCAGTGCCAGTCCCAGGGGCAGCGTGATGCGGAAGGGCAAATGCCGAACCCTCATGCCGATCCCGGCAGAAAATGCGGATCAGCCAGGTTTTCCAGCGTCGGAACACGTTTGAGCAGTTTGCTGGAAACCATGACGCCGGCCACCGTGGTGGCAGCGGCAACCAAGCCGGGCCGGAGGCCGCCCAGCCAGGTGCGGTTGGCCGCAAGGTCCATCAGGCGAATGCCCTGCTGTGCGGCGCGCACTTCCTCCGCGCTCACACCCATGCGGGGCGCCATGAGGCGAAAAGCCTCGTCGGGCGACGCGCGCAGGTAATCCAGCGCCTGGAAATGCCCCGCGAGCAGTTGCCGGAAGGCAGCGGGCGTACGCTCCAGCGCATCGGCGCGCGCCACCAGCAGGTCGACGATCAGGCCGGGGAATTGACGGCTGTCAAGAAGACGTCTGGCGCCCAGGGTCTGCAACTGGGTCGCATAAGGCTCCCAGCTGACCAGCACATCCACTTCGCCAGCACGATAGGCCTGCACATGAATATCCCCCGTGAGCCGGATCGTCACCACCTCATGCTGCGCGAGGCCCGCTTTTTCAAGCAGCCTGGCGAGCATGAATGCGCCATTGGCGGTCTCCTCGACGCCGATGCGTTTGCCCTTGATGTCCTCGAGCCGCTCGATGCCGGGACGGCTCATGATCACGTCCGCGCCGGCGGAATCATCGAACACCAGGATGGCGCGCAGATCCAGGCCGCCTTCGCGGGCAAGCAGGTATTCGTCGAGCGTGAGGGTGGCCGCTTCCAGTTCGCCGGTCGCCAGCGCCATGAGATTGGCGGTATTGGACGGCATTTCGACCAGTCGCAGGATACCGGGGTCATACAGGCCCAGTTCGCGTGCAAGAAACAGGGGTTCGTAGCCAATCCACAGAATGCCACCGACCCGCGTCAGGGGAGGCGGGATGCTGCAGGCACCGACAAGCGCAAGCGGTGCCAGCGCACTGGCGAGGAGAAAACGGCGGCGGTGCGTAACCCTCTCTTCTCTTCCTGCCATGCGTTCATGTCCTCATGAACAAACGCCTATTTCCAGATAAGCCATCCCTCGGGCAGCATTTCATCCGAACCCGGTTTGTGGTTTTTGGCACAATGGCCTTGATTTCCGCACGGTTCAGGTTCAAGCATACTCCAACTGCCCGGCAGGATTCACGGGAGGAACGCATGCCCAGGCATCGTCCCCCGCCCTGCCCTTCTGCTGAAAGACGAATCGAAATGGATCAACTGATCGCCTGGTTGCCCGCTGAACTGGCCTCGCTGCCGCGCTACGTGGTGGCGCTGGCGATCGGCCTGCTGATGGGGCTGGAGCGCGAACGCAACCCGGCGGCCAAGGCGGGGCTGCGCACCTTTGCGCTGACCGCGCTGCTGGGGGTGCTGACGGCGCACCTGGCGACCGCGCTAGGCGAGCTGTGGCTGGTCGCGGCGGGCCTGCTGCTGGTCGGCGGCATGATGATCGCGGCCTATCTGCACGATCCGCAGCAGGACGGCGACCCGGGCACGACTACCGTGGCGGCGCTGATGCTGTGCTACGGCCTGGGTGTGCTGGTATGGCACGACGACATCCAGCTGGCGGTGATGCTGGGGATTGCGGCGACCATGCTGCTGTACTTCAAGCCCGAACTGCGTGGCCTGAGCCAGCATATGAGCCGTCGCGATTTGCTGTCGATATTGCAGTTTTCGGTGCTGGCGCTGATCGTTCTGCCGCTGTTGCCGAACCAGAATTACGGCCCCTACGGTGCACTCAACCCGCATCAGATCTGGTGGATGGTGGTGCTGATCGCCGGCGTGGGGCTGGCGGGCTATGCCGCGTTGCGGCTGGTCGGGCAGCAGCGCGGCGCGGTGATGCTGGGCCTGCTCGGCGGGCTGGTGTCGTCGACCGCGACGACGCTGGCGTTCAGCCGCCACGCCCGTGCCAGCGATGCGATGCTGCCGATTTCGGTGATCGTCATCGTGCTGGCCAACCTGGTGGTGCTGGTGCGCCTGGGCGTGCTGGCGACGGTGCTGGCGCCGGGGGTGCTGGTGCAACTTGCGCCGTTGCTGGCCGGCGGACTGATCGCCGGCGGCCTCGGCGCAGCCTATGGGGTGTATCGGCTGCGGCCGCAGGGCGAACTGCCCGCACTGGCGATGGGCAACCCCACCGAGTTGCGCCCGGCGCTCGGCTTCGGCCTGATGTATGGCGTGGTGCTGCTGGCCGCCGCCTGGCTGTCCGACTGGCTGGGCAACCGAGGACTGTATGCAGTGGCGCTGGTGTCGGGTCTGACCGATGTCGACGCCATCACGCTGTCCAGCCTGCGCCTGCACAATCTGGGCAAGCTTTCGGTTTCGGTGGTGGTCAACGTCATCGTGCTCGCGGTGCTGGCCAACCTGGTCTTCAAATCGGCGCTCACCCTGGCCATCGGCGGATGGCGGATGGCGCGCCATGCGATC
>JAABQU010000106.1 GCA_011391285.1 Thiobacillus sp.
TGAAACAGACCTACCCGATCCGGGCAGTGGTTGGGCACAGCGATATCGCGCCGGGACGCAAGACCGATCCAGGCCCCCATTTCGCCTGGCGGCGCCTTGATGATGAGCATATGGCGTAATCCGCGCCGTCTTGCCGGCATCGACCTGGGTGTGCTGCTGGCGCTTTCCGGCTGCGCGCCCACACTCAGGCTGGATACTGCGCACCCACCCACGCATGCCATTTCCAGCCATGAAATCAGCCTGCTGAAGACGCAGCTGGCGACGCACATTCCGCCGGGAAAATCGGGGTTTCACCTGCTGCAGGGCGGACATGCCGCACTGGCCGCCCGGCTTGCGCTGGCACAGCGCGCCAGCCACACGCTCGACGTGCAGTATTACCTGTTCCACAACGACACCACCGGCAAGCTGGTTGCCGCCACCCTGCTGGCTGCCGCCGAACGTGGCGTACGCGCACGCGTGCTGATCGACGATATCGACACGGCTGACAAGGCGCTCGGACTCGCCACGCTGAACGCCCATCCCAATATCCAGGTGCGGCTGTTCAATCCGTTCCACACCCGCAGCACCAATATTTTCGTGAAGGGTTGGCAGGCATTGCGCGAACACATCCGCCTCAACCGCCGCATGCACAACAAGGCCTTCATCGCCGACAACCAGCTCGGGATCACCGGTGGCCGCAACATCGGCGACGAATATTTCGATGCTCATCACGACCTCGCCTTTGTCGATCTTGACGTCATCGCCGGCGGTGCCATCGTCGACAGCCTGTCGCAATCGTTCGACCAGTACTGGAACAGTGACATGGCCGTTCCTGCCTCCGCCCTTCCTGTCAACGCCAGCGATATCCGGCTGCAACGCACCAGCCGATTCCTGCGGCAGTTCCGCGCGCAGCATCTCGACAGCGATTATGGCCGGGCGCTGACTGCAACCGACCCCATTCCTCCCCTCCTGATGGGCAAGACGCCCTGGCATATCGCGCACGCCGATCTCATCGTCGCCCCCCGGACAAGGTGCTGAAACGCAGCAAGTCAACGTCCAGACTGCTGATTGGCCAGCTCGCAGGACTGGGAGTCAACCCCGCCCGGCGAGCACTCATCGTATCGCCCTATTTCGTCCCAGGCGCCACGGGCATGGCCTACTTCGAGTACTGGCGCGGGCAGGGCGTGCAGGTCGACATCCTGACCAATGCCTATGGCGCCAGCGACGTGCCGGTGGTGCACGCCGGCTACGCCAATTACCGCATTCCGCTGCTGGAAGCCGGTGTCAATCTCCATGAACTGAAGCCGGTCGCCGAACCCACCGGCGGGCGCCTGCGCGACCTCGGCAGCGGCTCGTCGCGTGCCAGCCTGCACGCCAAGACCTTCGTGTTCGACGATGAGCGCGTGTTCATCGGCAGCTTCAACTTCGACCCGCGATCAGCCCTGCTCAATACCGAAATGGGCCTGGTCATCCACTCACCCGAACTCGCGCGCCAGGTCACCGCCATTGCCGAGGATGCGATGCGACCTGAACGCAGCTACCAGCCGAAACTTGTCGTCGAAACCACAGGCCAGCAGGTCATCAAACGCCTGCAGTGGCACGATTTCCACCAGGGAAGCGAACGCATTTCCGATGTCGAGCCCGAAACCAGCCTGATCCAGCGTGGCCTGCTGCGCATCCTGCAGGCGCTGCCGATAGAAGAACATTTGTAGGCCACGGTAAAATCGGGTTTTGTTTTCCCAGGATTGTTCATGCGACTCGGTACCCCGCTTTCCCCGTCTGCCACCCGCGTCATGCTGCTGGGCGCGGGCGAACTCGGCAAGGAGGTCATCATCGCGCTGCAGCGCCTGGGGGTCGAAGCCATTGCAGTGGATCGCTACGCCAACGCACCCGGCCACCAGGTCGCACACCGCGCACACGTGATCGACATGAGCGACGGCGCAGCCCTGCGCGCCTTGATCGAAAAGGAACAGCCGCATCTGGTGGTACCCGAAATCGAGGCCATCGCCACCGAAACCCTGCTGGAAATCGAGGCGGCCGGGCTGGCCGAGGTCATTCCCACTGCGCGTGCCGCCAACCTCACCATGAACCGCGAGGGGATCCGCCGGCTGGCCGCCGAAACGCTGAACCTGCCGAATTCGCCCTATGTGTTTGCCGACAGCCTGGCCGGGATGACTGCCGCCGCTGAAAACCTGGGCTATCCGGTGATCGTCAAGCCGGTCATGTCGTCGTCCGGCAAGGGCCAGTCCCGAGTGGACGACGCCAGCCAGCTGCAGGCGGCCTGGGACGATGCGGCGCGTGGCGGTCGGGTGGACAAGGGACGCGTCATCGTCGAGGGTGTGATCGACTTCGATTACGAAATCACGCTCCTGACGGTGCGTGCGCCGGGGGCGTCGGGCAGCATTGAAACGCACTTCTGCGAACCCATCGGCCATCTCCAGGTTAAGGGTGATTACGTCGAATCGTGGCAGCCGCAACCGATGTCCGCCGTCGCGCTGCAGCGCGCACAGGACATCGCCGCTGCCGTCACCGGCAACCTCGGCGGCCGCGGGATTTTTGGCGTGGAATTGTTCGTCAAGGGCAACGAGGTATGGTTCTCGGAAGTCAGCCCGCGCCCGCACGATACCGGCATGGTGACGATGGTCACCCAGCGCCAGAACGAGTTCGAACTGCACGCACGCGCCATCCTCGGCCTGCCGGTCGATGTTTCCCTGCGCGAACCGGGCGCATCGGCGGTGATCTACGGCGGTATCGACGCCACCGGCATTGCCTTCGACGGCGTCGATGAGGCGCTACGTATGCCCGGTGTCGACCTGCGCCTCTTCGGCAAGCCCGAGGCCTTTGTTCGCCGCCGCATGGGCGTGGCGCTCGCCACCGCATCCAGCACCGACGAAGCCCGTCTGCGGGCCAAGGCCGCGGCTTCAACCGTCAAACCAGTCAAGGCCTGAGCGATGCAAACCCACTACGAACGGCTGGGCGGCAACGAAGTCATCCGCCAATTGGTTGACCGCTTTTACGACCTGATGGACGAAGACCCCGATTACTACGGCATTCGCAAGCTACATCCGGCTGATCTCACCGAATCACGCAACAAGCTCGCCTGGTTTCTCTCCGGCTGGACCGGCGGACCACCTGAGTACACCGATCGTTTTGGCCCGCCCTTCCTGCGCCGCCGCCATATGCCCTTTGTTATCGGTGAAGCCGAGCGCGACCAGTGGCTGAACTGCATGATCCAGGCGATGCAGGACGTGGGCCTGGATGCGGCGATGCAGCAGGAACTGACCGCGGCGTTCTTCAAGACCGCGGACTTCATGCGCAACCAGCCCGAATGAAGCGGCTTATCGGGTGGAGCGTG
Source organism: Thiobacillus sp. (assembly GCA_011391285.1). The sequence goes on from JAABQU010000106.1 coordinate 3,335, forward strand.
CTGTTCGCCATGGTGGCCGGACTCACCGTGCTTCCCTGGCTGATGCTGGAAAAGGCGCCAGCGATCGAGCCGCCCGGCGAGTTTCGCCGCACCGATCTTGTCTGGATCAAGTCGCTGTTCCAGAAGCATGACCCGCGGCGCCAGACACCTGATGTAATTCAGACCATCCAGCTCGACGAGGCCGAACTCAACCGCCTGCTCAACTACGCAGTCGAACTGCGCCAGATCAACGGCATTGCCGCCGAACTCACACCCGGGCTGGCCACCCTCACCGCCACTCTGGCCGTGCCCTCCAACCCGTTTGGCCGCTACCTCAACCTCACCGCCGAAGTGGCAGATACATCCGGCGGCATCCGCATCCAGAGCCTGCAACTCGGCAGCCTGCCGCTGCCGGGTGCGCTGGCCGACGGAATCGCACGGCTGGCGCACAGATTGCTGCGCCGCGACGAAACCTATGCCACGCTGGCCGATGCGTTTCACCAGGTGAATTTCGACGAAAACCAGGCCACGCTGGACTATCGCTGGCATCCCGAACTGCTCATCCAACTGGAACGCAAGAGCGCTGAACTGCTGATTGCGCCCGAGGATCAAGTGCGCATGCTCGCCTATGCGGAACAACTCGATGCCATCCTCAAGCGTCACCCACATGGCAGCACGGTGCCGCTGGTCAAGCTGATCGCGCCCCTGTTCGCCCACGCGCAGGCGGTCGGCGACAACGCGGCCGAGGAGAACCGCGCCGCACTGACCGCGATCGCCGCCTATCTATCCGGCATCAGTCTGCCAAAATTGCTGGAAGGCGACAGCCGGTCGATCCGCCGCGCACCGCGCGTCTTGCTCTCCATTCAC
>JAABQU010000107.1 GCA_011391285.1 Thiobacillus sp.
CCGTACACCGAGATCAATTCGTAAAAACGGTAGATGAGCGGATCGGTCGGCACCGCGGTGGGCAGCGCGCCCTTGTATGGCACGACCTGCAGCCAGGCCACCGCGGCTTCCGGCAGGTCGAGCAGTGCACCGACTTTCGTCGCTTCGTCGCGGCTCAACGTCATCTGGCCCAGCATTGCTGCGGTCGTCCATTCCTTGCTGTGGCCGACCGCGTCGGCAATGTCTGCCCACTTCAGGCCTTTTTTCAGCTTGGCTTCGATGATCATTTCGGTCACGTCGAGTCGGTTCATGCGATTTCCTTTCAAGAGCACTTCGATAAATCCTGTTTTCGTCATTCCGGCAAATACCCAGAGGGCACAGGTGCCGGAATCCAGTCAAATCAGCATCTGGATTCCGGGTCAAGCCCGGAATGACGGAGCGGGGTAGTTAACGCCGCCGCAAATCCAGCGTGTGGGGAAACTCCCCGACGTCGGCCACCGGTGGCGGCGCCATCGGGCCGGGCGCGCTGCCATCCGGGATGAAGCTGCGCACCGCCGGGGCGGACGACTGGGTGGCCAGTAGCGGACTGACGGCGGGCGGATGGCTGAAACTGCCGATGCTGTGCCCCCAGTCCTGAAAGCGCGTGTGGCGGCGCGACTCGGCTTCCATCGCGTTGACCGGGAAGGTTTCATAACTGCGCCCACCCGGGTGAACCACGCGGTAGGTGCAGCCGCCGACGGCGCGGTCGTTCCAGGTATCGATCAGGTCGAACACCAGCGGTGAATGGATGCCGATGGTGGGGTGCAGCGCCGACGGCGGTTGCCAGGCGCGGTAGCGCACGCCGCAGACGAATTCGCCGTGCACGCCGGTCGGCACCAGCGGCACGCGGTGGCCGTTGCAGGCGAGCACGTAGCGGCTGTCGGTAAGCCCGCTGAGCTTGACCTGCAGACGCTCGACCGACGAATCGACGTAGCGCGCGGTGCCGAGGCTGGTGCTTTCTTCGCCCAGCACATTCCACGGTTCGATCGCGGTGCGCAGTTCGATGGCAATGTCGCCAAGCTGCAGCGTGCCGTGGCGCGGGAAACGAAATTCCAGAAACGGCTTGTACCAGTCGAGCTCGAACGTAAAACCAGCGGCGTTGAGGTCGTCGATCACGTCCTTCAGATCTGCCCACAAATAATGCGGCAGCATGTAGCGGTCGTGCAGCAGCGTGCCCCAGCGCACCAGCGGCTTGCGGTAGGGCGCGTTCCAGAAGCGCGCGACCAGCGCACGCAGCAGCAGCATTTGCGCCAGACTCATGCGCGCGTGCGGCGGCATTTCAAAGCCGCGGAATTCGAGCAGGCCGAGCCGGCCGCTGGCGCTGTCGGGCGAATACAGCTTGTCGATGCAGAATTCCGAGCGGTGCGTGTTGCCGGTGAGGTCGGTCAGCAGGTTGCGCAGCAGGCGATCCACCAGCCACGGCTGCGGTGTGTCGCCGACCGGCATGTGCTGGAACGCGATCTCCAGTTCGTACAGCCGTTCGATGCGGCCTTCGTCGACGCGCGGCGCCTGGCTGGTGGGGCCGATGAACATGCCAGAGAACAGATACGACAGCGCCGGGTGGTGCTGCCAGTAGGTGATCAGGCTCGCCAGCAGATCGGGGCGGCGCAGAAAGGGGCTGTCGGACGGTGTCGCGCCGCCGAGGGTGACGTGGTTGCCGCCGCCGGTGCCGGCATGGCGGCCGTCGAGCATGAACTTTTCGGCGGCGAGGCGGCTCAATCGTGCCTCGGCGTACACCAGCGTCGTCGTGTCCACCAGCTGCTGCCAGTCGTGCGCGGGGTGGATGTTGACCTCGATCACACCGGGATCGGGGGTGACCAGCAGCTTTTCCAGGCGCCTGTCCGACGGCGGCGCATAGCCTTCGATCGCCACCGGCAGCTTGAGCGCGGCGGCGCTGGCTTCGACCGCCGCCAGCAGGTCGAGATAGTGTTCGAGCGTGCTGGTCGGCGGCATGAACACGTACAGGCAGCCGCCGCGCGCCTCGACGCACAGCGCGGTGTGCGGCACCGCGACGTTCAGTTTGGCCGATGCGGTTTGCGGATGCAGTTCGGGGTGTTCGGGATCGTCCGCACCGGCAGGCGCCGGGGTGGTGCGGGAAAAGCGCGCGGCGATCTCGCCGTGAAAATCGGCCAGCGGCGGCTGGGCGGCAAAGGGATCGACTTCGGCCCACGGCTCGCGTTCGTCTTCTGCCACCCACGGCAGCGAATTCAGCGGCAGGCGCAGGCCGATCGGCGCATCGCCGGGGGTGAGATAGAGGTGGTCGCGCCGGGTGTGCCACGGCGCGCTGTGCCACGGATGCTCCGCGCCGTCCTCTTCGCCCCCGCGCCAGGCCAGCGGCAGCACATAGCCGGTCGGCGTATTGAGCCCGCGCGACAGTTTGTTGGCCAGCGCGCCGCGCAGGCTGGCGCTGTCGAGTGCGGCGTGGCTGCCGTCTTTGGACAGCACATCGATGTTGGGCGGCAGCTCCGCTTCCTGCAGCAGCGCGGCGAGCGCGTCTTCATAGACCGGTTGCGCATAGCGCATTGCCAGCCCCAGATGCTGCGCCAGAGTTTTGGCGAAGTGCCGCGCGTCGAGCACGCTGCGGCCCGCGTTATGTTCGGCCTCGGCCAGCAGCGCCGGATTCTTCCACACCGGCACGCCGTCCTTGCGCCAATAAATCCCCAGCGCCCAGCGCGGCAACGGTTCGCCGGGATACCACTTGCCCTGCCCGGTATGCAGCAGCGCGCCGGGGGCGAGACGGGCGCGCAGCCGCCGCGCCAGCACCTCGGCACGCTCTCTTTTGTGCGCTCCGAAGGCATCCGTGTTCCATTCTGGTGCCTCCATGTCGTCGATGGAGACAAACGTGGGTTCGCCGCCGTGGGTCAGGCGCACGTCGTGGGCCTTCAGCTTGTCGTCAACCGCTGCGCCTAACGCCAGAATCGCCTCCCATTCGGCGTCGCTATATGGCAGCGTCACACGCGGGTCTTCATGGATGCGAGTGACCGTGTTGGAAAACGCGAACTCGACTTCGCACGTGTCGGTCATGCCCTCGATCGGTGCGGCGGAAGACGGCTGCGGCGTGGCCGCCAGCGGAATATGGCCCTCGCCGGCGAACAGGCCCGAAGTCGGATCGAGCCCGATCCAGCCCGCGCCGGGCAGATACACCTCGGTCCACGCGTGCAGATCGGTGAAGTCCTGGTCGGTGCCGGAGGGGCCGTCGAGCGATTTTTCATCGGCGGTGAGCTGCACCAGATAGCCCGACACGAAGCGCGCCGCCAGCCCCAGATGGCGCAGGATCTGCACCAGCAGCCAGGCCGAGTCGCGGCACGATCCGAGTGCTTTTTCCAGCGTCTCTTCCGGTGTTTGCACCCCCGGTTCCATGCGCACGGTATAGGCGATGTCGCCCTGCAGGCGCTGGTTCAGCGCCACCAGAAAATCGTTGCAGTGCACGCGTTCGCGCGGCACCGCTGCCAGCCAGGCCTGCAGCAACGGCCCCACCGGCTCGGTTTCCAGATACGGCGTCAGCTCGCGTTTCAATGCCACGTCGTAGTCAAACGGCCAGTGCTCGGCGCTGTCCTCGACGAAGTAATCGAAGGGGTTGATCACAGTGAGATCGGCAATGACTTCAACGTCGACCGAGAACTCGCGCGTCGCTTCTGGAAAGACCAGCCGCGCGAGGTAATTGCCGAACGGATCCTGCTGCCAGTTGATGAAGTGTTTCTCCGGCGTGATCTTCAGCGTGTAAGCCAGAATCGGCGTGCGCGAATGCGGCGCCGGACGCAGCCGCACCACATGCGGACTCAGCGTGACGCGGCGGTCAAACGTGTAGACGGTGGTATGGCGGATGGCGACGTGGATGCTCATGGCGACAGTCAGTGTGCGGACTGACTGTTACAAGCAAGGGGCAGGCCAGATGGAAAGCGGTGAATGGCAGCAGGCTCGGCGCAGTCGTCTTGCAACGCATGGTGTCGGCGCATTGCGGCAACGTGCCCACACAGTCGCCCACTACGGCTAAACCCGTATAGCAATCGTTAACAACTTGTCCTAAGTTGTATTCAGCTGTGCCGCCGCGAAACGCTCGACATCACCAATCCCCCTGGCCATCCCACTACGTTTTGCCATTGGCGCAGTGGCCTGCTTAACAACTTA
>JAABQU010000108.1 GCA_011391285.1 Thiobacillus sp.
CCTGATAGTGATTAGATGAATGACTCGACGGCGCTCACGACGTTCGCCACCGTGAAGCCGAATTCCTTGAACAACTGGCCGGCCGGGGCCGACTCGCCGAAGCGGTCGAGGCCGATGACCTTGCCTTCGCCGCCGACATACTTCCACCAGCCGTCGGTGACACCGGCCTCGACGACGATGCGCGGCAGGCCCTTGGGCAGCACGCTGTCCTTGTAGGCCTGGTCCTGGCGGTCGAAGACGTTGGTCGAGGGCATCGAGACGACGCTGACCTGGATGTTCTTCTGGGCCAGTTCGGCCTGGGCCTTGATCGCCAGTTCGATTTCCGAGCCGGTGGCGATGATGATGGCCTTGGCGGCGCCCTTGGCGGCGGAAAGCACGTAGCCACCCTTCTTGATGTTCTGGATGGTCGCTGCGTCACGGGCGACGAAGGGCAGGTTCTGGCGCGACAGGGCGAGCGAGCTCGGGCCGTTGCTGCGCTCGACCGCCTGGGTCCAGGCAACCATGGTCTCGACCGTATCGCAGGGACGCCACAGATCCATGTTGGGGATCAGGCGCAGCGTGGCGATCTGCTCGACCGGCTGGTGCGTCGGGCCGTCCTCGCCGAGGCCGATGGAGTCGTGCGTGAACACGTAGATCACGCGCTGCTTCATCAGCGCCGACATGCGCAGGGCGTTGCGGGCGTATTCCGAGAACATCAGGAAGGTGCCGCCGAAGGGCAGCAGGCCGCCGTGCAGCGCCATGCCGTTCATGATGTGCGACATGCCGAATTCGCGCACGCCGTAGGAGATGTAGTTGCCGCACTCCTTGCCGGAGACATGCTTGCAGCCCGTCCAGTTGGTCAGGTTGGAGCCGGTCAGGTCGGCGGAGCCGCCAAGGAACTCGGGCAGGGCCGGGGCCAGGGCGTTGATGGCGATCTGCGAGGCCTTGCGGGTGGCGACGGTTTCGGCCTTGGCATTGGAGGCCTCGATGGCCTTCCTGGCGTGCTCGGCCCACTGGGCGGGCAAATCGCCGGCCATGCGGCGCTTGAACTCGGCCGCCTCGGCCGGGAAGGCCTTGGCGTAGTGCTCGAACTTCTGGTTCCAGCTGCCTTCCCACTCGGCGCCCTTCTTCTTCGCATCCCAGACTTCATAGACTTCCTTGGGAATCTCGAAGGGGCCGAAGTTCCAGCCGATGTGCGGGCGGGTCAGCGCAATCTCGATGTCGCCGAGCGGCGCGCCGTGCACGTCATGCGTGCCCTGCTTGGTCGGCGAACCGGCGCCGATCACGGTCTTGCAGCAGATCAGCGAAGGCTTGTCGGTGACGGCCTTGGCGGCTTCGATGGCGGCGTGCAGCGCTTCCGGGTCGTGGCCGTTGACGTTTGGCACGACGTGCCAGCCATAGGCCTCGAAACGCATGGGCGTGTTGTCGGTGAACCAGCCCTCGACGTGGCCGTCGATGGAAATGCCGTTGTCGTCCCAGAAGGCGGTGAGCTTGCCCAGGCCCCAGGTGCCGGCCAGCGCGCAGGCTTCGTGCGAGATGCCTTCCATCAGGCAGCCGTCGCCGAGGAAGACCCAGGTACGGTGATCGACGACCTCGTGACCGGGCTTGTTGAATTCGTTGGCCAGCAGCTTCTCGGCCATGGCCATGCCGACGGCGTTGGTGATGCCCTGGCCGAGCGGACCGGTGGTGGTCTCGACGCCCGGCGTGTAACCGAGTTCGGGGTGGCCCGGCGTCTTGCTGTGCAATTGGCGGAACTGCTTCAGGTCGTCGATGGACAGATCGTAGCCCGTCAGGTGCAGCAGGGCGTAGATCAGCATCGAGCCATGGCCGTTGGACAGCACGAAGCGGTCGCGGTTGGCCCACTTCGGGTTGTTGGGGTTGTGGCGCATGTGGTGATTCCACAGCACCTCGGCGATCTCGGCCATGCCCATGGGGGCGCCGGGGTGGCCGGAATTGGCCTTCTGCACTGCATCCATGGCCAGGGCGCGGATGGCGCTGGTCAGGTTGTTGAAAACGGGTGGGTCGAAATCGCTGAACGTGCTCATTGCTTCCCTCGTTAATTGGGGTCGGTGGAACCCGACATTATCGTCGAAATTGCGGTGGTATGAGAATACCCGCCGCCGCCCGGCTCGCGCCGGGCACTGGCGTCAGGCGCAGCTCCTGGTTACTTGCTAGAGCTGCGCTTCCACTTTTTTTCCATCATGTCCAGGATGATGGGCGACAGCACCAGTTCCATGGCGAGGCCCATCTTGCCGCCCGGCACCACGATGATGTTCGGCCGTGACATGAACGAATCGTGAATCATGTTGAGCAGGTAGGGGAAATCGATCCCGTGGTAGTCGCGGAAGCGGATCACCACCAGCGATTCGTCCAGCGTCGGGATGTCGCGCGAGATGAACGGGTTCGAGGTGTCGACGATCGGCACGCGCTGGAAGTTGATGTGGGTGCGCGAGAACTGCGGACAGATGTGATTCACGTAATCGTGCATGCGGCGCAGGATGGTGTGAGTCACGGCCTCGACCGAGTAGCCGCGACCCTCGGTGTCGCGATGGATCTTCTGGATCCATTCGAGGTTCACCACCGGCACCACGCCGATGGCCAGGTCGGCATGCTGGACCACGTCGGCCTCGTCGCCGACGTAGGCGCCATGCAGGCCCTCGTAGAACAGCAGGTCGGTATGCTCGGGGAACTCTTCCCAGGGCGTGAAGGTGCCGGGCTGCTGGCCGTACGGCGCCGCTTCCTGCTCGTTGTGCAGGTAGAAGCGGCGCTTGCCGCGACCGGTCTCGCCATAGGCGCGGAAGATCTCGCCCAGTTCGGGCAGCAGGTTGTTTTCCGGGCCGAAGTGGGTCGGCAAATGCTCGGAGTTCTTGGCTTCCGCTTCGGCGATGACCTTCTTCATCTCGGTGCGGTCGTATTTGTGCATCGAGTCGCCCTCGATGACTGCCGGCGTGATCTTCTCGCGGCGGAAGATGTGGTCGAAGGAACTCTTGACCGTACTGGTGCCGGCGCCGGATGAGCCGGTGACGGCGATGATGGGATGCTTGATCGACATGGGTTGTCTCCCCTCTACTATTATTTAAGAATTCTGGCAGCGGTCAGGCGGCCGAGCGCAGCTCGCTATGATAGCGCTCGATGCGTTCCACTTCATTTTTGGAGCCGAAGATCAGCGGCACGCGCTGGTGCAGCGAGGTCGGCTGCACCTCGAGCATGCGCTGCAGGCCCGTGGTGCACTTGCCGCCGGCCTGCTCGATGATGAAACCGACCGGGTTGGCTTCGTAGAGCAGGCGCAGGCGGCCCGGCTTGCTCGGATCCTTGGTGTCCTTCGGATACATGAAGACGCCGCCGCGGGTGAGGATGCGGTAGGCCTCGGCGACCATCGAGGCGATCCAGCGCATGTTGAAGTCCTTGCCGCGGGGGCCGATCTTGCCGGCCATGCACTCGTCGACGTAGCGCTTGACCGGCCATTCCCAGAAGCGCTCGTTCGAGGCGTTGATGGCGAACTCCTGCGTGTCCTCGGGGATGCGCATGTCCGGGTGGGTGAGGATGAACTCGCCCACCTCGCGGTCCAGCGTGAAACCGTTCACGCCGTGGCCGGTAGTGATGATCAGCAGTGTCGACGGGCCGTAGAGGGCGAAGCCCCCGCACACTTGCTGCGAACCTGGCTGGAGGAAGTCATCCAGCGTGGCGTCCTCGCCGGGCCTGTTGGACCGCAGGATCGAGAAGATGGTGCCGACGGTGATATTCACGTCGATGTTCGAGGAGCCGTCGAGCGGATCGAACACCAGCAGGTATTTGCCCCGCTTCTTGCCTGCCGGAATCGGGTAGAGGTCGTCCATCTCCTCCGACGCCATGCCGGCGAGGTGGCCGGCCCACTCGTTGGACTTGATCATCACGTCGTTGGAGATGATGTCGAGCTTCTTCTGCACTTCGCCCTGGATGTTCTCCTCGCCGGCGCTGCCGAGCACGCCGATCAGCGCGCCCTTGGACACGGCATTGCTGATGACCTTGCAGGCGGTGGCGATGTCGTTGAGCAGGCCGGTGAAGTCGCCGGTCGCCCCCGCGACGTGGGACTGCTCTTCGATGATGAACTGGGTGAGTGTGGTGCGACCGTCCTGCATGGATGCTGTC
>JAABQU010000109.1 GCA_011391285.1 Thiobacillus sp.
TCGGGATCTGAGCTGTGGACGACCAGCTGCAACGCCTGCTGGAAGCCGAGGCACGCGCGCAGGCGGTGATCGATCGCGCCAGCCATGCGCGACAGCGCATGATCGAGGAAACGCTGGCGAGCGTACGTGAATCCGAGGCACGCTTCGAAGCCGGACGTGCCGAGTTGCGGGCCCCTTTTCTGAACGAAGCGAACGGACGTGCAGAACAGGCGGTGGCCGAACTCGGCCGCAAATACGGAGAACGCCAGCGTACCCTGCGCGAACTGGCGTCCCGCCACGAAAGCGAAGCCGTGGCGGCTGCCCTGAAGCTGTTGCTCGACCCGGGTCTATGATGGACTTCCGCCCTTGATGGATAAAGCGGGCTAGGGGAACGCCCCTGATCACGCTGCCCGACCGACATGTCCGCCTACCTCAACACCCGCGTCAGTCTCTTTCGCAACCGCCTTTGGCGGGACGGCGACCTCGACGCGCTGATCGGCGTGCCGGAAGCGGCGTTGGCCGACATGCTTGTTCAGCGTGGATTGCCCCAGCTGCTGGCGGGTTTCGGTGGCCTGGCCGCGGCCAGGCAGGATTCCCGTTCGCTGGAACAGCGCGTCATTGCGCAGGTTCTCGACGAGACACAAGTGATGATCCGTCCATTGTGCGGAGACGCGCGTGCGTTTCTGAACTTCTGGACTGCGCGCTTCGAGATTTCCAATGTCAAGACGCTGCTGCGCAGCAAGATGACGGGCGAGCGCCCCGCCGCCGTGCTCGCCCGGCTCATCCCGATGGGCGCGTTCGGCCGGCTCGACAACCAGGACCTGGCGCATGCGGAGGATGTTGGTGAACTCCTGCGTCGCCTGGAAGCCGGACCCTACGCGAGCATCGTACGCAATGTCCGGCGCGCGTTCGAGCAGAGCCATGATCCCTTCAGCCTGGATGCGGCACTTGACCGAGGCTATTACGACACCTTGGTCCTGCGCGCCCAGCCCCTGGAAAAATCCGCGGGCGCAGTTTTTCGCAGTCTCATGGCCAACCTCGTCGACCGCATCAATCTGGTCTGGCTCCTGCGCTACCGTTTCAATTACAACCTGCCTCCGGCGCAGGTGTACTACCTGCTGGTGGGCTCGCATTACAGCCTGCCCGGTACCCGGCTGCGCGAACTGGCCGCGATGGACAGCCTGGAAGCAGTATTGGCCGCGCTGCCGCCGTCATGGCAGACGAAGTTGTCCGGCGTGACCGACATCCCCGGCGTATTTTCCCGTATGGAGCACGCCGCCGCCGAGCAGGCGCAGCGGGTGCTGCGCTCCGGCGCCCCGGATATTGCACGGGCATTTGCCTACCTGATCCTGCGTGAGCGCGACCTGCGCGCCGTCCGTGCCGTTCTGCGCGGCCGCCACCTCGGCCTGGCTACGTCCGATATCCGGCTGGCGCTGCAACGCACGCCCGCCGAGGTGGTATGAACCCAGAAACCGCAGTTGACCGCTCACCGCTTCATTGGATTCCCTATGAAAACTGACTTGTTGGCCATCGATAGCCGTCACCGGCGGGTTATGTCCGCTACGCACCGGCTGACACGCCCGGTCACGCGCCTGCCTTTGTCGCTCGTCGTTGCAGGCCCCGGCCTGCCGCCTCCTCGCTTCGCCCTAAAGGACTCCGATCCACTACGGGCTAAAGCCCGTGTGGAATCGTATGCGGCAGCCACCCGCCCAGACGCGCCATCCAGCGCGTCCAACTGCAGTTTCTAGGTTCATGCTGCGCGCCGAACCGCTTTACCGCATTCAACTGATGATGCTGGCGTCCGAGGCACAGGATGCCGCGCTGGCGCTCGCCCGCTTCGGCGTGTTCAACCCCGCCCCCTGCACCGTGGAGGCGTTTGCGGAATCACCCGCTGTCGACTATCGGGAAGCCTGGCTGGAAGCGGAGGCCCGCCTGAGCAAATTGCTCGAGCAATGCGGCGACACCGGCCCGCTGCAACTGCCCGAGGATGCCGAGGCGCCCGCGCTGGCCGATCTGCTGGAATTGAACAACTGGCTGAAGGAGGTGTGGATCGCTTGCCTGGGGTGCCACGAAAGCGAGGCAAGGGTTGCGGACGCGCGCAGCCATCTTGATGCGCTGGAAGAATCCCTCGCCAAGCTGGAACGCCTCAACGTGGACCTTGCGCATCTGCTGCGCCCCGACAGTCTGCTGGCAGTCAACATCGGCAGCTTGCCGGCGGCCGGGCTCAAGCGGGTGACCGAGGCGCTGTCGATGACGGGCCATCTGGTTTCGCGCTTCGATCAGTTCGGCGAGCAGGTGTTCGCGGTGATTGCCGGTCCGCGCGTGCGTCAGGAGGAAATACGTGGCCTGCTGGCCCAGGCGGGCTGGCGCGAACTGCCGGTGCCGGACGAGTTGCGCACGCACCCGCAGGCCGCACGAAGCTGGCTGGAAGCCGAACGTGCCCGGCTGGACACGCAATCCGGCGCGGCCTGCCAGATCATGGAGGGGCTGCGCGGCCGGTTCGGCCCACGCCTGCATGAGGCACGCCTGCGCCTTGCCCTGGCGCGACCGCTTGCCGAAGCCGCGCTGGCCGGGGTGCGCGGGAGGGGCGGTCTGGCCGCGCTGTCGGGCTGGATCCCCAGACGCCAGCTGGACACCCTGCGCGACACGCTGGACGCGCATTTTCACGGGCGCTACTGGCTCGACGTGCGCGAACCCGCCGCCCGCGAAATCGCCGACGTGCCCTCGCTGGTGCGCTATCCAGGCTGGCTCAAGCCCTTCGTGCCATTGGTCAAAAGCTACGGCATCCCGCGCTACGGCGAATTCGACCCGGCGCTGCCGTTCGCCTTCACCTACCTGCTACTGTTCGGCGCCATGTTCGGCGATGTCGGCCATGGCGCCGTGATCCTGCTGCTGGCCGCCGCCCTGTCTCGGCGTCTCGGGCGCATGGCGTGGGTTGGCATTGCCGCGGGCGCGGTGTCGATGCTGTTCGGGGTGTTGTACGGCAGCATCTTCGGCTACGAGGACCTCATCGAGCCGATCTGGCTGTCGCCGCTGCACGATCCGATCCGCGTGCTGACGCTTGCCGTGGGCTTTGGCGTCGGCTTCATTGCATTCACGCTGCTGGTCAACGCCTACAACAAGGCAGTGGCGGGCCGCGCCGCCGAGGCCCTGTTCGATTCCACCGGACTGGCCGGGCTGGCATTCTATATCGGCGCGGTCGGACTGCTGGCAAGCCTCGCCGGCGCAGCGGATGTCGCCCGGCCCGCCGTGTGGCTGGCGGGGCTCGGCATCGTCGTGGTGGCGGCGTTCAAGTGGTTTGAAGCCCGGGCCGGACTGGGCGAACGGATCCTGGTGACGGCCATCGAGACACTGGAAACCGTGATCAACCTGTTTTCCAATACGCTGTCGTTCATGCGCGTGGCAGCCTTCAGCCTCAACCACGTCGCCCTCGCGCTGGCGGTGTTCACCCTCGCCAGCGGGCTCGATGCGGCCGGCCACGGAATCACGATCGTGCTCGGCAATGTCATCATCATCGTGCTTGAAGGTGCGATCGTCGCGATCCAGGCACTGCGGCTGATGTATTACGAAGGCTTCTCGCGCTTCTTCAGCGGGGATGGCAGGGAATTCGTGCCGCTGCGGCTGTCGTCGCAGCAGGCCAGGGTTTGAATCATGTTTGAACAAGGGGAAAGAAAATGAGCGGGGTGCTGGTGTGGATGGTTTTGCCGGTTGCGGCGACATTGGGGGCGGGGATCTGGCTGGAATTGAAGCCACGTCGCCTGTCTGGAAACTGGCTCAAGGGCGGCCTGCTCGCCAATGTGGCGCTGTTCGGTCTGGGGCTGGCAGGCGCCATGCTGATGGGCGTGCAGGACGTGCTCGCAGCCGATCCGGTGGCGGCCGCGGCAGGTGAAATCACCCTGGGCCAGGGGCTCGCGCTGCTCGGCATCGGCTTGCCGACGGGGCTCGCGGCCATCGGTGCGGCACTGGCGCTCGGTCCGATCGGTTCCGCCGCCATGGCGGTGATTGCCGAGAAACCCGAGATGTTCGGCCGTACCCTGATCTACATGGGGCTGGCCGAGGGCATTGCGATTTACGGCCTGGTCATGTCGATCCTGCTGCTCGGCAAGATCTGACCCGATGCCCCC
>JAABQU010000110.1 GCA_011391285.1 Thiobacillus sp.
ACAGCTGCTCCATCTCGCCGAAGAAAAAGTACGGGTGGTAATTGCTGGAGATCCCCAGGCGATCGACGACCGTCGCGCCGCGTTCGCGGATTCGGATTTCCAGTGGCTCGAACAGCATCTCCAGTTCGAACACCTTGAGCGGCGGGCCGCAGAAGGTCGCAAACGGTGCCACCTGTTTGCCTTGCAGTCCGCTTGCTGTCTTCAGCCAGCGGGCTACCGGAAACGACAGGTAGAGCCATTTCGGCGTACCGAGCAGCACGAGGTCGTAAGCGGACACGTCCGGAGATGTGAGCGGCCGGATTGCCTGTTCGGGCTGGGGGTAGATGCGGTGCCAGAGGCGACGGAAGCGCGCGCTCATCAAATAAATGGGAAGCAAGGGCAGCAGGGGCAGCAAGGGAAGCGGCAGCAGCCACAGGCTCCAGTCACGCTCGACCCGGATGGCCTCGGTGTCGACGTCGTAGCCGCGCCGGCGCATTTCGTCAGCCAGGACTTGCGCCAGCGTGGCGGTATGCCCCGTGCGCGAGTAGTGGACGATCAGGGCGCTGGGCATGACGGTTCAATGCTTCTGACAGCGCCAGGCTGGGTCCGTTTCAGCCGAACGTCAGCCCCATCGACTCCCGCACATCGCGCATGGTGTCGCGCGCCATTTCCTGCGCCTTCTCGCAGCCGTCGGCAAGGATGTTGCGCACCTGGTCAGGGTTCTCTTCGTAGTACGCAGCGCGTTCGCGGATTGGCGCGAGCTCGGCCAGCACGGCATCGATCACCGGCTGCTTGCATTCGAGGCAGCCGATGCCGGCGCTGGTGCAGCCGGCGGTGACCCACTGGCGCACGCCGCCGTCTGAATACACCAGGTGGAACTGCCACACCGGGCAGTTGGCCGGGTTGCCGGGGTCGGTGCGGCGCACGCGCGCGGGGTCGGTCGGCATGGTACGGATTTTCTTGGCGACCGTTTCGGGGTCTTCCCTCAACGCGATGGTGTTGTTGTAGGACTTGGACATTTTCTGTCCGTCCAGTCCGGGCATTTTCGACGCTTCGGTGAGCAGGGCCTCGGGTTCGGCGAGGATCATCTTGCCGGAGCCTTCGAGGTAACCGAACAGACGCTCGAGGTCGTTGACCGACAGGTTCTGCGCGTCGTTGAGCAGCGCCTTGGCGGATTCCAGCGCCTCCTCGTCGCCCTTTTCCTGATAGGCGGTGCGGCACTCCTCATACACCCTCGCCTTCTTCGAACCGAGTTTCTTCACGGCGGCGCGCGCCTTGTCCTCGAACCCCGGCTCGCGACCATACAGGTGATTGAAGCGGCGGCAGATTTCCCGGGTGAATTCGATGTGCGGCACCTGGTCCTCGCCTACCGGCACCAGGTTGGCGCGGTAGATCAGGATGTCGGCGGATTGCAGCAGCGGATAGCCAAGAAAGCCGTAGGTGGAGAGGTCCTTCTCGGTCAGCTTTTCCTGCTGGTCCTTGTAGGTGGGCACGCGTTCCAGCCAGCCCAGCGGCGTCATCTTCGACAGCAGGAGATGCAGTTCAGCATGCTCGATCACGCGTGACTGCACGAACAGCGTGGCCTGCGCCGGATCGACGCCGGCGGCGAGCCAGTCGATGGTCATGTCGCGCACGTTCTCCTCGATCATCTGCGGCGTGTCGTAGTGCGTGGTCAGCGCATGCCAGTCGGCGACGAAGAACAGGCACTGATATTCGTTCTGCAGGCGCAGCCAGTTTTTGAGTACGCCATGGTAGTGGCCAAGGTGCAGGCGCCCGGTGGGGCGCATGCCGGAGAGAACGCGGTCGGAATACATGTTAGAGGTCAAGATTCAGGGTTGGGGATAAGGGTCAGGCCAGCACGACCTGGATCAGGCCGACCAGTTGCGCCGCTTCGAGGCCGGTGACGAGCGCAACGAGGCCGATGAACAGGCCGATGAGCGGCCACAGGATGATGCCGAGCACACCGGTGAACAGCAGCGCGAGCAGGATGAACAGGCCATACGGCTCCAGCCGGGCAAACTGCATGGCCTGCTTCACCGGCAGCAGGCTGACGGCGATGCGGCCACCGTCGAGCGGCGGCAACGGGATGAGATTCAGGGCCATCAGGATGACGTTGATGAACACGCCGGCTGCGCCCATGTACGCCAGCGGCTTGGTAAGAAACTCGCTTTGCAGGCCGATGGCCAGTTGAATCATCAGCGCCCAGAACACCGCCATGACCAGGTTGATGCCGGGACCGGCCGCAGCCACCCACAGCATGTCCTGCTTGGGGCGGCGCAGGTGGGCGAAGTTGACCGGCACCGGCTTGGCCCAGCCGAACAGGATCGCCCCGCCGCCGAGCAGCTTGCTGGTCAGCAGGATCACCAACGGGACCAGGATGGTGCCGACCAGGTCGATATGCTTGATGGGGTTGGCGGTGATGCGTCCTGCTGCGGCGGCGGTCATGTCGCCGAAGTAGCGCGCGACATAGCCATGCGCGGCTTCGTGCAGGGTGATGGCGAAAATCACCGGCAGCGCGAACACGGCGATTTTTCCGGCCAGGGTCAGTTCTTCCATTCCCCTTAGCTTTCGAAATCCGCGGTATCGCCTTTGCCGAAGCGCACCACGACCGGCTCATCGGTGGTGAGGTCGACCACGGTGGTGGCAGTGAGGCCGCAGGCACCGCCGTCGATGACCAGGTCGACCAGATGTTCCAGGCGTTCGCGGATTTCCCACGGTTCGGTCAGCGGCACATCTTCGCCGTACAGCAGCAGCGTGGACGACAGGATGGGCTCGCCGAGTTCGGCCAGCAGGGCCTGCACGATGGGATGATCGGGCACCCGCAATCCGATGGTGTCGTGCTTCTTGTGCAGCAGCCGCTTCGGCACTTCGCGGGTGCCGCGCAGGATGAAGGTATAGGCGCCGGGGGTATGCGCCTTCAGAAAGCGAAACTGGGTGTTGTCCACCTGGGCGTAGCGGCCGAGCTCGGACAGATCACGACAGATCAGCGTGAGGTCATGCCCGCTGTCGAGTCCGCGCACCGACAGCAGCCGCATCGCCGCTTCCTTGTCGCCGATGTGGCAACCCAGCGCATAGCAGGAGTCGGTGGGATAGACGATCACGCCGCCGCGCTTGAGGATGTCGACCGCTTGCTGGATCAGCCGCGGTTGCGGATTGTCGGCATGGATATTGAAGAATTGCGCCATACGGTCTCAGGCCGGGGATAGGGAAAGGTGCGATGCGAGTTCGGGCCAGTCCTGCCAGACCGGCTGGCAGTAATGCGGCAGCGCGGGCAGGCGGCCGATGTCGATGCCTTCGCCCGGCGCATGAAAATCGGCACCGCGCGAGGCCTTGAGGCCGAACGCGCGCGCCAGGTCGGCGAACTTGCCGTACTCGGATGGATGGTGACTGCCGGTGATGACTTCGATGCCCTCGCCACCCAGCGCGCGGAAGGCGTCGAGCAGCAAATGCAGTTCGCGCGCGTTGAAAGCGTAGCGTCCCGGGTGCGCGATGACCGCCATGCCGCCGCTGGCGCGGATCCAGCCGACGGCGTTTTCCAGCGAGGTCCACTCGTGCTCGACATAGCCGGGATTGCCGCGCGTGAGATAGCGCCGAAACGCGCTGCGCATGTCTGGCGCATGGCCCTGCGCCACCAGCCAGCGCGCAAAGTGCGTGCGCCCCACCATCTCCTTGTTGACGGCGAAGTCGTAGGCGCCCTCGTAGGCGCCGGCGATGCCGGACTTCGCCAGGTCGTCCCCCATGCGGCGGGCGCGTTCGATGCGGCCCAGGCGAATGGCCTTCAAACCCGCGGCCAGTTCGGGATGCTTGGGATCAATGCGCAGGCCAACGATGTGGACGGTCTGCCCGCTCCAGCTCACCGAGATTTCGACGCCCGGGATCAGCGTCAGGCCAGCGGCGGCGGCCGCCGCCTGCGCAGCAGCGATCCCCGCCACGTCATCATGGTCGGTAAGGGCGAGCGCCTGCACGCCGTTGGCCGCTGCGCGGGCAACCACTTCGGCGGGCGGCAATACGCCGTCGGACACATTGGAATGGCAATGCAGATCGATATTGAGCATCGATGATCGGGATCAGGAGACCCGCGCCAAAAGCGCTTGGTCAGGAGGGGGAATCATAGCAAAATAAGCGGCCGCCCGAATTACAGTGGGGCGGGCACCTGCCTGAACGATAAAAGCCTGATGAAAAAACTGCTGTTCGATCTGTTCCCCGTCATCGTCTTCTTCATCGCCTACAAAGTGGGCGATGCCAATGCCGAGGCCACGCGAACCCTGATGGCCAGCGTCGGCCTGCCGCAGCCGACCGGAACGGGGGAAAAACCCGGCATCTACCTCGCCACCCTGGTCGCCATCATCGCAAGCTTCGGGCAGATCGGCTGGGTCAAGCTGCGCGGCCACAAGGTCGAAACCATGCTTTGGGTCACGCTGGGCATCATCGTGGTGTTCGGCGGCGCCACCCTGTGGCTGCATGACGAAAGCTTCATCAAGTGGAAACCGACCGTGCTGTACTGGATTTTTGCGGCCATCATTTTTGGCGCCGCAGCCTTCGGCCGCAACATCATTCGCAGCCTGATGGGCAAGCAAATGGAACTTCCAGACATCGCATGGGGTCGGTTGAATGCAAGCTGGGGTGGATTTTTTGCCTTCATGGGGCTTGCAAATCTGATAGTCGCCTTCAACTTCTCGACTGACGCGTGGGTCAACTTCAAGCTGTTTGGCAGCCTGGGGCTGATGCTGGTGTTCGTAATCGGTCAGAGCATGATGCTGACCCGGTATCTGGATCAGGCCGATCTGGATCGAACTCAACTGGACAAGAAAGAAAAGCAATAATGTTCTACGCCCTCGTCGGGCAGGATGTGTCCGACAGCCTCGAGCGGCGACTTGCCGCTCGCCCCGCCCATCTGCAACGCCTGCAGGCATTGCAGCAGGCCGGACGCCTGCTGCTGGCGGGCCCCTTCCCCAACATCGACAGCAACGACCCCGGTACTGCAGGTTTTTGCGGCAGCCTGATCGTCGCCGAATTCGACACCCTGGCCGACGCGCAGGCGTGGGCCGATGCTGATCCCTACGTGGCCGCGGGCGTCTATGCCAGCGTCAGCGTCAAACCCTTCAAGAAAGTCTTTCCCGCATGAGCACGGCCGATCTGATCCGCCAGCGCCTCGCCGCACTGGAACCCGAAACCTTTACGCTGGAGGATGAAAGCGCCCAGCATAAGGGCCATGCCGGCGCTGCCTCGGGCGGCGGCCATTTTCGTTTGACCCTGGTGTCGCCCAAATTCCGCGACCTCCCGACCCTCGCCCGTCACCGCCTGGTGTACGAGGCCATGGGCGAACTCATGCAGCGCGAGATCCACGCGCTGTCGATTACCGCTTTAACCCCCGAAGAACTGTAAAAGGACCCCACATGCGCATTGCTCTTCTCCCGACCCTTATCCTGTTGGCCCTCTCCCCGCTGGCTCAGGCGCAAGCTCCTGCACCCGATGTAGCCACGCCTGCACCCGAAGCCGTCACGCCGACAGCCGGCGCCAGCAAGCCACTGGCCGTGGTCAACGGCCGTGAAATTCCCGCGCTGTATGGCGAACTGGTCAAGCGCGAAATGGGCCAGGGCCAAGCTGATTCGCCTCAACTGGATGCCCGCGTGCGCGAGTCGCTGATCAACCTGGAACTGCTGTCACGCGCCGCCTTGGACAAGGGCCTCGACAAGGACCCGAACCTGGCTGCCAGCCTGGACATCCGCCGCAAGGACATCCTGGCCAAGGCCTACCTGGAAGACTACGTCAAGGCCCATCCGGTGACCGAGCCTGAGATTCAGGCCATGTACGACAAGGCCAAGGCCGAGCCCGCCGAGCCGGAATACCGCGCGCACCACATCCTGGTGAAGACCGAGGCGGAAGCCAAGAAAATCATTGCCGACCTTGGCAAGAAGGCCAAATTCGAGGATCTGGCCAAGAAGCACTCGCAAGATCCCGGCTCGGCCAAGAACGGTGGCGCACTCGACTGGTCGGACCGCCGGGCCTACGTGCCCGAGTTCTCAAACGCGCTCGCCAGCCTGAAAAAGGGCGAGACCACCAAGACGCCGGTGAAGACGCAATTCGGCTACCACGTCATCCGCCTCGACGACACCCGCCAGCCGCAGATCCCGCCGCTGGATGTCGTGCGCGGCGAAATCGTCAAGCAATTGCAGCAACAGCGCGTCCGCGACGCCATCACGGCAACGCGCGCCGGTGCAAAAATCGATTAATCAGCTAATAATGATTGAAGGGGGATTGCCCCCTTCATCTAACAGGGAGCCAAAAATGGCCAAAGAACATAATCAACTGCAGGATCTATTCCTGAATACGCTGCGCAAAGAGCGCATCCCGGTATCGGTGTTTCTGGTCAATGGCATCAAGCTGATGGGCCGGATCGAATCGTTCGATCAGTTCGTGGTGCTGCTGAAAGGCCAGGACCAGGCGGCACAGATGATTTTCAAGCACGCCATCTCGACCATCTCGCCCTCGCGCGAAGTGGTGCTGCCGCCGCGCGAAGCCGAGGCCTGACCTATTCGACCCGGGCGGCCAGCAAACCCGCCGCCGTCGGGACGTCTACCAGCACAACCGCTCCACCGCGATAGCCCTGCCCGTAGCGGGCAGGAATTGACTCGTACCCTTGCCTGTCTTTCAGATAAACCACCACGTACCCATCGGGGTGCGCCTTCAGCCAAGGGGCCAACTCATTGCCCCGCAACTCCTCCAGCGGCGCTTCCAGCCGGCCCATGAACTGATACTGCGCGTGATATTTCGCCGCATTCGCGACCTGTCCGCCTTCGTCCTGCACCTGCTTGATCGCCAGCGCCATCGGCTTGATGTCGTAGAACGGCCGAATCGAGTCCATTACCGCTGTCTGCGCCAGGCCCATCGTGGCGACGCTTAGCAAAGCCATGTTCACTACGGGCTGCATGCCGCGCCGACCTGCCAGCCAGGACACCCCGCTTAGCAGCACCAGCAGCGCACCCGGCCACAGCGGCGGCAAGGCCACGACTTCATCCTGTAACGCGGCAATCTGGCCGCTGGCCGCGAGCATCAGCACACCGCCTAAAACTGCTGCCAGCAAGGCGGGCAAGCCGACCCGGAATGAAGGTCGATCAGCCAGCACGCGCGCCGCCAGCAGGGCAAACGCCGGGAACAGCGGCACCAGGTAATGCGGTTGCTTGCCGCTGATGAAGGAAAACGCGACGAACACCGGCAACATCCAGGCCAGGCAAAAGCGCGTGCCGCGATCGAGGCCGTGTGTGAAGTGATGCGCAAGCGCCATCCACCATCCTGGCCAGACGAACCACGGAAACAGCAGCAGCGGCAACAACGGCAGATACCACCAGAACGGCCGTTGGTGGGCAAAGGATTCGACCATGCGGTCGGCCGTCTGGCCCCAGAAAATCGCATTGCGATAGGCCTCGCCTCCGGTCTGTCCGGCCGGGATCGCCCACGCCAGCGCGATGGCGGCACCGAGCAGCACCGCCAGTCCCACCCCGGCGAACCAGCGGCCCCACTTGAGGCCCGGATTCCACCACAGTGCCAACACCGTGACCGGCAGCAGATTCAACAGGATGACCGGCCCCTTGGTCAGCACGCCCATGCCGATCGCAATGCCCAGCATGACGAAGCCACGCCGTTTTTCCTCGCTGGCGGCCAGTACGCCGTGCATGCCGAACAGCACCCAGAACGCCAAAATCACGTCGAACATGACCATACTGGAAAAGACGATCCACAGCAGCGCGCTCACCAGAACCAGCGTCGCCTGACCGCCGAGGCCGGCCTGCTCAGGCCACAGGCGCCGGGCCAGCGAATAGGTCAGCACCAATGCGCCGGCGGAAAACAGCGGTAGCACCAGACGCGGCCACCAGTCGTTGACGCCGAACAGCGCCCAGCCGGCGTGGAACATCCAGAACATCAGAGGTGGCTTGTGGCTGTACGGTTCGCCGTTCTTGAACGGCACCAGGAAATCGCCGCGCAGCCACATCTCCCACGCCACGCTCACATAACGTGTTTCATCGACGGGAGTCAGCGGACGCGTTGCGATTCCGACAACGGCAAGAATCGCGAGCAAAGCCAAACTTGCGAATAGTGCGTTGCGCCCATTCGCGCTTGAGGTTCGGTATGTCATCACACGGGTTCCGGAATAATAGGGGCCGAGCCTCGTCACTTGCCATCGATAGCCTTTGGCCAGCCCGGTGCAACACGCCAGGCTTGCATCAACCGGCAACAAGCCCCTTTAGGCCGCGGCAAATTAACACAAATTGCCATGCCACGCGCATAATCCCAGCCTTTCTGGATGCTGCGAGCTAGCGCAAGCAGCGACGAACACCGATGGAGTTCCTGACTTCCGAAGAGGCTACCGAACGGACGCGCATCATCCTGCGCGGCTCCGTTCTGCTGTGGCTTGGCGCACTGACGGCGTGGCTGATCCGCGCCGATGCTGCGCTGCTTCAACAATTCGACACGCGCCCCTTTTTCATTGGCTTGCGCCCGGTTTTCGAGTGGTATAGCGATTGGGGCATGTTCATTTTCTATGCGTTCTTCATCGCGCTGCTGATGTTCGGCGTGCGCTATAAGCGCCCTCTGTTCACGCAGGCCGGACTCGCCTATGTTTACGCGCAACTGTTTGGAACATTCCTGCTGATACGCCTGATCAAGATTGGCTGCGGACGGCCGCGCCCGCATGTGGCCACGGTGCACGACGCTCTTTGCCAGGCGCCCAGCCTCGCCCACGCTTTCAATTCGTTTCCGTCGAGCCACGCTGTTAATGTGGCTGTGGGTGCAATGTTTATCTTTTTCCTCTTGCGTTCGCGGGCCGCCGCGCTGTTCGCGCTTACCGCTGCGCTTCTCATGGCGCTGGCGCGCATTGCGATTGGCGAACACTATTTGTCCGACGTATTGGCCGGTCTGGCATTCGGTGTGGCTATCGCAGCGGTCGTCATGCGGGTTTATCTGCTTCCTCGCTGGCGAGCGATCGAAACCGCTGCAACGCAATAAGCGGCCAAGCCCTCAACGCCGCGGAGCGTCCTCGCCCAGAGCTTCTTCGAGCGTCTCGTCGAGCGCCGCGCCTCTCCGGCTGCGGCGGTACAAATACATACCCAGCGCCATGAAAATCAGGAAAAGTGCGATCGCCAGCGCAAGTTTCAGCATGGGCGCGATATGCACCCCGCTGCCGACCAGGGCAAACACCAGCGTCTGTGGCAGATAGCCGATCAAGGAACCGAAGAAGAAATAGACGGGCCGGATGCTGGAGATGCCTGCGGCCAGATTGGTCAACAGGTTGCTTCCTACCGGCAGCAGACGGATCAGCACCGTCATCGAAAAGGGGTGCTGGTGGATGAAGCGGTCGAAGCGACGGGCGCGATCGCCCAGTCGGGCGCGCAGAAGGCCCTGTCCGAAGAAGCGCGCGTAGACGAAGCTCAGCATGCAGCCCAGCAGCGCCGCCAGCGCGCCGAGCAATGTGCCCAGCCCTACGCTGAAAGCATAACCGCCGAGAAAGGCGATGACCTGGCGCGGCAGGCCGATGGCAGTGAACAGCCCACCCATCAGCAAAAACAGAAGTGCGCCGTTGATCCCGTGTCCACGCACCCGCGCATCGATCCAGGCCTCGTTGACGCTGCTGCCCAGATCGCTCGCATTGAACAGATAGCCCAGGAGCGCCAAGCTGAATATCAGCGCCAAGCCCTTGAGGATGACGCGCGCCCGCATTACAGGTCGGAGTCGGCCTCGATCAGCGGCAGGCGCACCCGCCGCTGCAACCAGGCCACGCCGAACAGGTCGACGATGCCCACCCACAGCCGGTTGTGCACGCCGTATTTGGAGGTGCCGCGTTCACGCGCGCGGTGGTGTACCGGCACCGACACCACCGCGCCACCGTTGCGCAGCACCAGAGCCGGCAGGAAGCGATGCATGTGATCGAAGTTGGGCAGTTGCAGGAAGGTCTCGCGGGCGAACACCTTGAGGCCGCAACCGGTGTCGGGGGTGTTGTCCTTGAGCATGCGCGAGCGCACGCCGTTGGCGATTTTCGAGGAAATGCGGCGAATGAAGGTGTCGTTGCGCTTGGCCCGCCAACCCGCCAGCAGTTCCAGATTCGCCGGTTGAGCCGGGTTGGCCAGTTCGGCCAGCAGCGCGGGAATGTCGGCGGGATCGTTCTGGCCGTCGCCGTCGAGGGTGGCGATCCACTCGTAGCGCGCTGCGGTCACCCCGGTGGTGACCGCCCGGCTCTGCCCGCACGACTCGCGGTGGCGAAGCACGCGCAGCATCGGGAATTCGGTTTTCAGCGACTGCAGACGTGCTTGCGTGGCATCCGTGCTGCCGTCGTTGATATAGAGGATTTCGAACGTGGTATTGCCGGACAGCGCCGCCGCGATTTCGCGCACGAGCGGCTCAACGTTCTCCTGCTCGTTCTTGACGGGTACGACCACGGACAGCCTGCCGTGGTAGGCATGTTTCGGCATGATTTCAGCGTGGTCGAATTGTGTGTGGCGGAGAGGGCGGGATTCGAACCCGCGTTAGGATATTATCCTAAACACGCTTTCCAGGCGTGCGACTTAAACCGCTCATCCACCTCTCCGGGAGCGGCGCATCATACCGGAAGCGCCTGCCTGCGGCAAATTGGAATGTGCGTTTCGCCCGGATGTTCGGGATTCCGAAAAAAATGCCCCCGGCCACTTGAAGCGTCTGTTTTTGCCCCCAGTTCTCAGAGGGAATTAATTGGGAGCAAACATGCAGGACGAACTCAAAACTGACACGGACACAGCGGAAACCCGCGAGAAGGAAACCATGCCGAGCCTGGAGGAGTTGCTGAAAGCAGCTGAACTTCAGGCAGCCGAGCATCACGACGCCTGGCTGCGCGCCAAGGCGGAAACCGAGAATATGCGCCGCCGCGCGGCGGAAGACGTCGACCGCGCACGCAAGTTCGCGGTGGATAACTTCGCCAGCGAGTTGCTGGCGGTGAAGGACAGCCTGGAAGCGGCACTCGCCGCCGAATCGCCGAGCGTGGAAAACATGAAGGACGGCGTCGACCTGACCCTGAAGCAGCTGACTGCCGCCTTCGGCAAGTTCAACCTCCACGACATCGACCCGCTGGGCGAGAAGTTCGACCCGCACCAGCACCAGGCCATCCAGATGGTCGAGTCCGACCAGCCGGCCAACACGGTAGTGACGGTGCTGCAGAAGGGCTACCGCCTCAATGAACGCACGCTGCGGCCGGCGCTGGTGATGGTCGCCAAGGGCAAGGACGCTTGAAATAGCGACAACCTCCCCCACATTCGAATCAACTCAATCTCTATCTAGAAGGAACACATCATGGGACGCATTATTGGCATTGACCTGGGTACCACCAACTCCTGCGTGGCGGTGATGGAAAACGGCACGCCGAAGGTGATCGAGAATGCCGAGGGCGCGCGCACCACGCCGTCCATCGTGGCTTACACCGAAGACGGCGAGATCCTGGTCGGCGCGCCTGCCAAGCGCCAGGCCGTCACCAACCCGAAGAACACGCTGTATGCGGTGAAGCGCCTGATCGGCCGCCGCTTCGAAGAGAAGGAAGTGCAGAAGGACATCGGCCTGATGCCCTACAAGATCGTCAAGGCCGACAACGGCGACGCCTGGGTGGAAGTGCGCGGCCAGAAAATGGCGGCGCAGCAGGTGTCGGCCGAAACCCTGCGCAAGATGAAGAAAACCGCCGAGGATTACCTGGGCGAGGAAGTCACCGAAGCCGTCATCACGGTGCCGGCCTACTTCAACGACAGCCAGCGCCAGGCCACCAAGGACGCCGGCCGCATCGCCGGTCTGGAAGTCAAGCGCATCATCAACGAGCCGACCGCGGCCGCGCTCGCCTTCGGCATGGACAAGAAGGAAGGTGACCGCAAGATCGCAGTGTATGACCTCGGTGGCGGTACCTTCGACATCTCGATCATCGAGATTGCCGAGATGGACGGCGAGCACCAGTTCGAAGTGCTGTCGACCAACGGCGACACCTTCCTCGGTGGCGAGGACTTCGACCAGCGCCTGATCGACTACATCGCGGAAGAGTTCAAGAAGGAACAGGGCGTCGACCTGAAGAAGGACGTGCTCGCGCTGCAGCGCCTGAAGGAAGCCGCTGAAAAGGCCAAGATCGAGCTGTCCTCTGCACAGCAGACCGAAGTCAACCTGCCCTACATCACGGCCGACGCCTCCGGTCCCAAGCACCTGGCGGTGAAGATCACCCGCGCCAAGTTCGAAGCGCTGGTGGAGGACCTGATCAAGCGCACCATCGATCCGTGCAAGATGGCGCTGAAGGATGCCGGCCTCACCACCTCGCAGATCGACGACGTCATCCTGGTCGGCGGCCAGACCCGCATGCCCAAGGTGATGGACGCAGTGAAAGACTTCTTCGGCAAGGATCCGCGCCGCGACGTCAACCCGGACGAAGCCGTGGCCGTGGGCGCCGCGATCCAGGGCGGCGTGCTGAAGGGTGAAGTGAAGGATGTGCTGCTGCTCGACGTGACGCCGCTCTCCCTCGGTATCGAAACCCTGGGCGGCGTGATGACCAAGCTGATCCCGAAGAACACGACGATCCCGACCAAGGCCTCGCAGGTGTTTTCGACCGCCGACGACAACCAGAGCGCGGTGACGGTGCACGTGCTGCAGGGCGAGCGCGAGATCGCCTCGGGCAACAAGAGCCTCGGCCAGTTCAACCTGTCCGACATTCCGCCGGCCCCGCGCGGCATGCCGCAGATCGAGGTCACCTTCGACATCGACGCCAACGGCATCCTGCACGTGTCGGCCAAGGACAAGGCCACCGGCAAGGAAAACACCATCCGCATCCAGGCCAGTTCCGGTCTCTCAGAAGAGGAAATCCAGCGCATGGTGAAGGACGCCGAGGCCAACGCCGCCGAGGACCACAAGGCTGTGGAACTGGCGACCGCGCGCAACGCTGCCGACGGCATGATCCACTCGGTGAAGAAGTCGCTGGCTGAACATGGCGACAAGGTGTCGGCCGACGAAAAAGCCGCAATCGAAACGGCACTGAAGGAGTGCGAGGACGCCGTGCGCGAAGGCGACAAGGACACCATCGAAGCCAAGACCCAGGCGCTCGCCACCGCCAGCCACAAGCTGGCTGAGCAGATGTACAAGACCGAACAGGCCCAGGCACAGCCGGGTGAGGCAGCTGGTGGCGGAGCCGGCGCGGCCGATGACAATGTGGTCGATGCCGAGTTCGAAGAGGTGAAGGACAAGTAAGGGAGTCAGGGATCGGGATTCAGGGATCAGGGAAGGTCGTGCGTCGCGCGGCTTTCCCTTTTTTCACTGGATTCTGTTCCCCGCCCAACCCTGAATTCTGATCCCTGAATCCTGACCCCTGATATGTCAAAACGCGACTACTACGAAGTCCTCGGCGTCGCCAAGAACGCCTCGGACGAAGACATCAAGAAGGCCTACCGCAAGCTGGCCATGAAGCACCATCCTGACCGCAACCCGGATGACAAGGGCGCGGAGGAGAAATTCAAGGAGGCCAAGCAGGCCTACGAAATCCTGTCCGATTCGGACAAACGTGCCGCCTATGACCAGTTCGGCCACGCCGGGATCGACCAGCAGGCGGGAATGGGCGGCGGTTACGGCGGGGGCAGCGGCTTTTCCGATGCCTTCTCGGACATTTTCGGCGACATCTTCGGTGGCGGTGGCGGCAGCCGCCGCGACCGCGTCTACCGCGGTGCCGACCTGCGCTACAACCTGGAAATCGGTCTGGAAGAAGCGGCGCGCGGCACCGAAACCAAGATTCGCATCCCGACGCTGGAAGAGTGCGGCACCTGTCACGGCAGCGGCGCCAAGCCCGGCACGCAGCCGACCACCTGCACCACCTGCGGCGGCCATGGCCAGGTACGCATCCAGCAAGGGTTTTTCTCGGTGCAGCAGACTTGTCCGCGCTGCGGCGGCACCGGCAAGATGGTGACCGATCCCTGCACCGCCTGCCATGGCGAAGGCCGCGTCAAGAAGCACAAGACGCTGTCGGTGAAGATTCCCGCCGGCGTGGACAGCGGCGATCGCATCCGTCTGGGCGGCGAAGGCGAGGCCGGGGTCAACGGCGGCCCGCCGGGTGATCTCTATGTGGTGATCCACCTCAAGGAACACCCGGTGTTCAAGCGCGATGGCAACGATCTGCATTGCGAAATGCCGATCAGCTTTGCGACTGCGGCACTCGGCGGCGAGGTCGACATTCCCACCCTCGACGGCCATGCCAAGATCAAGATTCCGACCGAAACACAGTCGGGCAAGGTGTTCCGCCTGCGCGGCAAGGGCATCAAGGGCGTGCGCAGCAACGCACCGGGGGATCTGCTATGCCACATGCAGATCGAGACGCCGGTGAACCTCTCGGAACGTCAGCGGGAGTTGTTGCGTGAATTCGAGGCCTTGAGCCCGGGGCGGAACAACAATCCGCGTGCGCAGTCTTTCATGGACAAGGTCAAGTCATTCTTCGGACAGTAAAACGGGGCGCCGAGAGCTTGTAGAGAATGGCCGCAAGGACGGGCAACATGCCTGGGCTGGCTGTTCTTGGCTAGGCTGTACTCTTTTAGAAAAGCACTAAGCTGGATGTGTATTACCAACACCAACCAATAGGAGGATGGACCCCATGCACAAACCCTCACTGATCGCGGCAAGTTGCGCCGCGCTGCTCACCTTTCCCGCCATCGCAGCAGACGTCCCGGTCATCGTCAAAATCCCCCGGCTCACCGTCGAGGCTTCCGGAAAAATCGCACATGCCGCAATGGACGCCTGCCGCAAGCAGGGCATCCAGATCGGCGTGACCGTGGTTGATCGCAGCGGCGACGCCATGGTCGTATTGCGCGACACGCTGGCGCCGAGAATCACGCTGGAAATCAGCCAGCAAAAGGCCTTTACGGCGGTCAACTTCAATGCTGCCACCTCGAGCATGGAAAACCGCTTCACCCAGCCCTTCTCGGTCGGCAAGGTCGATGGCCTGGTGTTTTCCGCGGGTGGCGTGCCCATCGAGGCCGCCGGCAACATCATCGGCGCGGTCGGCATTTCCGGCGCGGCCACGGGCGAGCAGGACGAGGCCTGTGCCCGCGCAGGCATCCAGGCGATCCAGTTCGAACTCGAAACCGCGAACCTGTAACTCCACGGCCAAAGCGTAACTCCGGCCTGAAAAGGGCGAACCCGACTCCCGGGTTCGCCCTTTGCATTTTTTGCGCCGCCCCCAGGCGGTATGATTGCAATCATGCCTTTCGCCTGTCAGCCTGTAGCCCTGATGCCGTCTGCCTCTTTGGCAGTGTCCGTTTCTTTGTCCCCTCCATGACCGACCTCTTTCATAGCGAACACGCGATCGATTTCGAGCGCCGCTTCGGTGGTGTTCGACGGCTCTATGGCAGCCCGGCTTTCGAGCGATTCCAGCAGGCGCATGTCTGCGTCATCGGCATCGGCGGTGTCGGCGCCTGGACCGCCGAGGCGCTGGCACGCTCGGCCATCGGCCAGCTCACCCTGGTCGACCCCGACCACCTGGCCGAATCCAACATCAACCGCCAGATTCATGCGCTGACGCACGAACTTGGCAAGTCGAAGATCCAGGCCATGACGGAACGCATCCATGCAATCAATCCCCTATGCCGGGTGAGCGGTGTGGAAGAATTTCTGACTGCAGAGAATGTGGCCGGACTGCTGGCGGAGGATTTCGATTACGTGGTCGATGCCATCGACAGCACCCGCGCCAAGACCGCGCTGATCGTTCACTGCCGCCGCCAGCGCATCCGACTGGTCTGCGTCGGCGCTGCCGGTGGCCAGACGGACCCCGGACGCGTGCAACTCGCCGACCTTGCCAACACCACCGAAGACCCGCTGCTCTCCAAGGTTCGCGCCAGCCTGCGCCGCGAGCACGGCTTTCCGCGTGAGCGGGGGAAAAAGTTCGGCGTCGACTGCGTCTATTCGACCGAACCCCTCACCTATCCGAGTGCCGAGGGCGGTGTGTGCTACGAGCGTCCGGAGGACGCCCACCTGCACGGGCTGAATTGCGCCGGTTTCGGTTCTTCGGTGTGCGTCACCGCAACCTTCGGCCTGCGTGCCGCATCGCAGGTGCTCAACAAGTTGGCCGCGCGATCAAAGAAGTAAGACGGCAGTTTTTCAGCCGAGGCGCATTCGGGGATGTGACGGTGAGATCAAACGGGATGCGCAGCAGCAAACAGCCGGAAGAAATTCCGGGTGGTGATGTCGCCCACCGCTTCTGGCGTCATCCCGCGCACCCGCGCAATTTCCTCGGCCACGTGTTTCACGAACCCCGGCTGGTTGGTCTGACCGCGATGGGGCACCGGCGCCAGATAGGGTGCATCGGTTTCGATCAGCATGTGCTCCAGCGGAAGGGCCGCCGCAATCTCGCGCAGGGCCACGGCATTCTTGAACGTCACGATGCCGGAAAACGAGATGTAGAACCCCATCGCGATGGCGGCCTCGGCCACGGCCAGGCTTTCGGTGAAGCAGTGCATCACCCCGCCCGCCTCGCCTGCCTGCTCCTCGCGCATGATGCGCAAGGTGTCGTCCGCCGCGGAACGGGTGTGAATTACAAGCGGCTTCCGACAAGCGCGAGCCGCGCGGATGTGGGTACGGAAACGTTCGCGCTGCCATTCGAGGTCACCGGTCAGCCGAAAGTAATCCAGCCCGGTTTCGCCGATGGCCACCACCTTGGGATGGTCGGCCAGCGCGACCAGTTCCTCCACCGTCGGCTCGGTGCAGTCCTCGTGGTCCGGATGTACGCCCACCGAGGCATACACATTGGGATGCGCCTCGGCCAGGGCAAGAATTTCAGGGAATTTTTCCAGTTCAACGCTGATGCACAGCGCATGGCTCACCTGGTTGGCTGCCATGAGGTCGAACACCTCGGGAAGCTTGCCGGCAAGATCGGGGAAATTGATGTGGCAGTGGGAATCGATATACATGCGGTACGTGCGCAAACCAGCGCGTCGTCAGAAAAAACCAGGCGCACCGCGGGGGTGCTGCTACATGGTGTGAGTGGGGCGCACCGATTTTAACGAACCGCCGAGCAAACCTTCAATCTTGTTCTGCGCAGCCTTGCCGCTTTCGTTGAAAGCGAACTGCACGCCGACGCCCTGGGTGCGGCCGCCATGCGATCCTGAAGGCGTCAGCCATACCACCTTGCCGGATACCGGCAGCTTGGCGGGTTCGTCCATCAGGGTGAGCAGCATGAACACGTCCTCGCCCATCTTGTAGCTCTTGTTGGTGGGAATGAACAGCCCGCCACCCTTGATGAACGGCATGTAGGCCGCAAACAGGGCGGATTTTTCCTTGATCGAGAGGGACAGCACGCCGGGGCGGACTTGTCCTGTTACATCGTTGACTGCTGCATTCATGATCTACTCTCTTCAATCAAACACGTGCCGGTACTGGATCAGCCAGGCTTCCAGCTGCAGTGCCCGATTGAGCGGATGCGCCAGTATCCTGCCTTCGTTTGCCTGCGTTCTGGCGAGCGCCAGCAGCTTCGCCAGATCAGCCGATTCGCCCAGCCGCGCCAGCACCTCGGCAAAATCACGGTTGAACTGCACGCTGCCCTGCAGCTTGATCGCCAGCAAATCGCCCAACCACTTGTACGCCACGTTGTGCCAGGTCTGCGGGCTGATCGCTTTCCAGCGCTCCCCCAGTGTCACCGGATCAAGCTGGGCGGGTCGCGCCAGGCCCTCCAGCACGCTGCGGCGTTCATCCAGTTCGCTGCTGTCGGCCCACCGCTGGGCATCGAGCGGCGTGCCGCCGGAGAGTGCCAGCAAGCTCAGCGCATCGTCCACCCCCTGCCCGGCCAGCCATTGTGCTGCCTGGTCGAGCGGCGGCAATCCGATGTCGAGCCGGGTGCAACGGCTGCGGATGGTCGGCAGCAGGCGCCGCGGCTGGTCCGAGACTAGCACGAACACCGTATTTAACGGCGGTTCCTCCAGCACCTTTAACAGCGCATTGGCCGCCGCCAGGTTGAGGCTGTCCGCCGGGTTGACCAGCACCACCCGAAAGCCGGCCCGGTAGGTGGACAGCTGGACGTAGTCGACCGCCTCGCGCGCCTGGTCGACCTCGATGGCGGTGGCCATCCGGGTTTCGCCGTCCTTGTTGGACTTTTCCTGCAGGGTGACCAGCCGGAAGTCCGGATGCCCGCCGGTTTCGAACCAATGGCAGGCCACACACCGTCCGCAGGCCGCGCCGTCGGTGAGCGGTGCTTCGCACAGCAGGGCCTGCGCCCAGGCCAA
The DNA here is from genome assembly GCA_011391285.1 of Thiobacillus sp. Next base: position 18,216 of record JAABQU010000110.1, read on the forward strand.
GGCCAGCGCACCCTTGCCCACCCCGCGCGGCCCTGCCAGCAGCAGCGCCTGCGCCGGGCGGGCGCGGGTCGCCAGCAGGCGCTGCCAGGGTGCCGCCAGCCAGGGATACGGTGCGCTCACGACAAACCCTGCAGCAACTGGCCGATTTCGGTTTGCAGTTCGGTAATGCTGTGGCGCGCATCCAGCACGCGTATGCGCGCCGGCTCGGCCTGCGCGCGGTCGAGATAGGCGTTGCGCACGCGGCTGAAAAAGCTGTCGGCCTCGCGCTCGAAGCGGTCGGCAGTGCGGGCGGCCGAGCGGCGCGCCTCCGCCACTTCCGGCGGCACGTCGAACAGCAGGGTGAGGTTGGGTGCAAAGCCGCGCTGCACCCAGGCTTCCAGTGCTGCGATGCGTTCGGCTGCGATACCCCGGCCGCCGCACTGGTAAGCGTAGCTGGCATCGGTGAAGCGGTCGGACAGCACCCAGGCGCCGCGCGCCAGCGCCGGCAGGATCAGCGCAGCCAGATGCTCCTGGCGCGCAGCGAACATCAGCAGCAGTTCGGTGTCAGGATCCATGTGCTGATGCAGCAGCAGTTCGCGCAGGGTTTCGCCCAGCGGCGTGCCGCCGGGTTCGCGGGTGACGATGACCTCACGACCCTGCCGGCGCAGCCAGTCGGCGACGAAGTCCAGATGGGTGCTCTTGCCGGCGCCGTCGACGCCTTCGAGGGTGATGAATTTGCCTGGCGTGCTCATCGTCTTTGGTGGCGGTTCACTGCGCGATTGTGCGCTTCGAGGTTGCTGGAAAATACGTGGGTGCCGTCGCCGCGCGAGACAAAATACAGGGCATCGGTCTTGGCCGGATTGAGCGCAGCCTGGATCGCCGCCTCGCTGGGCATCGCAATCGGCGTCGGCGGCAGCCCGCCGCGCGTGTAGGTGTTATACGGGGTGTCGGTTTGCAGGTCGATCTTGCGCAGGTTGCCGTCGAAGCGCTCGCCCAGTCCGTAGATCACGGTGGGGTCGGTTTGCAGGCGCATCCCCAGTCTGAGCCGGTTGAGAAACACGCCGGCAATCATCGGGCGCTCGAACGCCGCGCCGGTTTCCTTTTCAACGATCGACGCCATGATCAGCGCTTCGTACGGGGTGCGATACGGCAGGCCCGGCGCACGGGTTTCCCAGGCGGCCATGAGTTTTTCATGCTGCAGGCGATAGGCGCGGCGCAGCACGCTGAGGTCGGACGAATGCGGCGCGAAAAAGTAGGTGTCCGGAAACAGCAGGCCTTCCAGGTGATTTTCCTCCGCACCGATCGCCTGCAGCAGTTCGACATCGCTCATGCTCGCGCTGTCGTTTTTCAGCATGGGCTGCGCGGCCAGCGCCGCGCGCAGCTCCCGCCAGTTCCAGCCCTCGATGAACTGCACCATCGCCTGTGAGACCTCGCCGCGCTGGATCTTGGCATAGAGTTCAAGCGGCGTGAGCGGTTTGTCGAGCGTATACACGCCGACCTTGAGCGTCCCCGCCTTGCCGAGCACGCGCCCGAGCAGCCAGAACACCTGCGCATTGCCGATCACGCCTTCGCGTTCCAGCATCGCGCTCAGGCTTTTCAGATGCGTGCCGGGCGTCACGTTGATGGCCTTTGGCAACGGCTCGATGCTCAGGGGCTGGTTGCCGTACCAAGCAAGCCCACCGGCTCCCGCCAGCGCAGCCAGGATCGTGAGCACGAGCAGTCGCTTAATCAGAGTCTTCATTCAAGGCTGTTTTCAAAGTGTCGGTCCATCCCGCAACCGGCCAGATCCGGTCATCCAGCCGGGCCATGCGACGAACGCCGATGACACTGTTGCAGATCATCACTTCGTCCGCAGCGAGTATAGCGTCTGTCAGCTGGCGGCCGATATGGGTGGGGATGCCACGCCGCGCCGCCGCACGAAGCAGGCGCGCCCGGGCCACGCCAGCCACCCCGCACTGGCTCAGATCCGGGGTAAACAGTTCGCCGTTGCGGACCCAGAACAGGTTGCTCATCACACCGCTGATTACCGCACCCGTGTCGTCGCACAACACGCCCTCGGCAATCGCCGGATCGTCCCATTCCGAACGCGCCAGCACGTTTTCCAGCCGGTTCAGATGCTTGATTCCAGCCAGCCTGGGCTGCCGCGCCAGCCTGAGGGTGCACCAGCGCGCACGGATGTCGGGGGCGTCGGGTTCTGCATGGGGTGGCAAGGGCGACGCCATCACGATGCGCGTGCAGGACGGGTCCGCAGCCGGCGCATAGCCGCGTACGCCGACACCTCGGGTGAGGATGATTTTCACAACCCCTTCCCCTGCTTCGGCCACTCGGCAGACCTCTGCGCGCAATTCAGTCTCGCCCGGGGACGCCAGCCCCAGTGCGGCGCTGTCGGCAGCGAGTTTCGCGTACTGGTCGCGCCACCACAGCGGCTGGCCGGCCTGCGTACGCAGGGTGCGGAACACGCCGTCGCCGTAGGCGAGACCGCGATCCATCGCATCCACAGTTCCTCCAGGATGGCCGTTGACGAGGGTCATGTGGGGTCAAGCGCACGCAGCAGGCCACGTGCCTTGGCGTGGGTTTCGTCGAGTTCGCGCGCGGCGACTGAATCGGCCACGATGCCGGCGCCGGCGCGGAAGCTCAGTTCGTTTCCGCGCAGCAGGAAGCTGCGGATCAGGATGTTGAAATCGAAGCTGCCGTCGCGATTGACGTAGCCGACGCTGCCGGTGTAGCTGCGCCGCGGCGTCTGTTCGAGCTCGCGAATGATCTGCATGGTGCGCACCTTGGGACAGCCGGTAATAGTGCCGCCTGGAAACACCGCGCGCAAGGCGTCGTAGACGCGCATGCCCTGGCGCAGCTGCCCGCAGACGGTGGATTCGATGTGGTGCACGTGCCGATAGCTGGCTGTTTCCATCAGCGCTTCCACCTTCACGCTGCCCGGCTCGCACACCCGTCCGAGATCGTTGCGTTCCAGGTCGACCAGCATGACGTGCTCGGCGCGCTCCTTGGGGTGCGCCTGCAGGCGCGCTCGCAGCGCGGCGTCTTCAGTGGCGTCCTCGCTGCGGGGATGGGTGCCGGCAATCGGGCGGGTTTCCAGCCTGCCGCTGCGATCCAGTCGAACCAGGCGCTCCGGTGACGAACTCACGATTGCCCATTCATCCATCTGCAGCAGCGCCGAAAACGGCGCCGGGTTCTTCTGCATCAGCCGATCCAACAGTGACGCCGCTGGAATCGGCGCTGCGAACTCGGCGCGCCAGCCACGCGACAGGTTGACCTGGAACACGTCGCCTGCGCGGATGTATTCCTGGATGCGCGACACTCCGGCGAGAAACGCGGCCGGTTCATCTTCATCCAGGGATCGAAGCTCGGGCACAGCCGGTAGCGGTGGCGGCAACGCGTCCAGATCGCGCTGCATGCGATCGAGCAGGCCGGCCTGCCCGGCCTCGGCCATCAGGACACAGTGCCCACTCGTACGGTCGAACAGGATCGCTGCGGGGATGCGCACCAGCCAAGCCAGGGGAAAACCCGCGTCATCCTCCACCTGCCCCACGGTGGGCTCGAACAGGCCGCCCAACTCGTACGCAAACGCGCACAGCCAGCCGCCGCTGAAAGGCAGGTCGGGAAGGGTTCCGGAAGTGGGCTGCAGTCGCATGGCCGGATGCGACCGCAGTGCATTCAGGCCACCGGCGGCTGTCAGCCGAACGATGTCCTGCGGAAACGCGAACAGCACGTCCCATCCCGAATCGCCGCTGCTGAGGAAGAGTCCGGGGTAACGCTGCGGATGGGCCGCCTGCAGGCGGATCAGATCGGGTCGCAGGCGGCTCGATGGGAGCGGCCACTCCCGGGTCTCGGGCGGGGCCAGTGGTTCCGGGGCGATGGGGCGATCCACCGCGAGGGTCAAGCCCGCTTGAAGACCAGTGAACCGTTGGTGCCGCCGAACCCGAAGTTGTTTTTGAGCGCAAAGTCGATCTTCATTTCACGCGCCGTGTTGGCGCAGTAATCGAGGTCGCATTCCGGATCTTGCGAGAAGATGTTGATGGTCGGCGGCGATATCTGATTGTGCACTGCCAGCACGGTGAACACCGACTCGACGCCGCCGGCGCCGCCGAGCAGGTGGCCGGTCATCGACTTGGTCGAGTTGACCACCGCCTTGTACGCGGCATCGCCCATCGCCAGCTTGATCGCGTCGGTTTCGTTCTTGTCGCCCAAAGGCGTCGAGGTGCCGTGCGCGTTGATGTAATTGATCTGGTCAGGATTGACGCCGGCGTCGCGCATCGCGTTCACCATCGAACGTCGCGGGCCGTCGGTGCTCGGCGCCGTCATGTGATAGGCGTCGCCGCTCATGCCAAATCCGGTCACTTCCGCATAGATCTTGGCGCCGCGCGCCTTGGCGTGCTCATATTCCTCGAGCACCATCACGCCTGCGCCCTCGCCCAGCACGAAGCCGTCGCGATCCTTGTCCCACGGACGACTGGCGGTAGCCGGATCATCATTGCGGGTCGACAGGGCGCGCGCTGAAGCAAAGCCGCCCACGCCCAGCTGCGACGTCGCACATTCAGAGCCGCCGGCGACCATCACATCGGCGTCGCCATAAGCGATCATCCGCGCCGACAGGCCGATGGCATGCAGGCCGGTGGTGCAGGCGGTGACAACCGCCAGGTTGGGTCCCTTGATCCCGTACTGGATGGAAAGGTTGCCGGAAATCATGTTGATGATGGAGCCGGGAATGAAGAAGGGGGAAATCTTCCTCGGGCCGGATTCCATCAGCAGGGCATGCGTCTCCTCAATCAGCGGCAGGCCGCCGATTCCGGAACCGATGTTGATGCCGATGCGCTCGGCATTGGCGTCCGTGACCTCGATACCCGAATCGCGAATGGCCTGGATGCCCGCCGCCATGCCGAACTGGATGAAGGTATCCATGCGGCGCGCTTCTTTCGGGTTGAGATATTGCCCAACGTCAAAATTCTTCACCTCGCCCGCCATATGGGAGGCAAAAGGCGTGGGATCAAAACGGGTAATCCGGGCAATGCCGGTACGGCCGGCAACCAGGTTGTCCCAGGCTTCAGGGATGGTATTGCCGACCGGGGAAATGATTCCCAGGCCGGTTACAACGACGCGACGTTTGGACAAAAGTCAGTCCTTTTTACGGGGTGAACGATCAGCTCGAGTGGCTGTTGACGTAGTCAATCGCCTGCTGCACGGTGGTGATTTTTTCTGCGTCCTCGTCGGGGATTTCGCAGCCGAATTCTTCTTCCAGCGCCATCACCAGTTCAACCGTATCGAGCGAGTCCGCGCCCAGGTCACCGACGAAGGAAGACTCGTTCTTGATGTCTGCCTCGTTGACGCCCAGTTGCTCGGCGACGACTTTAATTACACGCTGTACGTTATCCATTACCGTTCCTCTCTTCTTGAAATTGGGCTTCAACAAAATTGAAGCCCGGAAAAATAAAACTCCGCGATTCTACCAAACTTTGTGTGGCGGTTACGCCATGTACATCCCGCCATTGACATGCAGGGTGGTGCCGGAAATATAACCGGCGGCAGGTGACGCCAAAAACGCGACCGCCTGCGCAATCTCTTCAGCTGTGCCGAGCCGTCCCAGCGGGATGTGGGCCAGCAGCGCCTCGCGCTGCGCATCCGGCAGCGCGCGCGTCATGTCGGTGTCGATGAAGCCCGGTGCCACGCAGTTGACCGTGATGTTGCGGCTGCCGACTTCGCGTGCGAGCGACTTGGTGAACCCCATGATGCCGGCCTTGGCTGCGCTGTAGTTGGTCTGTCCGGCATTGCCCATCGCCCCCACCACCGAAGCGATGGAAATGATGCGCCCCGTGCGCGCCTTCATCATTGCGCGCAGCACTGCACGCGATAGACGGAACACCGAAGTGAGATTGGTCGCCAGGATGTCGTCCCACTCCTCGTCCTTCATCCGCATCAGCAGATTGTCGCGGGTGATGCCGGCGTTGTTGACCAGGATGCCGATGGCACCGAAATCCTTTTCGATCGCTGCGATCACGGCGTCGACTTCAGCCGCGGCTGTGACATTGAGTTTCATGCCGCTGCCCTTGATGCCGGCTGCGGCCAGGTAATCGCTGATTGCCTGCGCGCCCTTCTCGCTGGTGGCCGTGCCGACCACGGTGGCGCCCGCATGACCGAGCGTCAGCGCGATCGCCTGGCCGATTCCGCGGCTAGCGCCGGTCACGAGCGCCACTTGTCCTTCAAGATTCGCGCCTGGCGCGAGGCGTCCTTGCAGCATGGTGTCTCCTGTCAGTTGTTCAGTGCGGCCTGAAGGCTCGCTTCATCCACCAGCGCCACCGCCGGCAGACTGTCGTCGATACGCTTGCTGAGGCCCGCCAGCACCTTGCCGGGGCCGCATTCGATCACGCGTTCGATGCCAGAGGCTTTCAACGCCTGGACGGTCTCGACCCAGCGCACCGGCGTGTGCAACTGCTTCGCCAGCGCTGCGCGGATCGCAGCGGGGTCGGCATGGCTTTCCACATCCGTGTTGTGCAGTACTGGAATCGCCGGCGTGGAAATCGTCACATTCTGGAGATGCGCCAGCAGCTTTTCGGCAGCCGGCAGCATCAGCGAGGAATGCGACGGAACGGAGACCGGCAGCGGCAACGCGCGCTTGGCGCCCTTTTCCTTTGCCAGCGCCATCGCGCGTTCCACGGCTGCCTTGTTGCCGGCAATGACGACCTGGCCGGGCGAATTCAGGTTCACCGCCTCGACCACTTCGCCCGCGGCTGCATCGGCACAAACCGCGCGCACAGCATCGTTATCCAGGCCCAGAATCGCAGCCATCGCGCCGACACCTTCAGGCACCGCGGCCTGCATGGCTTCGGCGCGAAAGCGCACCAGTTTGATCGCATCGGCAAAATTCAAGGCACCTGCCGCGACCAGAGCAGCGTATTCACCGAGGCTGTGGCCGGCCAGCAGCAACGGCGTTGCGCCACCCGCTGCCTGCCACACGCGCCAGGCGGCGACATCGGCGGCAAGCATTGCGGGCTGGGTATTGACGGTCTGGTTGAGCAGATCGGCCGGGCCGTCGGTCACCAGCGCCCACAGGTCCTGACCCAGCGCGTCGGAGGCTTCGGCAAAGGCGGCGCGCACTTCGGCGCGCGCGCCCCAGCCCTGCATCATGCCGATGGATTGCGAGCCCTGCCCCGGGAAAACGAATGCCAGTTTCATGAATGGTTCCTAGTACTTGAGGAGCACGGAGCCCCAGGTAAAACCGCCACCGAAGGCTTCCATCAGCACGGTCTGACCGCGCTGGATACGGCCGTCACGCACTGCCACGTCGAACGCCAGCGGCACCGAGGCGGCCGAGGTGTTGCCATGGCCTGCCACGGTGGTGACGACGTTGTCCATGCTCATGCCGAGCTTTTTTGCGGTGGCGGAAATGATGCGGATATTGGCCTGATGCGGCACCAGCCAGTCGATGTCGGATTTCTGCAGGCCGTTGGCCTCCAGCGTTTCATCGACGATGCGATCGAGCGTGTTGACCGCCATCTTGAACACAGCGTTGCCTTCCATCCGCATCAGCGCAGGCTCCTTCATGCCGGTGGAGGCACCGTTGGTGGTGCGCAGCAATTCCTTGTGGCGACCATCGGCATGGATGTGGGTGGCGATGATGCCGGGCTCGGTTGACGCACCCAGTACCACTGCGCCCGCACCATCGCCCCACAGGATGCAGTTGCCGCGATCATTCCAGTCGGTGATGCGCGACAGGGTTTCGGCGCCGATCACCAGCACGTGTTTGGCTGCACCGCTCTTGATGAACTGGTCGGCGACGCTCATGGCGTAGACGAACCCGCTGCACACGGCCTGCAGGTCGAGGGCCGGCTTGCCGTTGGTCATGCCGAGTTTGGACTGCACGATGCACGCCGTGCTGGGAAAAACCAGGTCAGGCGTGGTGGTGGCGACCAGCAGCAGATCGATGTCATCGATTGCGAGGCCGGCCGATTCGAGCGCGGCACGCGCCGCCTGCGTCGCCAGATCGCTGGTGAATTCGCCTTCGGCGGCGATGTGGCGCTCGCGGATGCCGGTGCGCTCGACGATCCACTGGTCGTTCGTCTCGACTAGCTTTTCGAGGTCGGCGTTGGTGAGGATGCGGTCAGGCAGATAGCTGCCAGTGCCGAGAATTCGGGAATAGTTCAAGCGGCTACCCGTTGAATGAGTTGGATCTGGTCGGTAATGCGCTTCAGCACATTGTTGCTGACTTCGTCGCTGGCGGTTTCGATGGCATGCTCGAACGCATAGCGGTCGGCCGAGCCATGGCTTTTCACCACCACGCCTTTCAGCCCCAGGAGCGTGGCGCCATTGTAGCGGCGTGGATCGAGCCGTCGCTTGAAGGCATTCAGCACCGGCAAGGCGATCAGCCCTGCGATGCGGGTCAGAATATTGCGATTGAATTCGGCACGCAGCGTGGTGGCAATCATCTTGGCCAGGCCCTCGGACGCCTTCAGCGTGACGTTGCCGACAAATCCGTCGCACACCACCACGTCGGTGGTGCCAAGGAAAATGTCATTGCCTTCGACGTTGCCGTAGAAGTTGAGGTGGCTGCCGCGCAGCAATTCTGCGGCCTGCTTCACGATCTCGTTGCCCTTGATGTCTTCCTCGCCGATGTTCAGCAGACCCACGGTCGGATTCGACTTGTGCTCCACCGCCGACACCAGCATCGCGCCCATGATGCCGAACTGCAGCAAGTGCTCGGCGGTGCAGTCAACGTTGGCGCCCATGTCCAGCACCAGCGCATGGCCCTGGATGGTCGGCATCACGGCGGCAATAGCGGGGCGGTCGATGCCGGGGAGGGTTTTCAGGACGAAGCGCGCAGTCGCCATCAGGGCGCCGGTGTTGCCGGCCGATACGCAGGCATCGGCCTCGCCGGACTTGACGAGGTCAATGGCCACCCGCATGGAGGAATCTTTTTTGCCGCGCAAGGCCAGCGCAGGCGCCTCGTCCATCGCCACCACCTGGCTGGCATGGCGCACGATAAGGCGCGGACCGGGCTTGGCCCGGCGCGCCTTGAGTTCGGCTTCGACGATATCCTGCGGCCCGACCAGAATCACATTCAGGTCGGGATTGCGCGCAAGACAACGGATTGCCGCCGGGACCGTGACATGAGGACCGTGATCGCCCCCCATGACATCAATGGCGACTGTGATGTTTCTCATACAGCCGGAATCATTGGCTGAGTTGAACGCGCCAGGCCGGAGTCAACACACTCCAGCGCGATCAATCTCTGGCGCTCAGGAAATTATTCGCCTTTTGCCTTGACGACCTTGCGGCCACGATAAAAGCCGTTGGGGCTGATATGGTGACGCAGGTGGGCCTCACCCGTGGTCGGCTCGACGGCCAGCGGCGGGTTGGTCAGGAAGTCGTGCGAGCGGTGCATGCCACGCTTGGACGGGGATTTTTTGTTCTGCTGGACTGCCATTTCTTGCTCCTTTAAATCCGTTACACCCAACCGGGTGCATTAAAAATTACTGCGCCCCGGGAACGGGGCATTCACCTTCTGCGTGCATCGTCGCAAGCGGCAGGCTCAACAACACTTCATCCTCAACCAGATCGACAAGACTCAAGGTCTCGCCTGCCTGGATGGCGTCACTGTCGGGCAACGCATCCAGTCGTTCCATCTCGGCCTCGTTGCGCGCCAGATACAGCGTGCGTTCGACATCAACCTTGTACGGCATGCTGCCCAGGCAACGCTGGCAGGTCAGCTGCACCTCGCCGCTCACTGCCAGTTGCAGGGACAAACTGCCCCGCTGATCCACTCGCCCAACGACTCGACAGAACAGCGTACCTTGCGTAAATTCATGTGCAAGACGCGGAAACGCAGCCACTTCGGACCGGGTTTCCCACGACTGCGCATCTCTGCAAAAACGCCATGGATCGACCTCAACTGGCTGAAGCATGGCGGACTCAGACATGACACACCCGGTTAAACATTAGCCAGCAATGATATGATTTCGCGTTCTTTTTGTCAAAGAAACCCTAGCCTTCCCAACGTCAGGCGAGCCCATGCTTAAAAAAATACTGGTCGCCAACCGCGGCGAAATCGCCGTCCGCATCGTCAGGGCCTGTGCCGAGCTCGGTATCAAGTCGGTCGCCATCTACACCGACGCCGACCGCCATGCGCTCCATGTGAAGAAGGCCGACGAGGCCTACCACATCGGCAAGGACCCGATTCTGGGCTATCTGAATGCCCATACGCTGGTCAATCTGGCGGCCGCATCAGGCTGCGACGCGCTGCATCCGGGCTACGGTTTCCTTTCGGAAAACCCCGACCTGGCCACCATTTGCGCGCGCCGCGGCATCCGCTTTATCGGCCCCTCGCCCGAGGTAATCCGCAGCATGGGCGACAAGATCCAGGCGCGCAACGCCATGATCGCCGCCGGCATCCCGGTGGTGCCGGGATCGGATCACAACCTGGAAAACGTCGAGGAAGCGCGCACGCTGGCCACCAAGATCGGCTATCCGGTCATGCTCAAGGCCACCAACGGCGGCGGCGGCCGCGGCATTCGCCGCTGCGACAGCGAGGAAGACCTGCTGAAAAACTACGACCGCGTAGTGTCGGAAGCCACCAAGGCCTTCGGCAAACCCGAGGTCTTCGTCGAAAAGTGCGTGGTGCGCCCCAAGCACATCGAAGTGCAGATCCTGGGTGACACCCAGGGCAACGTCATCCACCTGTTCGAGCGCGACTGCTCGATCCAGCGCCGCAACCAGAAGCTGATCGAAATCGCGCCGAGCCCGCAATTGACGGAGGCGCAGCGGCAATACATCGGCAAGCTGGCGGTGCGTGCCGCCAAATCGGTGGGCTATGTGAACGCCGGCACGGTCGAATTCCTGCTCGACCAGGACAACCAGTTCTATTTCATGGAGATGAACACCCGCCTGCAGGTCGAGCACCCCATCACCGAGACCATCACCGGCGTCGACATCGTGCAGGAGCAGATCCGCATTGCGTCCGGCCTGCCGCTGCAGTACAAGCAGGACGAGATCACGCACCGCGGCTACGCCATCGAATTCCGCATCAACGCCGAGGATCCGAAAAACGAGTTCCTGCCCAGCCTCGGCCGCATCACGCGCTACTATTCTCCGGGTGGCCCCGGCGTGCGGGTGGACGCGGCGATCTACACCGACTACGTGATTCCGCCCTACTTCGATTCCATGTGCGCCAAGCTCACGGTATGGAATCTGAACTGGGAGGCAACGATCGAGCGCGGCCGCCGTGCGCTGTCCGACATGCTGGTGTACGGTGTAAAAACAACGATTCCCTACTACCAGGAGATCCTCAAGAATCCCGAGTTCCGCAGCGGGCGCTTCAACACCAGCTTTGTCGACGAACACCCGGAACTCACCCAGTACACTGAGAAGAAACCGCCGGAAGTGATGGCCGCCGCCATCGCCGCCGCCATCGCCGCACATCAGGGTTTGTAAATATGGCCAAAGTACACATCACCGATCTCGTCCTGCGCGACGGCCACCAGTCGCTCCTCGCCACCCGCATGCGGACGGAAGACATGCTGCCGATCTGCGGCAAGCTCGACCAGGTCGGCTTCTGGTCGCTGGAAGCCTGGGGCGGCGCCACTTTCGACGCCTGCGTCCGATTTCTGCGCGAAGATCCGTGGGAGCGCCTGCGCAAATTGCGCCGCGCGCTGCCCAACACGCAAATCCAGATGCTGCTGCGTGGACAGAACCTGCTCGGGTACCGCAACTATTCGGATGATGTGGTGCGCGCCTTTGTTCAGAAATCCGCCGACAACGGCGTCGACGTCTTCCGCGTGTTCGATGCGATGAACGATCTGCGCAACCTGCGCGTGTCGATCGAGGCCGTGAAAGCCGCCGGCAAGCACGCCGAAGGCACGGTCTGCTACACCACCAGCCCGGTGCACGACATCCCGCATTTCGTCACCCTCGCCAGGGGCTTGGCCGAGATGGGCTGCGACACCATCGCGATCAAGGACATGGCCGGCCTGCTCACCCCGTACACCGCGTACGACCTCGTCTGCGCGATCCGCGAAGCCACCCATCTGCCGATCCACACCCACAGCCATGCCACGTCGGGCCTGGCGCACATGACCCACATGAAGGCGGTGGAAGCGGGCGCGACCATCATCGACACCTGCGTCGGCGCGTTCGCCGAGGGTGCCAGCCACCCCACCACGCAAAGCCTGGTGGCCGCATTTGCCGGCACCGCGTACGACACCGGGCTGTCGCTGCCGCTGATCGAGGAAATCTCGGCCTATTTCAAGGAAGTGCGCAAGAAATACTGGCAGTTCGAGTCCGAATTCACGGGCACCGATACGCGCGTGCTGATCAACCAGGTGCCGGGCGGGATGATTTCCAACCTCGCCAACCAGCTGAAGGAACAGGGCGCGCTCGACAGCATGGACGCCGTGCTCGAGGAAATCCCGCGGGTGCGCGAGGACCTCGGCTTCCCGCCGCTGGTGACGCCCACCTCGCAGATCGTCGGCACCCAGGCCGCGCTGAACGTGCTGACCGGCGCGCGCTACAATTCAGTCACCAACGAAGTGAAGCTCTATCTTCAGGGGCGCTACGGGCAGGCGCCGGGCCACGTCAACGAGGAAGTCCGCAAGCTCGCCATCGGCGATCTCGAGGTGACCACCTGCCGTCCGGCCGACCTGATCGCCGACGAACTCGAGAAGCTGCGTGGCGAAATTGAAGGCGTGGCCAAGTCCGACGAGGACGTGCTGACCTATGCCATGTTCCCTGAAATCGGCAAGACCTGGCTGCAGGAGCGCGCCGCCGGCAGCCTCAAGCCCGAGCAGCTGCTGCCGCCTGGCAACGCCTCACAGCAGGAATGCGCACCGCACTATGCCGCTGATGAATTCAAGATCACGCTGCACGGCGAGACCTACCACATCAAGCTGTCGGGCAGCGGTCGCAGCGACTCCGCCCAGCGGCCCTATTTTGTGGCGATCGACGGAGTCACGGAAGAAGTGCTGGTCGAATCGCTGAACGAGGTCGCCGTCTCCGGCGGTGGCGAGAGCACCCCGCGCAAAGCCGCCGCGCCCACGCCCGGCCAGAAGCCACGCGCCAGCCATCCCGGCCACGTTACCGCCGCCATGCCAGGCACCGTCGTCGATGTGCTGGTCAGCATCGGCCAGACGGTCAAGGCCGGCGATGGCGTGCTGGTGATCGAGGCGATGAAAATGGAGAACGAGGTGCAGGCACCGATCGCCGGCGTCGTCATCAGCATCTTCGCCAAGAAAGGCGACGCGGTGACGCCGGACATGGCGCTGGTCGAGATCCAGCCGGAATAAGCCGGAAATGAAAGTCGTCCTGGCCTCGACCTCGCGCTACCGGCGCGAGTTGTTGTCACGGCTGCACCTCCCCTTCGAGGTGCTGTCACCCGACGTCGACGAAACCCCGCTGCCTGACGAGACGCCTTCGGCCACTGCGCTGCGGCTGTCGGTGCTGAAGGCGCAAGCCGCCGCAGCGACGCATCCCGACGCACTCATCATCGGCTCCGACCAGGTGCTAATGCTCGATTCGGAGCAGCTCGGCAAGCCCGGCAATTTCGACAACGCCTTCGCCCAGTTGAAAAAAATGCAGGGGCGCGCCATGGTGTTCCACACCGCGCTGACGCTGCTCAACAGCCGCACCAGCCACACGCAGACGCGCGACGTGCCGACCGTGGTGCACATCCGCCCGCTCACCGATGCGCAGATCGAGGCTTATCTGAAGAAAGAACAGCCCTACGACTGCGCAGGCTCAGCCAAGAGCGAGTCGCTCGGCATCGCCCTGATGGAGCGCATGGACAGCCCCGACCCCACGGCGCTGATCGGCCTGCCGCTGATGGCGCTGACCGAGATGCTCATGAACGAAGGTATCGACGTGCTGACATGTCACTCGGTGATTTGACGTGGCTACCCTCTACCTGATCCCGGTGCCGCTGGGTCCGGTCAGCCCGGACGCCTGCCTGCCGCCGGACACCTTGGCCGTTGCGCGCCAGCTCGACCACTTCGTCGTCGAACGCGCCAAGACCGCGCGCGCCCATCTCAAGGCCATGGGCCACCCGCAGCCGATCCAGGCGCTACAGATCGAGGAGCTCAACGAACACACGCCAGCCGCCGCCATCCCGCAGTTGCTGGCGCCGCTCAAGGCCGGGCACGACGTCGGCCTGCTGTCAGAAGCAGGCTGTCCCGCCGTGGCCG
>JAABQU010000111.1 GCA_011391285.1 Thiobacillus sp.
GCCAGGCGGCCTCGTAGTGGCGCAGGGTCTGCAGCCCCGGCAGCCAGCGCATCCAGCCGGTCTGCTCGGAGGACTTCAGGGGGCGCGCGAGACGGCCGGGTTCCGGTGGGGGCGAGGAGGGGGACGCGTCGTTCATGGGCTCAGGACCGATCGTGAGACTTCAATTAACGCTAACACAGCGTTAGTGATCCGCAAGATGCAATCGGCAGATGCGGACGGCCGGGTCGTCCGGGTCGGGCGCGATGCTGAAGCCGAGGCGGGCGGCGAGCCTCAGCATCGGCTTGTTCTTCGCCAGCACGAAGCCCTCCATTTCATGCAGCCCGCGTCGCTTCGCTGCAGTGATGAGCGTGGTCATGAGCGTGCGTCCCAGGCCCAGACCGCCATACTCGCCGACGACGGTGGTGGCGAACTCGCAGCTTGTCGGGTTGTTTCCGATCAGGTACGTGGCGCTGCCGACGACATCGGTCTCGCCAACGGTCGCCACGAGCCCCAGTCCGTTCTCGGGCAAGGAGGCCAGTGCCTTGCGCAGTCGCTCGATATTGGGCTCGCCGACGACGCGCATGAAGCGCATGTAGCGGGCATCCGGATCCAGCTGGTCGAAAGCCTTGAGGAGGGCGGCCTCGTCGGATGTGCGCATGGCGCGGATGTGGACGATGCGCCCGTCGCGCAGGCCGAGGTCGAAATCGGTGAAGCCGGCATCCATGGGCTGTACCTTTAGCAACATTGAGGCAATGATCGGGCAAATTCGGCGCCTTCGCCTTGGGACCAAAGTCTAATTGTTCGCAGCGGGATTTGGCGTAGCTTATGCTCGCTCCGGGGCAATCCGGGCGACCAGTCCACAAGGGGAATCAGCATGGAGATAGGCGTAGACAGGCAGCGTGGCGGGTACAAGGCACTCGTTGCGGATCTGATTCCCGGGCTGACCATCGCCGCGGTTGTGGTGCCGAAAGCGCTCGCCTACGCGACCATCGCGCAGTTGCCGGTGCAGGCGGGCCTGTTCGCGGCGCTGGTGCCGATGGCCGTGTACGCGGTCCTGGGTTCATCTCGGCTGCTCTCCGTCAGCACCACCACACCGATCGCGATCCTGTGCGCGACAGCGATCGGCGAAACGCTGCGCGATAACCCCGGGCTCGACCCGCTCACCGCCGCGGCGACGCTTTCCGTGCTGGTCGGACTGATGCTCATCGCCGCGCGCTTCCTGCGCATGGGGTTCCTGGCGAATTTCATTTCGGAGCCGGTGCTGACCGGATTCAAGGCCGGCGTGGGCTTCGTCATCGTGGTCGACCAGGTGCCCAAGCTGCTCGGCATCCATATTCATAAGGAGGGTTTCTTCCGCGACGTGGGCTCGATCTTTACGCATGCCCCGGAACTCTCGTGGAACACCCTTGCCGTCGCACTGGGAACGCTCGCCGTGATCTTTCTTGCCAAGCGCTTCATGCCCAAATCGCCGGCACCGCTGCTCGCCGTGGCCCTGGGCATCGCCGCCTCGGCCATCGTCGGGCTGGAAGCGGCAGGTGTCAGCGTGGTGGGGTCGATCCAGGGCGGCTTTCCTGTGCCCCAGTTGCCGCAGCCTTCCCTGTTCGAGGCGATGTGGCCGGCGGCGGCCGGCATCGCACTGATCTCCTTCACCGAGTCGATCGCGGCGGCACGCGCTTTCGTGCGGCCGACCGATCCGCCGCTCGATGCGAATCGCGACCTCTTCGCCCTCGGCGCCGCGAATGCCGCCGGCGCCTTCATCGGCTCGATGCCCGCCGGCGGCGGCACCTCGCAGACGGCAGTGGCGCTCAAGGCCGGCGCACACACGCAGGCTGCTTCTCTGGTGGTCGCGGCGGCGGCCTTCGCGACGCTGCTGTTCCTCGCACCGCTGATTGAACTCATGCCGCACGCCACGCTGGCGGCGGTGGTCATCGCCTACTCGATCGGCCTGATCAGTCCGACGGAGATGGTGGCCATCCGCCGCGTGCGCACCATGGAGTTCCGCTGGGCCGTGGTCGCCTGCCTGGGCGTGATGGTGCTGGGCACGCTCAAGGGCATCGTGGTCGCCATCGTGCTCTCGCTGTTGGGACTCATGTACCTTGCCTACGATCCGCGGGTCCACGAGCTTCGCCGCAAGCCGGGCACGAATGTATGGCGCCCGTGCTCGCCCGAACATCCCGAGGACGAGGCGATTCCCGGCCTGCTCATCGCACGCCCCGAGGACCGCCTCTACTTCGGCAATGCGGCGAATGTCAGCGCAAAACTGCAGGCCCTGGCCAAGGACGCCGACCCGAAGGTGATCCTGCTCGACTGTTCGGCGATTCCGGGCTTCGAATATACCGCGCTGAAGATGCTGGTCGAGGGGGAGGAACGACAGCGCGAAGCGGGTAGGGAGCTTTGGCTCGCCGCACTCAATCCCGAGGCGCTGGAGCTCGTGAGGCGCACGCCGCTGGCAGAACGGCTGGGACGCGAGCGCATGTTCTTCACCGTGGAGCAGGCCGTCGCCGCATTCGAAGCGCGCGGTCCCGCATTGTCACAGGATCGCCATGACTGAACTGCAGCAGATCGAGCACGCGGTTCGCGAGCCCTTGCTGCAACCCATAGACCGGGTGTCGGAGATGATCTTCGGCCTCTTCATGGCGCTGACCTTCGTCGGCGTGGTGTCCATGGCCACGGCCGATCAGGAGGAAATCCGCACCATGCTGATCGCCGCCCTGGGGTGCAACCTGGCCTGGGGCCTGGTCGACGGGTTCATGTATCTGGTCCGCACCGTCGCCGATCGCGGCCGGCTGCTCACGCTGACGCGATCCATCCGCGAAGCGGACGCGGAGAGCGGTCGCAGGATACTCCAGGGGGCCTTGTCCGCACCCGTTGCAGGCTTGATGGAAACGACCGAGATCGAAGCCATGCGCGGTCGTCTTCTTGCACGGGATGATTTGCCGGCACGTCCCAGGCTGCAGCGCGACGACTTCCTGGCTGCCTTCGGCGTCTTCCTGATCGTGGTGGCCTCGACCTTTCCGGTGGCCTTGCCCTTCGTTTTCATTCAGGATCCCGGCACCGCATTGTTCGTGTCGCGCGCCATCGGGCTGGCGATGATGTTCCTGGGCGGGCTCGCCCTCGGTCGCTACGCAGGGTATGGCAGCTGGAAGACAGGCTTCCTGATGGCCGGCCTCGGCACGGTGGTGATCGCCATCGTCGTCGCGCTCGGTGGATGAGCGCCGCGCATCAGAATCGGCACGCCTGGTACATCTTGTCGACGATGGAACCGCACAAAATCCTGAACGACGATCGCTCGAAAACGTCCCGTGCCGCCGCCTACCAACTCGTCAATGTCTATGCCATGAAAATGGCAGCCGTGTGCATGATCTCAGCCTCGACGGTCGAGATTCGTACCCGCATTTTCCAGCGGTGGATGGCGATGCTTGGCTATGCCCTGGCGATGCTGATGCTGTTGAGCACCGTTTTCCATTATTCTGGATGCTGCTGGTTTTCCCGCTTTGGGTGCTTCTGAGCGGCGTGAACATACTGTGGTCGAATCCGATAAACAGCCATCGACTACGTTTGAAATTAACGAATCCACGAAATTTTTATCGTAGAAGGTGACGCCATGTCCATTCATCCGCTGGCCGGAAAACCCGCCCCTCATGAGCTTCTCGCCGATATCGGCAAACTGCGCGATACCTACTTCTCGCGCAAGCCCGACATCACGGACAAAACACAACGGGTGGGTTTCGGCACCAGTGGCCACCGTGGTTCGTCCTTGCGCGGCACCTTCAACGAGGATCATGTCCTGGCGATTTCCCAGGCGATCTGCGAGTACCGCGCGAGCCGCGGCATCAATGGTCCGCTCTTCCTCGGCAAGGACACCCATGCGCTGTCCGGGCCCGCCTTCGTCTCGGCCCTCGAGGTGCTGGGGGCCAACGGTGTCGAGGTCATGGTCGACCCGGACGACGGCTACACGCCCACGCCGGCGATCTCGCATGCCATCCTGACCTACAACCGCGGGCGCACCACTGGCCTGGCCGATGGCATCGTCATCACGCCTTCGCACAATCCGCCGGAGGACGGCGGCTTCAAATACAACCCGCCGCACGGCGGGCCGGCGGACACCGACATCACGCGCTGGGTCGAAGACCGGGCCAACCAGTTGCTGGCCGACGACCTCAAGGGCGTCAAGCGCATGGCCTATGAAACAGCGCGCCGTGCCGTGCATGCGTACGACTATGTCGGCACCTACGTGGACGACCTCGGCTCGGTGATCGACATGGACGCGATCCGCGGCACCCAGCTCAGGATCGGCGTCGATCCACTGGGCGGTGCAGGGATTGCGTACTGGAAACCCATCACTGAGCGTTACGGGGTTGAAATCGAGGTCGTGAACACCACGGTGGACCCGGCCTTCGGCTTCATGAGCCTGGACTGGGACGGCAAGATCCGCATGGACTGTTCGTCGCCCTACGCCATGGCCAAGCTGATCGCGTTGAAGGACCGCTTCGACATCGCCTTCGGCAACGATACCGATCACGACCGCCACGGAATCGTTACCCGTGCCGGGCTGATGAATCCCAACCATTTCCTGGCGGCGTCCATCCATTACCTGTTCACCCATCGCCCAAACTGGCGCGCGGATGCGGCTATCGGCAAGACCGTGGTGAGCAGCAGCATGATCGACCGCGTGGCTGCCAAGATCGGCCGCACCCTGGTGGAAGTTCCGGTGGGATTCAAGTGGTTCGTCGACGGCCTGCACGATGGCTCGCTCGGCTTCGGCGGCGAGGAAAGCGCCGGCGCTTCGTTCCTGCGGCGCGACGGCACGGTGTGGACCACCGACAAGGACGGCATCATCATGGACCTGCTGGCGGTGGAAATGATGGCGAAGACCGGCCGCGATCCCGCCGAGTATTACGGCGAGCTGACGCGCGAGCTCGGCGCACCGGTGTATGCCCGCATCGATGCACCCGCCACTGCGGCGCAGAAGGCCGTCCTGCAGAAGCTCTCGCCGCAGGACATCGATGCGACCGAACTGGCCGGCGACCCGATCCAGTCCATGCTCACTGCCGCACCCGGCAATGGCGCGGCGATCGGCGGGCTCAAGGTGATCACCGAACAGGGCTGGTTCGCGGCGCGTCCGTCGGGCACGGAAGAGGTCTACAAGCTGTATGCGGAAAGTTTCCGCGGCAGCGAGCACCTCAAGCGCATTCAGGAGGAAGCGCAGGCGATTCTGGCCAAAACCTTCGCCGGCGCTGTGGGGTGATTGAAGCCATATTCGCGCGCGGACTTACACGTCGACAGCGGTATTTGGCTATTTGCGTGCAACGGCGGGAATGGGTGGGGCCAGCGGCAGAATGTTGGGCATCGGCTGCCAAGCCAAGCCGATGATCGTCCTCTGACGCACTGCAAGCGTCCATCCCCCGGATGGGATGAGGGCACTACTTCTTCATGGTGCAATCATGGTGGGACCAAGGTCCAATTGTTCGCGACCAGGATCGGCGTAAGGTATATAACCGAATGATCGCGCGCCATGATTCATGGCGTGCGTGGGCGATTGGAAGGTTCCCCATGCTGACTGACTGGATCCCCCTGCTGCGCGACTTGCGCCACTACCGCCGCGAGTGGCTGTCGCGCGACGTGATTGCGGGGCTCTCGGTGGCCGCGGTGCAGGTGCCCACGGCGATCGCCTACGCCACCCTGGCGGGCTTTCCGCCCGAGGTCGGCCTCTACGCCAGCATGCTGCCGGTGCTGGTCTATGCCTTGTTCGGCTCGTCGCGGCAACTGGTGGTCGGACCGGACGCCGCCACCTGCGCCATGATCGCAGCGCTGCTGCTGCCGATGGCGAGCGGCGACATGGGGCTTTACCTGAAACTGTCTGCAGCCCTGGCGATCACCACGGGCCTGCTCATGGTCATCGGCGGCATGGCGCGCATGGGCTTCATCGTGAATTTCTTCGCCCGCCCCATCCTGATCGGATTCCTCAACGGCATTTCGCTCAGCATCATCGCCGGGCAGTTGGGCAAGCTGCTCGGCATCGCGGTGGTCAACCGGGATTTCGCCCCGTCGCTGGTGGAACTGCTAGAACGGCTTTTGGAGACGCATTTTTTCAGCCTGGGGGTAGGGCTGGCGACACTGGGGCTTTTGATCATGATCCAGCGCCGTTCGCCCCGGGCGCCGACAGCATTGATTGCCCTGCTGGTCGCCGGTCTGGCGGTGTTTCTGTTCGGGCTGGATCAGCACGCGGTCAAGCTGGTCGGCGATGTGCCCTCGGGTTTGCCGGGTGTTGCCTTACCCGGCCTGGGCTATGAGGGCGTGCAGGGCATCTTCATGAATGCGGTCGGCCTGTTGATCGTCACCTTTACCAGCGGCATGCTAACGGCGCGCAGCTTTGCCACGCGCAATGGCTATGCCATCAATGCCGATCAGGAGATGCGCGCGATCGGGCTCGCCAATATTTCATCGGGGCTGTCCGGCGGCTTTGCGGTCACCGGCGCCGATTCGCGCACAGCGGTCAACGATGCCAGCGGCGGCAAGACACAACTGGTGTCGGTGGTCGCTGCATTGGCCACTACCTTAGTCGCGCTGTTCCTGGCAGTGCCGCTCGGGCATCTTCCGATACCGGCCCTGGCCGCCGTGCTGATCTACTCCGCCTGGGGCCTGCTCGACATCGCCGGTATGCGGCATTTGCGGGTGATCGACCGGTTCGAATTCCGGCTATCGTTGTATACGATGGTGGGGGTGCTCGTCATTGGCGTGCTGCCCGGGGTGGTAATCGCCATTTCGTTGGCGTTGTTGCAGGTGCTGGTCAAGATCTACAAGCCGGCGGACACGCTGCTTGGCATCGTGCCGGGTGAGGAAGGCTACAACGACCTCAGCCTGTCGGAGGACGCGCGGCCCGTACCCGGCGTCGTCATCTACCGCTTCGATGCCCCACTGCTGTTCTTCAATGCGGATTACTTCAAGGCGCGGGTGTTGTCCCTGGTGGACGGCACCACCCCGCTGCCGCGCTGGTTTGTTCTCAACGCCGAAGCCATCAGCCAACTTGACAGCACCGGCGCGCAGGCGATCATTGATCTGATCGGCGAACTCAAGACGCGCGGGGTGCAATTGATCATTGCCCGTCCCAAGCTGTATATGCGCAAGTACGGCAAGCCGATGGGCATCGGCGAGAAGATCGGCAGGGAGAACATTTTCCTGTCTGTGCATGCCGCCGTCGACTCGATTCAGCAGCGTGAGGGGCAGAGCGCTGAACTGAAGCAGTGATTTCAAGGGGCCGCAAGTTCGCGGCCTGGTTCGGAATCGCTCTGTAGCAGCGCTGATTGCCTGAGCCCGGATACTCGGCAGGATGGATTCGCGGTTAGTCGGGAGCGATTGCCGCGCGCAAAGGCTGCGAAGGTGAAGTGTTCAGTTCAGTCGCTGCTCTTGGTTCCAGTCGGGTCTCGAAACTGCCGCCGAGGGCGAGGTGCAGATTCACGCGCTGCGCCAGTTGTTCGCCTTGTATGCGCAGAAGTGCCAGCCGAGTCGCATAAACGTTGAGATGTTGCTGCTCGGTGGCGCGCAGATCGGATTTGCCAACGCGGTAACTCGTTTGCGTCAATTCGAGGGCGCGCTGGTTGTCAGCCACAGTGGCTTGCAGAAGTCGCTCACGCTCGTCCAGGGTTTTCCCTGCCGCGAGGGCGTTCTCCACGTCGCCGATGGCACGCAAAGCCATGCGGGCGTAGTCAGCGACGGCTTCTTTCTGTTCAAGCGTTCTGATTTCCGCTTGTGCCTGGAGTTCACCGCCGCGATAGACGGGGGCCAGCAGTTTCGCCCCGAGCCCACTGCTTGGATTCGAGTAGTCCGGCGCCAGGCTCAGTATCGAGCTATCGAAGGCCCTCAGGCTGGCGTTGAGGCTCAAGCGCGGCAACTGGGCCGCTTTCGCCTCGCCCACACGGTTGAAGGCTGCGGCCACGCGCCGTTCCGCAGCGATCAGGTCGGGCCTACGCTCGAGCGTTTCCAGCGGTATGCCGCTGGGCACGGGGCCGGGGAGTTTCGCCAGATCCTGGCGCGCCTTGAGTTCGGTGGCGGGATAACGCCCGAGCAGCAGTTCCAGGGCGCGGAGGGTTTGCTCGTGGGCGAAGCGGATTTGCTTGGCGCTGTCCTGGTAAGTGCCGAGGTTGGCGCGCGTGAGCACGATGTCTTTCTCGTCGCCTATGCCCACTTTCTGGCGCTGCTCGGAGAATGCGAGCAGCTGCTGCGCAGACTTCACCATCTCTTCGGCAATCAGCAGCTGCAGCCAGGTTTCGCTGGCGGTGAACCAGCTCTTGGCCGTCATGGCAGCGAGAGACTGGTGGGCGAACTCGAAATCAGCCTGTCTCGAAACGTAGTCTTCCTGCGCGGCGTTGCGGGCATAGCGCAGGCGGCCCCATACATCGATCTCCCAAGACACCCCAAGCGAGAGAACCTGCAGGGCGTCCTCGCCCCCTTTCTTGGTGCCGCCGCTGCCGAATATATTGATCGAAGGGAGGAGGGCGGCCTTGGCGACCTCGACATACTGGGCAGCCTGCTCGACCCGGGTGGCGGCGACGCGCAGATCCGGGTTGTGGGCGATGGCCTCGGCCACCAGCGCATCGAGCTGTGCATCGTTGAACCCGGCAAGCCAGTTGTCCGTGATAGCGCCGGCGTCGCCTCCTGATTTCCATGCGGTGGGCAGCGCAACATTCTCGAGTGCCTGCTGTTGAATCTCTGCGCGGGTGGGGGGCAATTTGGTCTGACAGCCTGCGGCCACAACGCACACTGCCGCACACAGCATGACGTTCAATGGGGCGAGGCGGCCGCGCTCTCCTGAGGGCGGGGGCGGGGCAACCAACACTTGGTTTCGTTGCATACGCGCCTCTTAGTGCAGCTTCAGGATCAGCCAGTCGAGCTTGGCGCCGACGCGGAGGATGACCTTGCGGATGATATGGATCATCTCGCCGCTTTCGGTGAAGACAGCGGCGTGGCCGCGCGCACCGGCAGCGAGGAAAATATCCTTGTCCTTTCCATCCATCAGCAGGCGCACGGCAAGACTATGGGGCGGGATGGGTGCGACACCGGACGTGACATTCTGGCCGCCGATGGGCAGCTGGCCCTGGGCCGTGGCCCACATGATCGAGTCCACCTTGGCCTTGACGACGCGTCCTGGGTACATCCTGAAGGCGATCTCGGCTTCCTGCCCCGGCTTGATCTTGCGGACTTCGTTCTGGTTGTAAATGGCCAGTACCCAGTTCTCGTTCTCGACGAAGTTCATCGCTGGCAGGGCCGGGAAGGGCACCGCCATGGTGCCCGGGCGCAAGGCCAGCGACACCACGGTGCCATCTGTGGGCGCGTAGTACACGGTCTGGTCGAGACTCCAGCGCGCGTTGGCGAGCTGGGATTCGACACGGGCAATCTGGGCCTTGACGTTGGCTACCTCGTCCTGGACGCCATCCGGCGTCTTGGCGCCGATCTTTTCGCGCACCTGGGATTCACTGGCCCTGGCGGAGGCGAGTTGGGCTTCCAGGTTGCCGATGTCGGTCTGGGCCTGTTCAAAGTCGAACCGGTTGCCCGCACCTGAGTCGGCCAGCTCCTTGAATTGCTTGGCGCGCAATTGGGCGAGCTTGAGTTGGGAGACGATAGCCTCTCTGCTGCCGATGGCCGCCTTCAACTCTCCCTGCAGGTTGCGGGTGCTGGCTTCAGCCGTGACCAGTTGGACCTTGAGCTGGGCAAGCTGGGCCTCGTAATTCTTGACCTCCAGCGCATACGGTGTCGGGTCGATCTTGAACAGCACGTCGCCCTTCTTGATCGGGCGGTTGGGCACGATGGGGACCTCGGTGACGAGGCCGGCTACACGCGGATTCACGGACACGACGTAGTTGATGACTCGGACGTCGGCCGAAGACGGCGCCACGATGTTGAGGATCAGGATCAGGACCGTCAATCCGATGATGGGGATCGTGATGGTGATGACCTGGCTGATGACGTTCCAGGGCAGCCACTTGAACTTGAAAAAGATCAGCCAGGCGAAAAACGAGTAGATGCCGAGTAGCAGGATTTCCATATCAGGCCCTGTCCCCTTCTGCGGCAGGCTTGCCCGCCATCCGGGTTTCCAGTTCGGCCACCTGCGCGCGCAGGCGCTTCAATTCTTCCGCCTCGGTCGTGCTTGCGCTGGGCTGGGTGGTGCCGCCGTGTTCAGGCTCCACCTCGTCTGTCCCGTAGGCCAGCTTGTACAAAACCGGTTTGCTGTAGGCCCACAGCCAGGCAATCGGCCAGAGCAGGCCGCCGAAGACCAGCGAGAGCAGGCACAGGGTCTGGATCGCCTTGGCCTGCGGGTGTTTGCGCTTCTCGGCAATCTTCTCGGGCAGGATGTGCACGATCCAGAACACGGCAATGGCGATGATCGGCGCGACGATCAAAACCACCCAGGTGATGACATCCGCCACCTTGTCGAGCGCCTCACCCTTGAACATCGAGGCGTGCGCGGACGAGAAGAAGAGCATGGCGGCGATGAATGGCAGGCCGGGGGAGAGCAATGCCTTCGCGACGGGCCAGGAACGTCTGGCAGGCCGGGATTCTCTGGAGGGAAGCTTCATCTTCATGATGTGTGCATACCGGTTGAAGAGGCGGGTGATTGGCAAAACACCAGGGCAACTGGGAGGGGGCAACGCGATCAGCGACCCTTTCCCTGTTTCTCGTTTTCCAGGGCCTTGTCGGTAATTTCCTTGTAAAGATGCAGGATGCGCGCTGTCAGGTCCTGCCATTCAGGATGGGCTTCCACGAAGGGGGCGATCTGTCCGGCATCCCTGAATACCTCTTCCAGAAACATGAGGTCGGAGTCCCCGAGCACCTCGCCGCGATCGACCATCGCCTTCATGTCCAGCGCTCTGGGGAGCCGCACCTTCTCCATCCGCTCTGCCAGGACCTGGATCATGGCGGCTTCCTTGTTGGGATCCTTCATGGCGTCTTCCTTCCCTTGAAATACTGAAACGTTGCTGCAAGCTGACGAGACTTTGGCATCTGCCACAGTCTCGCCGATCACCATATGCTGCCGAGGTCAGAACTTTTCTGCAACGAACCTGATCGGATGGTCGGATTCCTTGTAGTCGCCCGCTTTTTGCCGCGCCGGCAGTTTCACCTTTTCGCGCGGCAATGTCTTGTAGGGAACATGCTCGAGGATATGGCTGATGATGTTGAGGCGCGCGCGCTTCTTGTCATCTGACCGTGCCACGTACCATGGCGCGAAATCCAGGTCGGTGGCCGCGAACATGTCGTCCCGCGCCCTGGAGTAATCGTACCAGCGACTGTAGGACTTGAGGTCCATCGGGGTGAGCTTCCAGGTCTTGCGTCCATCGTGGATGCGCGCCGTGAGCCGGCGCGTCTGCTCCTCCGGACTGACCTCCAGCCAGTACTTGAGAAGGATGATGCCGTTCTCCACCATGGCACGCTCGAACAGCGGCACGCCCTGCAGGAACCGCTTCACGCTGTCCTCGCTGGCGAAGCCCATCACGCGTTCTACGCCGGCGCGGTTGTACCAGCTGCGGTCCCAGATCACGATTTCGCCCGCGGCCGGGAAGTGCGGTACATAGCGCTGCATGTACATCTGGGTCTTCTCGCGATCGCTCGGTGCGGGCAGCGCGACGACCCGGAACACACGCGGGCTGACGCGCTCGGTGAGCGCCTTGATGGTGCCGCCCTTGCCGGCGGTATCGCGTCCCTCGAAGGCGATGCAGACCTTGAGCCCCTTGTGCACGACCCATTCCTGGAGCTTGACCAGCTCGACGTGCAGTCGGGCGAGTTCCTTTTCGTAGTCCTTCGTTTTCAGCTTGCCCTTGGGTTCTGCTGGGGCAGCCTGGGCAGCCTCGGCCACATCCGCCACTTTTTTCGCTTTGGTCTTCATCGTTTTCCTCCGTCCACGGACAGTCAATTCAAACCTGCTTCAAAGGAAGGCCACTCGACCAGCCTTCCGTGCTGGTTATGGGCACGCGATTCACGCATGCACGAACTTCATTTTTAGACTATACGCGGCGTATCCAGGGGAGCGACATTGGACTTTGGTCTCAATGCATCAAGGCGTGCGCGCTCAAGCCGGTACGTCCCGCACCGATAATGAAGGACCTTTCGCCCTGCCTGTTTCCCATGAGCTTTCGCCGCTTTCGTATCCTGATCCTGCTGGGTTTGCTGGCCGCTGCGATCAGCCTGACCTGGCTGGAGCAGACCATGGTGCGCGGCTGGCGGGCACCGCTGGACGTGGCTGTGATTCCGATCAACGGCGACGGATCGCAGCAGGCGGCTGAAACGATCCGGGCGCTGCGTGAGGGCGACTTCGACGACATCGATGCTTTTCTGCAGCGCGAGATCGCACGCTACGGGGTGGGGCTTTCGCCGGCTATGCGCCTGACGCTGCTGCCGGAGCTGAAACACACGCCACCCGCGCCGCCGCGCGATGGCAGTGTGCTGAAAACCATTTTCTGGAGCCTGAATCTGCGCGGGTGGGTGTATCGGCAGTCGGGCGCCTTGCTGCCGCAGATCGGAACGATCAAGCTGTTCGTGCTGTACCACGCGCCGCAGGATGGCGTTGCTCTGGAACATTCGCTGGGCTTGCAGAAAGGGCTGATCGGCGTGGTGCATGCCTTTGCCGACCCGATGCAGTCGCGCCAGAACAATCTGGTCATCGCACACGAATTGCTGCATACGCTGGGGGCGACCGACAAATATGACGTTGACGGCAGGCCGGTGTATCCGCACGGCTATGCCGATCCCAAACTGCCGCCGCAGCTGCCGCGGCATCAGGCTGAAATCATGGCCGGGCGACTGGTGAATGCGGCCGGGCGCGTGGTGATGCCACCCGGCCTTGGGCAGTGCGTCATCGGTTCGATGACCGCGCACGAGATCAACCTCGATGAAGGCTTCAGGCAGCGCTTTTCATCAACCCGCTGATGTGCGCTGCTGCTCCAGGCGCGCCAGACCGTAGTGAATGAAGGCCAGTGCCGCGAATACCGGACCCAGCAGGTTGAGCAGCGGGACAAACTGCACCAGCCCGGTGAGCACGCCCAGTCCCCACCAGCCACTGCGCTCGCGCTTGAACAGGACCGCCATTTCTTCTGCACTGGCGTGCTCGGCGATGGCGTCGTAGCGAAACAGGCGCTGATTCAGGTACGCGGCCGCCACGAACGGCACGATCACGCCGACGCCGATCAGCCACAGCGGCAGCGTCACCAGCCACAAGGCAAGGAACACGACAATTGCGATGACGGCGTTCCACAGGCTGCCGACCATGCCGCCGCCGTTTTCGCGCTTGAGCGTGGGGTAGTCGCGCCCGGCGACCACTCGGATGAGCGCGGGCATGCCGAACAGCGCAGTGATGACGAGTGCGGTGAGCATTACCAGCGGAACGAACAGCATCAGGTGCAGCAGCGCCTGAATGCCGTGGGCGATCCACACGGGTTCGAGATCGGCCAGCCAGGCCTGGATGCCGATGGCGTCGAGCCCGTGCGCGATCCAGCCGGAAAAGGTGCCCCAGAACGTGATCCCCAGCGCGAGCCACAGCAGCATGGCGACCAGCATTGGCCATACCACCACCCACAGCACCTGCAGGCTGAAGAGGTCGCGCAGGGCGCGGCCGAGCGCGTCGAGCAGGCTCATGGCGCCACCCGCAATGCGGATTTGGGACGGAACACCGCGATCGTGTCCGGCCGCGCTTCGAGATACGGCCCGCCGATCAGGTCGATGCAGTAGGGTACCGCGGCGAAGATGCCGTCGAGCGTTTCCTTGATCGCTTTGGGCTGCCCCGGCAGGTTGAGAATGAGGCTGGCGCCGCGGGTAACGCCGACCTGGCGCGAAAGGATCGCGGTCGGCACATATTTCAGCGACACCGCACGCATCTGCTCGCCGAAGCCGGGCAGCACCTTGTGCGCCACCGCCAGCGTCGCCTCGGGGGTGACGTCGCGCGGCGCAGGGCCGGTGCCGCCAGTGGTGAGGATGACCGAACACCGCTCGATGTCGGCGAGTTCGATCAGCGCCGCTTCGATTTGTGCCTGCTCGTCGGGGATCAGCCGGGTGACGAAAGTCGCGGGGTTCGCCAGCACTTCGCCGAACCAGGTCTGCAGCGCGGGCAGGCCTTTGTCTTCGTACACGCCCTGGCTGGCGCGATCGCTGATGGAAACCAGGCCGATACGAACGGAATCGTGGGTCATAGGTCGAAAATACAGGTTGCAGGAATGGCCGAATTTATCAGAATGGCGTCATCGGACTAAGGAGAACGGAATGAGGCTGATCAAAACGGTGCTGGCAGCGGGCTGCCTGCTATGGGCAGGCGCGGTGCTGGCCGACCCGCCGAAGGGCTATCCTTTCGTCGATTTCGACGCCGGCCTCAAGGCGGCCAAGGCGAGTGGCAAGCCGATCTTCGTGTACTTCGGGCGCTACGGCTGCGCCTGGTGCGACCACACCAACAAGAAAACCTTCTCCGACGCCGGCCTGAAAAAACTCTACAGCGAGAACTACGCGCTGGTGTACGTCGATGCCGAATCCGGCAAGCGGCTGACGCTGCCCAGCGGCGAGCGCATCACCGAGGCCGAACTGGGCGCGCGCCTGCAGGCCTTCGCCACGCCGCTGTTCGTCTACATGACGCCGCAGGGCGAGAAGATTTTCCAGGCACCCGGCTTCAAGACGGTGAAGGATTTCCAGGATTACGACCGCTACGTGCGTGGCGGGCATTACAAGCAGAAGACCCTGCTCGAATTCCTCGGTGAGAAGTCGTGAGGGCGGCCGCGCTGCTGCTGGCGGTGCTGGCATGGCCGGCGCATGCCGCGTGGACGTGGGACGAGCCGCTTACGGTCAACTCGGTTCAGGGCGCGGCGATTTTCCCGCATATTGAATCGGCCAACCGACAGGGCGTCGCGGTGTCGGGAAATACCGTGGGCGTGGTGTGGGAAGACAATCGCGACGGCAGCCCGCACTGCTATCTGGCCACCAAGCCAGCCGCGGCGGCGGCGTTCCAGCCGGAAGTCAAGTTGAGCAGGAGTGAATGCTACGAACCCGTGGTGCTCGCTCTGGGCGCGGGTCGTTTTGTGGCGGCCTGGGAAGAAGCCGGCAAAGTGCATGCGCAGGTGTTGCCCGGCGGCAAGACGCTGCAGCTTTCGAAGACCGACGCGGCACAGGTGACGCTGGCCCTGCGCGGTGACGCGCTCTATGCGGCGTGGGCCGAGCAGGCGGGACGCTTCAAGCGCATCGTCGTTGCAAGGCTGGCGCTGAAAGGCGACACCCTGAGCGTGAAATCGCTGCAGCCGATCGAAGCGGCGATGCCGGCCGATGAACAGGGCTGGCCCGCGCTGGCGGTGGCCGGCGACGGCAGCGTGACGGTGGCGTGGGAAGACCGCCGCTACCGCCACACCGTGCCGATGGCGAGCCACAGCCGAGATGGCAAAAGCTTTGCCGCGCCTGCACGTCTAGTCGACCGCAAAAGCGGCAGCGTCGACGGCCTGGGCGCCGGCATGGGCGCCATGCGTCCGACCCTCACCGCCTGGGGCGAAAAAGGTGTCGTCGCTGCCTGGCTCGACAAGCGCGATTTCCTTTCAGGCTACGACGTGTATGCCGCGTTCGATCCGGGCACGCGCAGCTTCGGCCGCAATCTCAAGGTGCAGGACAGCTTCGGCGACAACATGGCGCAATGGCACGCGCTGATCATCGGCGACGGCGCCGGCCGCTTGGTGTCGCTGTGGGACGATGCGCGCGACGGTACGCCGGATGTATGGCTGTCGGAATGGGAGGGCGATGCATTCGGCGACGACGTGGCGGTTCCGGCGGCGTACGGCCCGGGTTCGCAGTCGGACCCGGTGGCCACCCTGGATGCCGACGGCGCCCTGCATGTGGTGTGGCTGGACCGCGACGAAGCGGCCGGCACGCGCGTCCGCTATGCGCGCGCCGTGCGCAAGTAAGTCAATGTCTATATCCAGCCGCGCCGCTTGAGGCGCCGGTACAGCAAGACCATCGCCGCACCGGTGGCCAGCAGCAGCGCCGGGTAGGCCCACGGCCATTGCAGTTCCGGCATCAATTCGAAGTTCATGCCGTACAGGCTGAAGATCACTGTCGGCAGCGCGAGCAGCGCGCCCCAGCCGGCCAGCTTCTGTACCGATTCGTTCTGTTTCAGCGACAGCGTGGCGAGATTGAACTGCATGGCGTCCGAGGTGGTGACGCGCAAGTGGTCGATCGCCACCGCCACGCGCACCGCGTGGTCGTGGATGTCGCGGTAATACGCCTTGAGTTCCTTGGTCGAGAATTCCGGATGCATGCGGATCAGGTTTTGCGTGATCTCCTGCATCGGCTCGACTGCGTCGCGCAGCGCATTGAGATCGCGCTTCATCGCGTACAACTTTTCCAGCGTCTCCCGCCCGGCCTTGGCACCGCTCATCAGCTGGCTTTCGAGTGCATGGAAGCGCTCCTGCATGGCCTCGATCACCGGCCGGAACTGGTCGACGATGAGATCCAGCACCAGATACAGCGCATACGAAGTGCCGGCCTTGATCCCGGCTGGCCGGCGCTGCAGCCGCTCGTTCACCCGCTGATAGCCGCTGCCGCTGCCGTGGCGGATCGCGACGACGTAGTTGCTGCCGACGAACAGATGGGTCTCGCCGAACTCCAGTTGCGATTCCCAAATCTGGGCGGTGCGCACGGCGATGAACACGTGGCGGTCATACTCCTCCAACTTGGGGCGCTGATGGGTCGATATCGCGTCCTCCAGCGCCAGCGCATGCAGACCGAGCTGGTCGCCGAGACGGGTGATGGTCTGGTTTTCGGGTGACTTCAGCTCGATCCAGATGAAGCAGTCCGGCTGACCGACGTGGCCGCTGATGGCGTCGAACGCGAGCGCCTCGGCCTGCGGCTGGCCATCACGAAAGAGCAGGCAGTCTATGACGGGCTCCACAGTGCAGGGTCGGCGTTCGGGGTGCCGCCGCTCAGAATGGCAGCGCCAGGTTGGGCTCGGCCTGGTGAATCACACGGCGGAAATCAGCCTGGATCCGTTCCAGCGCCTCCGCATTGTCGGCTTCGAAGCGCAGCACGATCACCGGAGTGGTGTTCGAGGGCCGCGCGAGTCCGAAGCCGTCGGCGTATTCGACTCTCAAGCCGTCGAGCGTGATGATTTCCTGGGCGCCGGGGAAGCTCGCTGTTTTCTGCAGCCGATCCATCAGCGCGTAATGCTCGCCCTCAGCCATCTTGATGTTGAGCTCGGGCGTGTTGATGGTGTCGGGCAGGCCGTGCAGGGTGGCGTTGATGTCGGCCTGCTTGCTCAGATATTCGAGCAGGCGCGCACCGGCATAGAGGCCGTCGTCGAAGCCGAACCAGCGTTCCTTGAAGAACACGTGGCCGGACATCTCGCCGGCCAGCAGCGCGCCGGTTTCCTTCATTTTCGCCTTGATGAAGCTGTGGCCAGTCTTCCACAAGAGCGGGCGGCCGCCGCGTTCGCGGATCCAGCCGAACAGCTTGCGCGTCGACTTGACGTCGAAAATGATTTCGGCGCCGGGGTTGCGCGAGAGCACGTCGTCGGCGAACAGCATCAGCTGGCGGTCGGGGAAGATGATGCTGCCGTCCTTGGTGACCACGCCGAGGCGGTCGCCGTCGCCGTCGAAGGCCAGGCCGATCTCGGCATCGCTGGTCTTCAGCGCGGCGATCAGGTCCTGCAGGTTTTTCGGCTGCGAGGGATCGGGATGGTGGTTGGGGAAATTGCCGTCGACCTCGCAGAACAGTTCCTCCACCTGGCAGCCCATGTCGCGATACAGCTTGGGGGCGAACGCGCCGGGCACGCCGTTGCCGCAGTCGACGATGATCTTCATCGGGCGCGCGAGCTTCACGTCGGAGACGATGCGCGTGAGGTATTCGCTGGCGATGTCGTATTCGCGGTAGCTGCCGTCGCCATGCGCGAGGTCGTTGTTGACCAGCCGCTCGCGCAGCTTCTGGATGCTGTCACCCGACAGGGTTTCGCCACCGAGCACCATTTTCAGGCCGTTGTAGTCGGGCGGGTTGTGGCTGCCGGTGACCATCACCGCGCTGTTCGTCTTCAATTGATACGCCGCGAAATAGGTCATCGGCGTCGCGACCATGCCGAGGTCGACTACCCCGATGCCGGCCTTGCGGATGCCGCGTGCGAGGGCGGCGGCCATGTCGGGCCCCGACAGGCGGCCGTCGCGGCCGATGCAGATTTCGGTCTGGCCGCGAGCGACGGCCTCGGAACCGATGGCGTGGCCGATGGCCTCGACGATCTCGGCCGTGAAGGACTGTCCGACGATGCCGCGGATGTCGTAGGCCTTGAAGATTTCCTTGGGGTATTCCACAACGCACTCCCTGATTGGCTATGCGTCGATTCTACCTGTCGGGCGTGAAATGAGCGCTACCACGCCCTGTTGTTGAAATGCTGCATCAGGCGCTGCGACAGCCAGTCAAGGCGGCCGGGGAAGGGGCCGGACGGAAAGGCGACGTGGCCGCCCGTGTCGGGCTGCTCCAGGGTAACGGCGAGCGAGACGTCGGCCGCTGTCGGCAACGCCCAGGCCGGCAGGAAAGGATCGTTTTTCGCGTTGATGACCAGGGTGGGCACGGCGATGGACTTGAGCAAAGGCTTGGACGACACGCGTAACCAGTAGTCCTCGGCATCGCGGAATCCATGCAGCAGGGCAGTGACCAAGGTGTCGAATTCGCGGAAGGTGGTGGCCGCTGCAATGGCCTTCGCATCGAGCACCCCGGGGAAGCGTGTGGCCTTGCGCAAGGCTTTGGCCTTGAGGGTGAGCAGAAAACGCGCGGTGTAGACACGGCGATTGAAGCCGCGGTCGAGCGTGTGGCCGGCCGCCGTCAGATCGAGCGGTGCCGACACCGCGGCGGCACGTTCGACGACTGCACACGCAGTGGCACCCTGTTCGCCCAGCCATTTCAGCAAGGCATTGCCGCCGAGCGAGACGCCGACCGCGTAGACCGGCGAATCGGAGTGTTGCGACTTGACATGGTGCAGGATGAGCTCGATATCGTCGCTGTCGCCGGCGAAATAGGCGCGCGGCAGACGGTTGTCTTCGCCCGAGCAGCCGCGGAAATGCGCCGCCACGCCGTGCCAGCCGCGTGCCTTGACTTGGGCCATGAGGTCGCGCGCGTAGTGGCTGTCGGCACTGCCCTCCAGGCCATGGAACAGCAACATGACCGGGGCGGCGGGCGGGCCGTCGACCCAGTCGAAATCGAGAAAATCGCCATCCGGCAATTCCAGCCGCTCGCGCCGGTATCTGATCGGCGGGACGCGGAGGAACAGGCTGCTGTAGATGGTCTGCAGGTGGCCGCCGGGCAACCAGACTGGAGCGCGATAGGGGGAAGCGTGCGGGGAGTGCATGGCGTCGTTGAGCCAAGCGCGGATTCGCGCGCCTCGCCTCAGTGCAGGACGACCGGAGGGGTGCGCGCAGGCGGCGTGCCGCCGACGTGGAGTGGCGAGGCGTGGTGCAGCACCAAGCGCCAGCCGTTGTCTTCCCTGCGGTAGACATTGGTCGCCAGGATGGGCGGGCGAGGCTCGGTTTCATGGCCGATGATGAGGTATTCGCGCACTATGCGGATGACCTGGGCGGCCTCGCGCATTTCGTGCACGGTCTCGATCTGCACGCGGAACTGGCCGGCCGCCTCGAACATGCTGCGCCAGCCTTCCGCCACCGCCGCGTGTCCGTTCAGCGGCGCGGACAGCGGGTGGATGCAGGCGATACTGTCATCGTTGCCCCACACTGCCATCATGGCGTCGAGCGAGCGTGCCTCGAATGCGGCGTAGAACGCCGCTTCGGCAGCTTCGGGTGTGGGAAAAGCGGGGTCGGACATGGTGCTCCGTGTGCTTGGGATGTCCCGCATCGTGTCAGCGGGACAGGCAGATTGTTGATCCGATTAGCCCGCTCGGGGCCGGGATGTCAGTGATGACCGCCGCTGGGACGGCCTTTCAGCCGATAGAGCGTGCCGCAATAGGGGCACAGCGCTTCGCCGCTTGCTTCGATGGCGAGGTACACGCGCGGGTGGGCATTCCAGTCCGCGTGCTGCGGCATCGGGCAGTGAAGCGGCAGATCGCTTTCAGTGACCTCGATGTCGCGCCGCGTATTGTTGGTCTGCTGGGTCATCGCGGGTCTTGCCTATTTGACCGGCGTGAGCCAGTCGGTGTGCTTCGCTGCGCGGCCATGCACGCAGTCGAAATACATCGCCTGCAGCCTGGCGGTGATGGGGCCACGCGTGCCTTCGCCGATGGCGCGGTTGTCGAGTTCACGGATCGGCGTGACCTCGGCGGCGGTGCCGGTGAAGAAGGCTTCGTCAGCGGAATAAACTTCGTCCCGCGTGATGCGTTTTTCGATCACCTGCAGGCCGATTTCGCCGGCCAACTGGATGATGGTGTCGCGAGTGATACCTTCCAGCGCGGCTGTGAGGTCGGGCGTGTAGAGCTTGCCGTTGCGGATCATGAAGAAGTTCTCGCCCGAACCTTCGGCGACAAAGCCGTCGACGTCGAGCAGCAGCGCCTCGTCGTAACCGTCTGTCTCGGCTTCCTTGTGGGCGAGGATCGAATTGATGTAGTTGCCGTTGGCCTTGGCCTTGCACATGGTTATGTTCACATGGTGGCGCGAGAACGAGCTGGTCTTGACGCGAATGCCGTTGTCCAGCGCTTCCTGCCCCAGATACGCGCCCCA
The DNA here is from genome assembly GCA_011391285.1 of Thiobacillus sp. The sequence continues at coordinate 20,637 of JAABQU010000111.1, forward strand.
CGGCCAGGCGGCGACGATGACGTGCACCGAAAGGTTCTTCGCCGAGATGCCCATCGCTTCCGCACCGTAGAAGGCCATCGGACGCAGGTAACCGGATTCGAGCTTGTTTTCGCGCACCACGGTGCGCTGCGCTTCGGAAATCGTCGCCTTGTCGAACGGCAGTTTCATGCCGAGGATATGGGCGGAGCGGAACAGCCGGTCGGTGTGCTCCTGAAGGCGGAAGATTGCCGTGCCCTGTTCGGCCTTGTAGGCACGCACGCCCTCGAAGACGCCCATGCCGTAGTGCAGGGTGTGGGTGAGGACGTGGGTGGTGGCGTCGCGCCAAGGGACGAGCTTGCCGTCGTACCAGATGACGCCATCGCGGTCGGCCATGGACATGGTGAAATTCTCTTAACGTAATGGAAAACGCCGATTTTACCGGAATCCGGCCGCGGCGAGGCGGCCGCTTTATGGCACGATGCGGCCGCACAACAGGAGATCGAACATGCCATGGAAAGGGATATTGCTGGCGCTGTGGCTGGCGCCGCTGGCGGGCTGCGCCGAGCCGGCGCGGGTCGACTACGACTATTACCTGCTGGCGCTCGCCGTGGCGCCGGCCTTCTGCGAGGACGACCCGCAGCGCAAGCAGGGCTATGCGCAATGTAAGGCGCTATCCGAGGCCGGGTTTGCTGCGATGCCGCTGACCCTGCACGGATTGTGGCCGAACCGCCTCGACCGCAAGCATCCGGCCTGGTGCGGGGGCGAGACCCGCGGCGCGTTCTGCAGTCTGCCGCCGCTTAGGCTGTCGGCCGCCACGCGCGTGCGGCTGGACCGGGCGATGCCGGCTGCAGCGGACTGCCTGGACCGCTACCAATGGGCCAAGCACGGCAGCTGCTCTGGACTCGCCGAGGCCGAGTATTTTGCCGCCTCGGCCGCGCTCACCGAACGCGTCAACCGCGCGATCGGCGGCGAGATTGCGCGGCACGCAGGCCGTGAAGTCAGTCTCGCCTTCCTGCGCGAAGCCTTGTCCAAGGCCGACCCGGCCCTGACAGATGCCGTGACCTTCGACTGCCGCACACCGCGCACGCCCGATCCGGCCAAGCGTCGTCCCATGCTGCGCGAGGTGCGGGTGGTTTTCGAGCGTGATCCGGCAACCGGGGCGCCGGGGCAGCCGCTTCCGTTCACCCAGGCGGGCGTCAGGCATTACAACTCGGGGTGTCCGCAGGGCAGGGCCTACGTCGATACGCCGCTGGATTGAGGGAGATCAGGGCGTGTTGATGCGAACGAATTCGGGGAAGTAATCCGCCCGCACGATATAGGTGCCGTCGCAGTTGTACGACGCGCGCACGATGCCCTCGGACAGCGAAATCGCGGCATTGCGCAGGTAATAGCCTTCGATGCTGCGCAGCACGTTGAAGCTTTGCACGATTTCGTCGATGCGTTCGGCTGCCAGCGGTTGCCAACTGGCGCGTTCCTCGTCCATCAGCTTGAGCCAGTGGGCGGGCAGGTAATGCCGCAACGGGCCGCTCTGGATCATCGCGCGCACCCAGGCGATGGTGCGGATTTTTTCCTCATACGGCACCGCAACGAAGTGCCGCGCGGTGTAGCCCGGCTTCACCAGGTCCTCGGCATCGTGTACCTCGTAGGCGAAGGGATTGAAAACTGACTCGGTGCGCACTTCAGAACTGTTGAAACCGATGTAGATCGCGTACACGCCAGTGTCGCGCAACAGCGCGGCGCAAGCTTGCAGCACCTCGCCGGCAACATGGTCGAGTCGCGATTGCTGGCGCGGGCGCAGGGGAACGGTTTCGCGCAGGCTGGGGTCGCCCTTGATGCTGACAAACGGCGTGTCGGCGGGCAGCCCGAACGCGCCCACGATGGGTTCGTGCAGCAAACAGACATTGGCGTCGGCGACGGGGCTGGCTGGATTCATCCCGTCATTGTCGCATTGCCGGCTGGCCTACAGATACGCCTTGGCCTCCTCGCCCGGATTGGGCAGGCCGGCAACCCGCCACGCCTCGCGCGCGCCGGGAAACAGGTGCTGCATGCAGTCGGCGCTTTGCCCGGTCAGATGGCACACATGGCTCAGTGCGGTGACGCTGCCGTGCTTTGCAAATTCGCGCCGCAAGGCGTGCAAAAGAGCCAGCTGCAATTCGCTGAGATGGCCCAGTCCGTCGTTGCGGGCGACTTGTTCGGCCAGACCTTCACTCCACATGGCCGGGTCGATCAGAAAACCGTCAGGGTCGAAGATGGCGGTGCCGGGCGTGTTCATGACTGGCTCCTGGAAAGCTTCGGTAAGAGTAGGTATAGCATCCCGCCGGGAATCGGCCAGACCCGGTTTTTCGAAGTGGGTCGCGTCGACCATAGGCCAGCTGCGCCGCGGGCGGTGGATGGCAGCCTGTGGTGTTCAGGCGCTGCCGAGTTGGGCCACCAGCTTGCGCACCGGCGCCGGCAGGGCGGCATCGAGCGCATCGGCCGGCGGCAGCCAGATCTGTCCGGGCAAGGTGGCTCGACGCGGTGCGAGCTCGACCCGGATGGGAAGGATGTGCAGCCTGAAGTGGGTGAAGCTGTGGCTCAGTTGGGGCCATGCCTGTTGCGTCTGCGCGGTGAAGCCGAAGCGGTCGCGGCAATGGCTGGCAGGGTCGTCGTCAAGCCCGAGTTCGGGCAGGCTCCACATGCCGCCCCACACGCCGCGTGCCGGGCGTTTTTCCAGCATCAGTTCGCCGCGGTCGAGCAGCAGCAGCATCTGGACCTGTCTTTCGGGCAGGGTCTTTCTGGGGCGGGGCGTGGGCAACTCCGTGATTCGATGCTGCGTGAACGCAACGCAATCGGTGCTGACCGGGCAGTCGCAACAGACCGGCTGGCTGCGGCTGCAGACGAGTGCGCCGAGGTCCATCACCCCCTGGGTATAGGCTTCGATGGCAGTGTGCGGCAGATGCGATTCCGCCAGTTGCCACAGCGCGCTTTCGATTTTCTTGTCGCCCGGCCAGCCGGCTATGCCGCCGTGGCGCGCCAGCACACGTTTGACGTTGCCATCGAGAATGGCGGCGCGCTGGCCGAATGCCAGCGCGGCAATGGCAGCTGCGGTAGAACGTCCGATGCCAGGCAGCTGCGCGATGAGGTCAGCGCTGGCGGGAAACCTTCCTCCATGCCGGGCGGCCAGGGCGCGTGCCGCGGCGTGCAGGTTGCGCGCGCGGCTGTAGTAGCCGAGACCGCTCCATAGTGCGAGCACCGTGTCCTCGTGCGCGGCAGCGAGGCTCGGCAGGTCGGGGAAGCGCGCGACAAAGCGCTCGAAGTAGGGAATGACGGTGGCGACCTGGGTCTGCTGCAGCATGATTTCAGACAACCAGATGCGGTAGGGGTCGCGCGTGCCCTGCCAGGGCAGGGTGTGGCGGCCGTGGCGCTGTTGCCAGCGGACGATGCGGGATGCAAATGAATTCACCCCGGCAGGGTAACCGGGGTGAAGGGGTGAATCAATGGAGCTGCTTTATTACCGGAGACGTTATTTCAGCCGACGCCGAGCTTCTGGCGGAACAGGTTCATCAGCTTGCCGAATGCCGATTCGGTGATGGACTTGCGTTCCACCAGTACCGCTTCGCCACGGCGCAGCTTGTCGGCCAGTCGATGCATGCTGATGGAAAAGCTGTTCATACCGTCCTGATCCGAAAACAGGTAGGTGTTCCGGACACCGCTGACCCATCCGAGACGTGCCCAGCGGAAAGTGCCGTCGTTGTAGTGGAACTCCACCCAGTCGCCCTTTTCCAGTCCGCGGGCGCGCAAGGTGAACTCGTCCTCGTATTCGGGCACGGCGGGTTCAGACGGGGATTCCGGGACAAACATGGCGGCGGTTGCTTCCACATCGGGCTGTGCCGCAATTTCCTCGATCTCCTCGGGGGTGATGTCGGGCAAGGGCACCGGCTTTGTAGTGGGACGCACTGCGTTGGCGTGCAGAATGACCAGCGTGGCAAAGACGCGGTCGGCGAGTTTTTGCGGCAGTTCGATTTCTGTCGCGCCTTCGCGCAGCCGTTTCAACAAGCCGGGCAGAATGCGCACCAGCATCAGGCGTGCGTCCATGTCGGCCTTGGGCTGAACACTCCACACGAGTTCGCGCATGGTTTCGACATGGCTGTTGAAGTGAGCGCCTTCTTCACCTTCCCTGATGTAGTCCAGGGTCAGCAGCCGGGCCCAGTCGCGCCGCAGGAATTCACGCAGGATTTCTTCGACAGGCTGATCCGCAATCGCCCGGTTAATGAAATCGTGCACGACCACCGGGGCAAGCTCTGCCCGCTCCGCTTGCCTGATCTGGGCGATGTCCTGTTGGAGGCTGACACCTGTGGCCTCTTCAAGTTGGACTTCCAGCTCTTCACCCATTGCCTCGAGTTCCCGGGCTGCGGCATCGAATACGGCAATATCCTTTTCGAAACTGTCGAGCACCCGGCTCACCACTTTCGAAACAGCTTCCAGCCGGGCATTGCCCCCCTTGTTGTCGGGCAGGTGAACCGCAAGTTTGGCCGTCGCGTCCAGCATGCGTCGGACCGGATGTTTTGATTGGGAGAAGAAGTTGCGGTCCAGCATGGCCGCCTTCAGGACGGGAATCTGCAGGCGCGCGATCTGCGCCTTGAGGCGGTCCGGGATGCCGGACTCGTCGAACACGACGTCGAACAGCATGGCCACCGCATCCACCAGAACGGCATCAAGCGGGCTTGCTGCCTGCATGGCCGGACTTTGCTGGAGGCTACGCAGAACGTTGTGGATGGCACTGGCTTCCAGCAGGGGCAGTTCGAATCGCGCTCCGCCCGGCAGCGTCATGGCGGAGCCGGCTTGCAGCTGGCCGAGCGATTCGAGCAGGCTGAATCCGGCAATGCCGGCTGCAGAAACACCGCCCGGCCCTGCGCCGCCACCCGCAAGCTTCTCAAACAGCTTGAACATGTCGTTGCCGGCCGATGGGGTGTCGGGTGCGCTGTCGGATGCGGAGGCTGAATTGCGTTTATGGCTTTTCGTCCCAGCCTTGAGGTCGGGCAGAATCCCCCGGTCGACCAGATGACGATTGATCATCTGGTAAATCTGTGCAAGTTCGGTGGTCAAAACCAGGTCAAACTGGTTCAGCAACACGACCTGGACATTCTGATCCAGATTCAGGCTGCACATGCCATCCAGCAGCGCTTCGCACAGCAGGCGGGGGGCAAGGGGATTGTCTTTGTCAGATAGTTCGGATTTGCCCAGCATTTTGGCCATGCGGGCGTCCAGGGCTACCAGTTCCTCCGCGCAATTGAAGTGCATGCGTGCGGTGGCCTTGTCGACTGCAAGCGTGATTTCGAAATCGTCGTCGCCCATCAGAGACAGTTCTGACAGCTCGGGCGTGCTGGATTTGCTTTGACCCTGAACAAAATTGTTGAAGGTGCTGCAATAGGCTTCCTTGCAAGCGCTCAGCAACTCGTTCGCCCGTCTGTTGAGGATACCTTGGGCATCGTAATAGCTATTGCGCGTTTCCAGCAAAGGCGCGCGGTCGGCCATTGCCAGCAGGGCGTTTTCCATGGCCTCGGTTTGCCGTGTCAAGGCGCGGGCCGCACCCTCGATCAACAGGTCTCTGCTGCCATGCAGAATGCTCAAGGTTTCGGCGGAGACCTGTGATCGGCGCGTACGCTCGAACTGGTTGAGATTCACTACGACTGATGGATCTGGCATCTCGCGCTCCATTGAAATCACCTCACGGTATCAACGGCGGGCCGACCAGGGAACGAAGGGGGAGTGCGTGACCGGAGATGACCGGCAATCCCGCTATCTCGATGTCCTGATGGGGTCATCGAGACCGGAAACTTTGCGTCCCCGTCTCGCGGCGGGTTTGCCCTGTTCGGTGGTCGGCACAAATGTCAAAATATTGACACTTTGCCGCATGGCTGAACTATCGGCAGCGGCCTAAAAATCTTTAAGTTTTGAGGAAGAAATTTTTGATTCCCAAGGGTCGAGCCCCTCTTCTTATTGTTTTTAAAAGGTGTTTTAGTAAGCGATTACTCGCTGAAAACAACGAGGCAGGCTGCCGCGCGGCATGTCGTACCGATTTTGCCGGAATTTCGGACCTGCATGCAGTATCTGGAGCGGGCGAAGGGAATCGAACCCTCCTCATGAGCTTGGGAAGCTCAGGTAATGCCACTATACGACGCCCGCGTGGTGTGATGACTTTCCGGGAAGGCAGGTGCCTTCATGCCCTGCAGGGTGCTTCAGGGTAGAATTCGGCATCATACTGAAACTCATGTCCGGATAGAAGTTGTGATTGAACTGGTCATCAACGGCGAACCCCGCACCTTCCCCGCGCCGCTCTCACTTACCCAATTGATCGAGACGCTGGATCTTGTCGGAAAACGCATCGCCATCGAAAAAAACGGTGAAATCGTCCCGCGCAGCCAGCACGCCGCCACCCCCCTTGCCAGTGGCGACCGACTGGAAATCGTCGTCGCGGTCGGCGGGGGCTGACGGAGTAGGTCCACAGCGTTGACGCGCGAAACGCCGGCCGTGATTCCTCATCCCGCTTTGCTCCGCGCATTGCTTTTTACCCCTTACGCCTAGCTGAACTTATGAACCCTCTTGTCATCGCTGGAAAATCCTATGCCTCCCGCCTGCTGGTCGGCACCGGGAAATACAAGGATTTCGAACAGACGCGCCTTGCCGTCGAAGCTTCGGGCGCCGAAATCGTCACTGTCGCCATCCGCCGCACCAACATCGGCCAGGATGCCGGCCAGCCCAGCCTGCTGGACGCGCTGCCACCATCGAAATACACCTACCTGCCCAACACCGCCGGCTGCTATACGGCGGACGACGCGATCCGCACCCTGCGCCTGGCGCGCGAGCTGCTGGACGGCCATTCCCTGGTCAAGCTCGAAGTGCTGGGCGATGCCGAATCGCTGTATCCCAACGTGGCCGAAACCATCAAGGCGGCCGAGGTGCTGGTGAAGGACGGCTTCCAGGTGATGGTCTACACGTCGGATGACCCGATCGCCGCCAGGCAGCTTGAAGACATCGGCTGCGTCGCCGTGATGCCGCTGGCGAGCCTGATCGGTTCCGGCATGGGCATCCTCAACCCGTGGAATCTGCAGATCATCATCGACCGCCTGAGCGTGCCGGTGATCGTCGACGCCGGCGTCGGCACCGCCAGCGACGCCACCATCGCGATGGAACTCGGCTGCGACGCCGTGCTGATGAACACCGCGATTGCCGGCGCCGGCAACCCGGTGCTGATGGCCTCGGCGATGAAAAAGGCGGTGGAGGCCGGACGCGAGGCTTTCCTCGCCGGCCGCATGCCGAAGAAGATCTACAAGGCCAGCCCGAGCTCGCCCACCAGCGGCCTCATCACCGGCAACAAATAAGCATGACGACCGATACCGGCGCGCATCCGCGCATCCGTTCCTATGTGCTGCGCGCCGGGCGCGTCGGCTCGGGCCAGGCCCGTGCGCTGGCCGAGCTCGGGCCGCAGTTTATGCTGCCGTACCAGGCGACCGTGCTCGATCTCGACGCAGCCTTCGGCCGCAGCGCACCCTGCATTCTGGAGATCGGCTTCGGCATGGGCGAGGGGCTGGCCGAGATCGCCGCGGCCCACCCGGAAAACGACTACCTTGGCGTCGAGGTCCACACGCCGGGTGTTGGCGCGTTGCTGAAGCAGCTCGGCGAGCGGAGACTCACCAATGTTCGCGTCATCCAGCACGATGCCTTCGAGGTGTTGACGCAGATGCTCAAGCCGGAGAGCCTTGCGGGCATCCACATCTTCTTCCCCGATCCCTGGCACAAGAAGCGCCACCACAAGCGCCGCCTGATCCAGCCGCCGCTGGTGAGCCTGCTCGCCAGCCGTCTTGCGCCCGTCGGCTATATTCATCTCGCCACCGACTGGCAGGACTACGCCGAGCAGATGCTCGCCGTGCTCTCCGCCGAGCCGCAGTTGCAAAACACTGTGACGGATTACGCGCCGCGCCCCGACACCCGCCCGCTCACCAAGTTCGAGCAGCGCGGGATCCGTCTGGGGCACGGGGTGTGGGATATGGTGTTCCGCCGAATTTAAAACCCATGCGGCTATGATGCAGGCATGGACATTTTCGCCCTCGTCAAATCCGCATTCGCCCTGTTTGCCATCGTCGACCCCGTCGGCGTCATCCCGATTTTCTTGCTCGCCACCCGCGGCTACAGCCTGGCGCAGAGTCATGCCGCGGCGCGCATCGCGGCGCTGACGGTGCTGGGAGTGCTGACCCTCTTCACGTTTGCCGGCGAGCCGTTGCTGGCGTTTTTCGGCATCCGCCTTGCGGCCTTCTCGGTGGCGGGCGGCCTGCTGCTGCTGTTGCTGGCGCTGTCGATGGTGGAGGCGCATGTCAGCCCGCAGCGGCAGACCGAGGACGAGGCGCAGGAGGCGGAAGAGAAGGATTCGGTCGGGGTGGTGCCGCTGGGCGTGCCGTTGCTGGCCGGACCGGGAGCGATCACGCATGTCATCGTTGCATCGGGGGCGGCGCAGGGCGATTTACTGCACCAGGGTCTGTTGCTGATTCCGGTGATGCTGGTGGCGGTGTCGGTGTGGCTGGCGTTTCGGGCCGCGCCGATGATTGCCAGGCGGCTCGGCAAAACCGGGATTCACGTCGTCACACGTCTGATGGGTCTGATCATCGCGGCGATTTCAATCGAGATGATCGCGGGCGGTCTGGTCAAGTTGTTCCCGGGTTTAATGGCCTGATCAGGTGCATCGCGCACCGCCCGAGTGCATGCTCAGCGCCACTTGCCCGTCATTCTCGCGTTCTATCATGTGTTCACTGCTGGCACGATTGCTGCGCCATGCAGACTAAACCTCAAAGGAGTCAAGCATGAAATTCGGCATCGTCGGACTGGGCCGCATGGGTGGCAACATGGCAAGGCGCCTGGCGCGAAAAGGCATCCGGATCGTAGTCCACAACCGCAGTCATGAGGTGAGCGAGGCCATTGCGACGGAAACCGGCCATCACGCCAGCGCCACCCTGCAGGACATGGTGGACGCACTGCAGGCGCCGCGCATCGTCTGGCTGATGCTGCCGGCGGGCGAGGCGACCGAGGCCGCACTCGATGCGCTGTTGCCCCTGTTGTCGCCGGGCGATCTGGTGGTCGACGGTGCGAATGCACACTTCAAGGACGATGCACCGCGCGCGGCTCGGTGCGCCGAATTCGGCGTCGAGTTTGCCGACGCCGGAGTCTCGGGCGGCGTATGGGGGCTCGACAACGGCTACTGCATCATGTTCGGTGGCAGCGATGCCGTGGCTTCCCAACTTAAACCGTACATGGAAGCGCTTGCCCCCACGCCGACCACCGGCTGGCTGCATACTGGCCCGGTGGGCTCGGGGCATTACGTCAAGATGGTTCACAACGGCATCGAGTACGGCATGATGCAGGCCTTCGCCGAAGGCTTCGCGCTAATGCAATCCAAGCCCGAATTCGAGCTCGACCTCGCGGCGATTTCAGAGTTGTGGCGGCACGGCAGCGTGGTGCGCTCGTGGTTGCTGGATTTGACGACGGATTTTCTGGCAAGCGACCAGACCCTCGAGGCCATCGAGCCCTTCGTGTCGGATTCCGGCGAGGGCCGCTGGACCGCGCTCGCATCGGTCGAGCAGGGCGTGCCGACGCCGGTGATGACGCTTGCGCTGATGATGCGCTTCGCCACCCAGGGCAGGAACGACTACGCGGCGAAGATGCTTGCAAAAATGCGTCAGGGTTTCGGCGGTCATGCCGTGAAGGAGGGTTGAGATGAACCTCGGCAAAAACGCCTCAACCGACAATCTGCCATGTTCATTCGTGATTTTTGGTGCGACCGGAAACCTCGCGTCGAACAAGCTCCTGCCTGCGCTGTATCACCTGGAGGCTGCAGCACGGCTTGCAGAGTCGCTCACCATCATCGCGTTTGCACGGCGTGACTGGTCGACAGAAACCTGGCGCGAACACATGCGTGAAGTCCTCAGGGACAAGATCAAGGGGTCGTTCGATACGCCGGTGTTCGAGCGCTTTGTCGCACGCTTCAGCTATTTCAAGGGCGACCTCAACGACGCGTCCTCCTACCGCGCACTGGCCGAGCGGCTTCCGCCCGAGTCGGCGTGTTCAAGCGCGGTCTACTATCTCGCGATCAAGCCGGCTGAATTCGGCGCGGTGATCCAGAACCTGGAGGCCGCGGGACTCAACAAGCCGCGCGGACTGAACCGCGTGGTGATCGAAAAGCCCTTCGGTGAAGACCTCGAATCGGCACAGATGCTCAATCGCCTGCTGCACCAGCATTTCGACGAAGAGCAGGTCTACCGCATTGATCACTTTCTCGGCAAGGAGACGGTGCAGAACCTGCTCGTCTTCCGGTTCGCCAACACGCTGATCGAGCCCCTCTGGAACCGTAACTTCATCGACCATGTGCAGATCACGGTCGCCGAGTCGATCGGCATCGAGAACCGTGCGGACTACTACGATCGCGCCGGCGCGCTGCGCGACATGCTGCAGAACCACCTGATGCAGTTGCTCACCGTCGTCGCGATGGAGCCGCCCGCTGCACTGGAGGCCGACGCGCTGCAGGACGAAAAGGTGAAGGTGCTGCGCTCGATCCGTCCGATCGCCAAGCGTGCGGTGCATGCACATGCGCTGCGTGCGCAGTACACCCGCGGCACGATCGACGGCAAGCCCGTGGTGGGCTACCAGCAGGAAGAAAATGTCGAGCCCAATTCCGTCACCGAAACCTACGTTGCGGCCAAGTTCTACATCGACAATTGGCGCTGGCGCGGGGTGCCCTTCTATCTGCGCACTGGCAAGCGCATGCCCCACCAGACCTCGATGATCGCGATCCGCTTCCGTCATCCGCCGCAGCAGCTGTTCCGCGAAACCCCGCTCGAGTCGGTCGATCCCAACTGGATCCTGCTGTCGATCCAGCCCGATGAATCGATGCGCATGGAAATCCACGTCAAGCAGCCCGGGCTCGATATGGACACGCGGCTGATGCAGATGAACGCGAGTTTCCTGAAAACCGATGAGCAGACGCTCGACGCATACGAAACCCTGCTGCTCGATGTCATCGAAGGCGATCGCTCGCTATTCCTGCGCTTTGACGAAATCGAATGGGCGTGGCGGGTGGTCGATCCCATCCTCAAGCACTGGGCGGTCGAGCGCGAATACATCCCGACCTATCCCGCCGGAAGTTGGGGTTCGGCGGATGCCAACCGTCTGTTCGACAGTGACGATCAGGTCTGGCGCAACGAACTTTAAGAGCGTTGCCAAATTGAAAGTAGCCGAGTTATGACGCTGCCCGAATGGCGCGTGTTCGCCGACGCCGACGCGCTGGTGTCAGCATTGGCCGATGCACTGTGCACGGAAGCCGAGGCTGCCATCGCGACACGAGGCGTGTTCCATCTTGTGCTGGCGGGCGGCAGCTCGCCGCGTGAACTCTATCGGGCGCTGGCTGACAGGCACGCAGGCGATGAACGCTGGCAGGTCTGGTACGGCGACGAACGCTGTCTGCCGGCCGACCACCCCGAGCGCAACAGCGTGATGAGTGAGGCGGCCTGGCTTGCAGCTTCCCGCATCCCGTCCGGAAACCGACGTCCGATCCCGGCCGAACTCGGCGCGCGCGAGTCCGCAGGCTTGTATGGAGACTGGCTGAAATGCGTGGGCGATTTCGACGTGGTGCTGCTGGGCATGGGCGAGGATGGCCATACCGCCAGTCTCTTTCCCGGCCACGATTGGGGTGATGCGCCAGGCAGCCCGGACGTGCTCGCAGTCTTCGAGGCGCCAAAGCCGCCGCCAGAACGGGTAAGCCTCTCGGCGGCGCGGCTGAATCGCAGTCGGCGCGTGTGGTTTGTCGTGACGGGTTCCGGCAAGCGCGAAGCACTGCTGCATTGGCGACGTGGCGAGAAGGTGCCGGTGTCAGTGGTGGGGGGCAGGCTGGAAACGGTGGCTTGGCTGGATCAGGCAGACTGGCCGAAAGGCAAATAATCCGGGATCCTGAGCCAATCCGCAGCGGATCGGACGATATGGCTGCGGGTGCGTTGGATGTTCGGCCATTGCAGCCGATTACGAGAAGCCTTCGCTGGTAGGCGAATGGACGGTTTCGGCGTCAGTACCGCGATGCGAAAGATCAGCCGAGTGCGCGACTTCAAGCGCCGTTGTGTGGCCGGTTTCTTCCTGGCCTGAACCGTCGCCAAGGCCGAGTCACCAGCAATAGGCTGAGCTATAAAAGCAACGCAATCCTTTCACATGGGGAATTCCGGACGTGCCTAAGAAAACTTCAGCCTGGGCGCAATTGGCTGCCGTTTTAGTCGCCTTGCAGGTATACGGATGCGCGGTTGCCGCGCACGCGGGTGAATGGGATCGCTTGGCCGCGATCCCGGTCGGCAGCGTCGCTGACGAGATCAAGGTGCGCACCGCGCTCACTTCAGACGGCAAGGCGGTCCAGGTGGTGGTGGCGCTAATCCTGCAGGTCGATTTCGATGTGGTCTGGGCAGTACTGAACGATTACGAAAACATGCCCCGCTTCGTTCCAGATATCCTTGAAGCCCGCGTGATTAGTGCCGGGTCCGGGCGAAAGCGCGTGGAGATTGAAGGCGTGGCGCGCCTCCTTTTCCTGGAGATTCCCACCCACACCACCCTGGATGTGGTGTATCGCCCTGATGGATCCGTCGCCATCGATTCGGTGGCGGGCAATCTGGCCACCCACGGGGTCATTCGCCTGCATGGCGACGGCCCGTACACCCGAGTCGACTACGAGGTCCTGCTTACGCCGGATTTCTGGCTCCCGCCAGTGATCGGTGATTTCCTGATCGGTCGCCAGATCACGCGGCAGTTCGAGGGGTTGGTGGCGGAGATGCATCGACGTGCGCACGGGCACCAAACGCTGGGCTTGATGGATTACGGCTTGGGGACATCCAGCCCGGCGCAGGATGGACCGGGTTCTGGTTTGTTGCGCGCTGCTGCCAGCATGGCCTGGCGCGAAGATGGGGTTTCCAGGCTGATGCGGCCCAGGGTGCCGGTTCGGTAATCGGTGAGCAGGATCATTGCGGCCTTTTCCAGGTCGAGTTCGCCGCCTCGTCCCTTCAGGATGCAGCCGCGTTTTTTCGCCACAGCTTCCAGCACGCCGGCCGCGTCGAGTCCCTCGAGCGAAAAACCGTAACGTGCCTTCAGCAGGGCTGGGTAGCGTTCGAGCAGAATGCCTGCCAGGAACATCGCCACCTCTTCGTCGATCACTGCGTTGCGGCCGATTGCGTGGCTGGCCGCCAGCATGAAACCGTCCGAGTCGTGCTCGATTTTCGGCCAGGTCATCCCCGGCGTGTCGACCAGCGTCAGACGCGGCGTGAGGTTGATTCGCTGCTGCGATTTGGTCACCGCTGGCTCGTCCCCAACCGCCGCCACGCGGCGCTTCACCAGCGCATTCAGCAGAGTCGATTTGCCGACGTTAGGGATGCCCATGATCATCAGTCGAAGCGGCTTGAAGGTGTCGTCGCGGTGCGGCGCCAGCTTCTGCGCCAGTGCCGGCAGCTTCGCTACGTCGCTTGGCTTCTTGGCGGAAATCGCCACCGCCAGCACGCCCGGTTGTTTGTTGAAGTAATCGATCCAGGCGCGGGTCGCTTCGGGATCAGCCAGATCGGCCTTGTTCAAAAGCTTGAGGCAGGCGCGCTGGCGATGCGTGCGCAGCTCGTGAATCATCGGGTTGCTGCCGGCTTCCGGCAGGCGTGCGTCGAGCACCTCGACCACCACGTCGATCTGCGCCATCGTCTCCGCGGCTTTCTTGCGCGCGGTGGTCATGTGACCGGGGAACCACTGGATCGCCATGGGGTGCGGGTCTCAGGAAAGGGACGCGATTATCTCGGAAACGGCCGTTTCCAGGCTAAGTCCCGTTCTTCCGGGTTTAGCCGGCACCGCCGCCGCTCCCGACGCCGTGCGCTGCCTGTAGCACCAACGCATCGAAGTCCGCCGCGCTCATCAGTCCGCGCTCGGCGACGATGTCGCGCACCGGGCGGCCGGATTTCTCCGACTCCTTTGCGACCTCAGCGGCCTGGTTGTAGCCAATCTGCGTGTTGAGCAGGGTGGCAAGCGCGACGCTCTGGTGGATGAAGAAGGCGCAACGCTCGCGGTTGACGACGATGCCCTTGAGGTTCTTTTCGGTGGCGGCGTTCATCGCGTTGGTCAGCCAGTCCATGGCGTCGAACAGCGCGCTGCCCAGGGCAGGCATCATCACGTTGAGTTCCATTTGCCCCGCCTGCACCATGTAGCTCACCGCCGCATCCTGCCCCAGCACCTGGAAGCACACCTGGTTCAGCATCTCGAACATCACCGGGTTGACCTTGCCGGGCATGATGGAAGACCCGGGCTGAACCGGCGGCAACTGGATTTCGCCCAGTCCCGTGCGCGGGCCGGAAGCCAGCAGGCGCAGGTCGTTGGAAATGCGGGTGAGCTCCAGCGCGAGGTTGCGGATTTCGCCGGACAGTCGCGCCAGGTCGTTCATCGACTGCATCTGCGCGACCAGCTGGCCGACGCGGATCGGCTCGCCGGTGAGCTTGGCCAGCTCGGCCGCGGCGCGTGCCGGGTAGTCGGGCGAGGTGTTGAGGCCGGTGCCTGCGGCTGAGCCGCCGAGGCCGATTTCGCACAAGGCAGGGCGCACCGCATCGAGGCTGCTTGCACAACGCGCCAGCGTCCAGGCGTAGCCGGCAAATTCCAGGCCCAGCGTGGTCGGCACGGCATCCTGCAAATGGGTGCGGCCTGACTTCACCGTGTCCTTTTCGCGTTCGGCGAGCCGCGAAAATTCAGCCGCCATCGCATGCACCGCCGCAGTCAGTCGCGGCAGCTTGGCCAGCACGGCCAGCCGGATCGCGCTGGGGATGGTGTCGTTGGTCGACTGCCCCATGTTGACGTCGTCGTTGGGGTTGATCGGCTTGTAGGCGCCTTTTTCCCCGCCCAGCGCGACGCTGGCGAGGTTGGCGATGACCTCGTTGCTGTTCATGTTGTGGCTGGTTCCGGCGCCGGCCTGGAAGCGGTCGACCACGAACTGGTCGTGGTACTCGCCTGCGAGAATTTTCTCGCAGGCGGCGACGATGGCATTGCGCTTTTCTTCCGGCAGCCAGCCCGGCTGGCAGTTGGCGCGCGCAGCAGCCAGCTTGATGCGCACGTGCGCTAGTACGAAATCCTTATCCGGAAGGCGACCCGAAATGGGAAAATTCGCCACGGCGCGCGTAGTTTGCGCGCCATACCAAGCATCCTTGGGAACCTGGACCTCGCCGAGCGAGTCTTTCTCGATGCGGATTTCATTCATGATGGAAAAATAATGCAGATGTTACAAAGAACGCGATTTTATCCGATGTGGCTGGCGGGACTGCTGTTGGCCTTGATGGCACTGTCGTCGCAGGCCGCGGATTTCAAGGTGACCGACAGCAATGGCAAGACCCATACGCTGTCCGGATACAAGGGGAAATGGGTGCTGGTGAACTATTGGGCGACCTGGTGCCCGCCCTGTCTGGAGGAAATCCCCGATCTGATCGCGCTGAACGAAAACAAGAAAAACAATCTTGTGGTCATCGGCGTTGCCATGGATTACCGCAGCGCCAAACAGGTGACTGATTTTGCCGAGGGTCTGTTTGTCGATTACCCGATCGTGCTGGGCACGCCTGAAATTTTGAGGCAGATCGGCCCCGTACAGGGTTTGCCGACCACCTATCTGTTCAACCCGGAGGGTAAAATGGTCGCCCAACAAGTGGGGTTGATCACTCGAGCGGCGGTGGAAAGCTACATTGCCAGCAAGCCAACCCCCGCGAAAAAATGATTCTGAATGCAATCGAGGTGATGCCATGCGTCAAGTGCTAATCGCTTTTTTACTGCTGTTTGCCGCGCCCTCCTGGGCCGAAACACGCGATCCGATGAGTCATTTCTTCCAGCCCAAGTTCGGCGATCTGCAGGCAGACCTGCAGGAAGCCAAAAAGCAGGGAAAGAAGGGCATCTTCCTGTTTTTCGAGATGGACGAATGCCCCTTCTGCGAGCGCATGAAAACCACCATCCTCAACCAGTCCGATGTGCAGGATGACTACCGTGCAAAATTCCTGCTGTATCCGATCGACGTCAACGGCGATACCGAACTCACGGATTTTCAGGGCAGGACCACGACCGAAAAGGCGTTTTCCCTGGGCTTGCGCGTTCGGGCCACGCCGGTTTTGATGTTCTTCGACCTCGACGGCAAGCCAATGACGCGCCATACCGGCCCGGTCAAGGACAAGGCAGAATTTTTGCTGCTCGGCCGTTACGTGGCAGAGGGGGCTTACGCAACCGAGCCGTTCGTCAAGTACAAGCAAGGCAAATGATGCGCGTCGCCTGCGGGGTGCTGCTGGCGTGTGGACTGTCTTGGCCGGCGGCGGCGGAACGCCTGACGCTGGATGAAGCCTTGGCTGCTGTGGTTGCGGCCCATCCTGACCGGCGCATCGCCGAGAGTGATCTGGCGGTGTCGCGTGCTGACCGCGACCAGGCGGCCAGCCGTCAGGATTTCGCCCTGTTCC
Source organism: Thiobacillus sp. (assembly GCA_011391285.1). The sequence continues at coordinate 37,118 of JAABQU010000111.1, forward strand.
TGGACGGTGCCCTGCGCACGGGGCTTCGACCCGACGATGGTCTTCCCAATGCGGGCGACTGGAGAGCGGACAACGTAGGGCGCCTTGTCGCACGCAAGCCTCTGCTCGATTTCGGGCGAACAGAAGAGGCCGTTGCTGCAGCCGATCAGGAAATCGCGGCGCGCCAGGCAGAGCTTATCAATGTCGAACGCCTGCGCCGCATCGACATCATGGCCCGTTTCTTCGATGTCCTGCTGGCCGACCAGCAATATGTCGCGGACAACGAATTCATGACGGTGGCCTATCTCGAATGGGACAAGGCGCGGGAGCGCTTTGAACTGGGGATCGGCAACCGTCCCGATCTGATGCGGCTGGAGGCGTTCTATCAGGACTGGCGTGAGCGCCGCAACGCCAGCCTGCAGAGTATGCGCAGCACCCGGCAGAAACTTGGGCATGCGATGTATCGTCCCGACAAACTGCCGACCACCCTCGCTGAGCCGGTCTTGCAGGACAATGCCAGGCCGGTGCCGGAATACGATGCACTGCTGTCCTGGGTGATGCAGAAAAATCCGCGTGTACTGGCCTTGCAGGCGCAACTTTCGGCTGCTGATTCGCGGCTTGCCGGGATTCGCGCCGAACGCAATCCGGTGCTGGATGCCGAGGTGGTCGGCGCCAGCTATAGCCGTCCATCCACCACGCGGGATGATGTGAGCGCAGGGCTGGTATTCAGTATTCCCCTTTACCAGGGCGGACGTGTCGATGCGCGTGTGGCCCGTGAACTGGCACTTAAGGAGCGTCGCGCGGCCGAACTGGAGAAACTCAAGCTTGAGCTTTCCGACATGCTGCTTGCCACCCTGCAGGAAATCGACTGGCTGCGTGGCAGCGGACGCCCTGCTGCTGACAAGCAGGTTGAATTTCGCGATTGGGCGTTGGAGCGTGCCCGGGCGGAATACGAACTCGAGTTGAGGACCAATCTGGGAAGCAGCATGGCGCAGACCCAGGCAGCTCAGTTGAGGCGCAAACAGATGGAATACCGGCTGGCGCTGGCGCTGGCCCGGCTGGAAGCATTGTCCGGTGGCAGCCTGCCGCCTGTTGAGGGAGTACAGCAATGAAGCAGCGCATGGCGGCCATGGCACTGGCCGGGATTTGTCTGGGATCGGCAGGCACGCTATGGGCGGCAGAGCGGGTCGAACTCACTACCCGCGTGTCCGGCGTGGTTGAGACCGTTCTGGTGAAGCCCGGACAGCGCGTGAAGAAGGGCGCAGTGCTGCTGCGTCTAGACAAGACCGTGCTGCAGGCCCAACTCGACGAGGCGACGGCGGAGCAGGCGCTCGCGCAGGCCGATGAAGAGGATGCGAAGCGCGAACTGGAGCGAGCCAAGGAACTGTTTGATCGCACCGTGTCGTCGACCAGTGAACTCGAGGCGTCCACGCTGCGTCACGCACGGGCGAAAGCCGCGCTTTCGCGCGCCAATGCGCATTATGTGATTGCGAAAAAAAACCTCAGCGATGCCGAACTCAAGGCGCCATTTGAGGGGGTGGTCAATTCTATTCCGGGCGGGCCAGGCACCGTGGTGACGGCGGATTGTCAGCCGAAGGCGCTGGTCATTCTCAGTTCGCAGCCCTGATCGCCGGCTGGCCCAGCCGGGACGCCTGGTGGCGGGATGATGTTGCGGCGGGAATCAGCCCCCCATGCACTTGACGGCGCCGGCTTCCATTTCCGCCGCCTGATGCGGTGAGGCCACCGCCGCAACCACCCTGCGGCACATGGGCAATACGGTGTTGAAGCCCGCCATGTCCTGTACTGCACTCATCTGCCGATAGGCCGGAGACTTGGTTCCCACCAGCTTGGCCATAAATTCAAGTACGTAGTTGCGCCCGGCTTCGAGGCTGCCAGCGGGTCGATTGCCCGCGACCGGCGGCGTTGCTGGTGCAGGTGCTGCCGGGCTGCTGGCTTCGGGTGAGGCCGCTGCCGCAGCCGCATCGGACTGGGAATGGACAAATCCGTTTTGCAGCAAATCTTTCACCATTTCCTGCAGTTCGACGCAGTTGGGTAATTTGCTGCGCAACTCGCCACACGTTATTCCGTTTCCGATGGCGAACAGGATTTGCCGTTGTTTGGGCCGCAAGCTATGGCCTTGGTTGAAAATTTCCTCATGCCCCTTTTCCGTGCGGGACAAATGCATTGTCATGTCCATGGTTGTCTCCGGTGCTGCCTTATTGTGATTTGGGTGAGCCAACTTATCCCTTGCATGTCCCGTGCCAAGTCACGGGCACTGCAGAACACACGCCTGCAGTGCGGATGGCGGGGGCAGGGAAAAGCCGGGGCATTACCGGGAATGACGAACGCCTGACGCCTGGTCGGGATTTCGCCAAAAGTGTTCATGTCAGCCGCGTCCTGGCGAAAAATGCGCGCGGGCATGCAGGATGGCCACGTCCGTCGGGATCGTGATCCGTGAATTACATAAGGTTGCGGGTGAACGGGAGAAACAGGGATCGCGGCGATCCCCGGGCCGTCTCAATTCAGGCTGGGCGAGGCGGCGGATGCGTCGGCTGACTTGGTGCTTGGGGTGTAATCCCAGTGGCGCTTCCAGGCGCCGACAACGAGGTTGGGATATTCCGGACGGCCCAGGCTGCCGTTGTAGCGGCCGAGCGCGCGGAATAGGTCGCCGCGTTCGATATCGATGTAGTGGCGCAGGATCAGCGCACCGTATCTCAGGTTGGTGCGCAGTTGGAAAAGATTGTGGTCGGGGCTGCCGATGGCCTTGACCCAGAACGGCATGACCTGCGTATAGCCGCGCGCGCCCACCGGAGAAACCGCATATTTGCGGAAGCCGCTTTCAACCTGGATCAGCCCCAGCATCATTTGAGGATCGACTCCCGCGCGCGAGGCCTCCCAGTGCAGCGTGGTCAGGAATTCCAGCCGCTCGGCTTCGTCCGGCATGCGCTTGGCGAGCCGGCGCGACATTTCCTTCAACCAGGCCGCCTCGTCGGCGATATTTCGAAAAGCCGTGCGGGTGACTGCGGTGTCGGCCAGGGCACGCTGCAGCGAGGCACGCACATTGGCCGACATCGCTTCCTCACGCTGGTTGCCTGCCTGGGCGGGCAGGGCAAGCAGCAGGGCGGCGATCAACAGGCCGATGTGCGTCGTCTTGTTCATGTCAGCTTTCCAGCAATCCCTCAAAAAAATCCATTGCGTTGGCCAAGGCGACTTTTTGTGCGTCGCCGCTTTTCCCCGCTTCCGCCCGGCGCGGCTGGTACTCGATCATGCCGTCCTTCAACCCGCGCTCGCCTATCGTCACGCGGTGCGGAATGCCGATCAGTTCAGCATCGGCAAACATCACGCCGGGGCGTTCGTCGCGGTCATCCAGCAATACGTCGACGCCAGCGGCCGTGAGTTCATCATAGAACGTGTCGGCAGCATTTTTAACCAGTTCGCTCTTGCCGTAGCCGATGGCCACAATCACGAGCAAGAACGGTGCCATCGTCTTCGGCCAGATGATGCCTTTCTCGTCGTGGTGCTGCTCGATGGCCGAAGCCACGATGCGCGACACGCCGATGCCGTAGCAGCCCATTTCCAACGCCTGGGCCTTGCCCGCCTCGTCCAGGTAGGTCGCGTTCATCGCCTGCGAATACTTGCTGCCGAGCTGGAACACGTGGCCGACCTCGATGCCGCGGCACAGTTGAAGCGACCCCTTGCCATCGGGGCTGGGGTCGCCGGGCATCACATTCCGTATATCGGCTACCACATCCGGTTCCTGCAGGTCGCGGCCGAAATTGACGCCGGCCAGGTGGAATTTCGGCTTGTTCGCGCCGCAGACGAAATCGCTCATCGCGGCGACCGTGCGGTCGGCGATGACCTTGATTTTGGTGCGGTCGACCCCGATCGGCCCGAGGAATCCGGGCGGGCAGTCGAAGGCGGCGCGGATCTCGGCTTCGTTCGCCAGGCGGAAATCCGCCATGCCCTCCAGCTTGCCGAGCTTGACTTCGTTCAGCATGTGGTCGCCGCGCAGCAGCAGGACGACCAGCGTATCGCCCACCATGACTGCGATGAGCTTCACGGTACGGGTCAGCGGGATGTCGAGCAGGGCGGCGACATCCTCGCAGGTGGTCTGCTTCGGGGTGTCCACCTCGCGCAGCGTTTCCTGCGGCGCGGCGCGCGGCGTCGCGGGGGCGAGGGCCTCGGCGAGTTCGACGTTGGCGGCGTAGTCCGAATCCGGACAGTAGGCGATCAGGTCCTCGCCGGAATCGGCCAGCACGTGGAATTCGTGCGAGGTCGAGCCGCCGATGGCGCCGGTGTCGGCGGCCACGGGGCGGAAAGTCAGCCCCAGCCGGCTGAAGATCCGCGTATAGGCGTCGTACATGGTCCGGTAGGTTTCGGCGAGACTGTCACGGCTGGCATGGAAGGAGTAGGCGTCCTTCATGAGGAATTCGCGCGCGCGCATGACGCCGAAACGCGGCCGGATCTCGTCGCGGAACTTCGTCTGGATCTGGTAGAAATTCAGCGGAAGCTGGCGGTAGCTCTTGATTTCGCGGCGCGCCACGTCGGTGATGACTTCCTCGTGGGTCGGGCCAAAGCAGAAGTCGCGCTGGTGGCGGTCCTTGATTTTCAGCATCTGCGGGCCGAACACCGCCCAGCGCCCGGTTTCCTCCCAAAGTTCGGCCGGCTGCACCGCGGGCATCAGAAGTTCGATCGCCCCGGCGCGGTTCATTTCCTCGCGCACCACCGCCTCGACCCGGCGCAGCACGCGCAGCCCCAGCGGCATCCACGTATACAGACCCGAACCCAGACGCTTGATGAGGCCGGCGCGCAGCATCAGCTTGTGGCTGACGAGCTCGGCTTCGGAGGGGGCTTCCTTGGTGGTGGAGATGAAAAACCGGGTGGCGCGCATGGTGGAATAATCAGGACGAAAGCGCGCATTTTAGCGTGCGGACGGGTAATCTTTCGCGCTCGATTGGGGGGCAGGACAGCAATGCGCTTGAAGTTTGGTAAAAGCCGGGCAACGGATGACGGGCTGGAAGTGACCGAGGAACGCGGCATGCGCACGCTGCATCTGGGGAGCCGAGCGATCCAGAGCGCGATGCGGGTAAGCCGGCCATGGGATCTCGAACTCGCCTACACCCGCGCGATGATGGGGTTCCTGATGTTCAACCCGATGCCGCGGGAGGTACTGATGATCGGTCTGGGCGGTGGCTCACTCGCAAAGTTCATTCGAAAGCAGCGCCCGCAGACGCACGTCACCGCGGTGGAGATCGATCCGCGGGTGATTGCCGCCGCGCGCACGCATTTCGAGTTGCCGCCGGACGACAACACGCTGAGCGTGATCGAGGCCGATGGCGCGCTGTATGTGCGCCAGCACCCCGGCAGTGCTGACGTCCTCCTGCTCGACGGCTTCGATGCCGGCAATCAAGTGGAAGCGCTGGCAACCCAGACGTTTTATGCAGCCTGTCGCCGCGCGCTAAAGCCAGGCGGCGTGCTGGTGGTGAATCTGTGGGGGCGCGACAGTGAATTCGCCGAGTATTTTGCGCGCCTGACGCGGGCGTTCGATGGCGAGGTCGGCTGGATTGCGGTGCAGAACAAGACCAACGTCATCGTGTTTGGGTTTGCCGAGCCGCGCGCCCCCGACAGGCTCGAAGCCGTGCGGCCACAGCTGGCTGATTTGTCCAAACGGTGGGGGCTCGATTTGCGTGGCTTCGCGCGCGACTTTCAGTGGGCGGAGGGCATTGCGCCATTGCTGGGCTAGCACGCGCGATGGGGGCGTGCGGCCCCGTCCTTTGAGGCTGGAAATCCCAATTAAAACAATACATAACGTCAGTTTTCCTGCTGCGCCCGGCTTGCATTTTCCAGCGGGTGTGAAAGAATGCAAGTAATTGAACTTATGAATGGTGGCGGCCATGATTGACCGAGAAGGGTACCGCCCGAACGTAGGCATTATTTTGTGCAATGCGCACAACCAGGTTTTCTGGGGCAAGCGCGTCAACCAGCACGCTTGGCAATTCCCCCAGGGCGGCATCAACGCAGGGGAAACGCCGGAACAGGCCATGTTCCGGGAACTGGAAGAAGAGGTGGGCTTGCAGCCCGAGCATGTGCGCGTTCTCGGACGCACGCGCGAGTGGCTGCGTTACGACGTACCCCCGCACTGGACCCGGCGCGACAGTCGCGGTCTCTATCGCGGCCAGAAGCAAATATGGTTTTTGTTGCGCCTGACCGGACGAGATTGCGACGTCTCGCTGCGTGCCAGCGGCCACCCCGAATTCGATGCCTGGCGCTGGAATGAGTACTGGGTGTCGATGGATGCGGTGGTCGACTTCAAGCGCGAGGTCTATCGCCTCGCGCTTGAGGAACTGGAGCGCTATCTTCACAAGGACGTCCGCTTTTTGCGGCAACGCGCACGTCGTATTTGCGACCGCCGCGGCGCGGAACTGGACCTGCAACTGAAGCCCTGAGTTTGGGTGGGAGGAGGCGTGATGAAGATCAGGATCTACGCTTCGACCTCGCTGACAACCGATGCGGAACCCATTCCGGGCCTGCCCTTGTGGCAGGTGGCCCCCACCCGAGACTTAGCCGGTCTGCGTCTGACCGATTTCATGATGCTGATTCCGCGCCTGCGCAGCCGGCCCCGCGCCGAGATCGAGCGTGCCTCGCGCGACATTCAAGCCGTGCTGGCGCTGCATCAGGATGTCGTGTTTGCCGACCTCAATCTGAGGCTGAACCTGCTGTGGGTGTCGCTGCGTCCGCGCCCGGGGGCGATCAGCGAACTGGTCGCCGCGATTCGGGTGCGCGTGCCTGAGGCGGTGCTGGTGGCTCACTACGCTGACCCGCGTTAGGCGTGTTCCGGTCGCCGGCCGGCTGCAGTCCGTCCCGCACATCGCAGGCTTCATGAATCCCGCCAAAATGTCCTGAATATCCCTGCGAAGGGCAGGGAAACCCGCGTCCTTTCTGCGTTTCCGTTCACCCAAAGCAGCGGAATTCGTTAAAATGAGCAATTGCTAATTAACCCGCTGGAGCAAACATGGCCGTTTCTGAACTTCAGGTGCAAACTGCACTGAAAGAGTTGGTTGATCCCAACACGCACAAGGATTACGTCTCGACCAAATCCGCTCGCAACATCAAGGTCGACGGCGGCGCCGTCTCGGTCGACATCCTGTTGAGCTACCCGGCGCAGAGCCAGTTGGCCACCATCAAGCAGCAGGTCGAAGACAAGCTCAAGAGCATCGACGGCGTGACCGCCGCCACCGCCAACGCCAGCTTCAAGATCGTCTCTCACAGCGTGCAGCGCGGCGTGAAGCTGATCCCCAACGTCAAGAACATCATCGCCGTGGCCTCCGGCAAGGGCGGCGTCGGCAAATCCACCACCGCCGTCAACTTGGCGCTGGCGCTGGCCGCCGAAGGTGCGCGTGTCGGCATGCTGGACGCCGACATCTACGGCCCGTCGCAGCCGACCATGCTCGGCATCACCGACAAGCCCGAATCGACCGACGGCAAGAACCTCGAGCCGCTGATCGGGCACGGCATCCAGGCCATGTCGATCGGCTTCCTGATCGACGTCGAGACGCCCATGGTGTGGCGCGGCCCGATGGTGACGCAGGCGCTGGAACAACTGCTCAACAACACCAACTGGAGCGAGCTTGACTATCTGGTGGTCGACCTCCCGCCCGGTACCGGTGACATCCAGTTGACGCTCGCACAGCGTGTGCCGGTCACCGGTGCGGTGATCGTGACCACGCCGCAGGACATCGCATTGATCGACGCGCGCAAGGGCCTTAAGATGTTCGAGAAAGTCGGCATCCCCATCATCGGCGTGGTCGAGAACATGAGCCTCCACATCTGCTCGAACTGCGGCCATGAAGAGCGTATCTTCGGCGAAGGCGGCGGCGAGCGCATGTGCAAGGACTACAACGTCGAATTCCTTGGTGCGCTGCCCCTGGACGGCGCCATCCGTGCCGACACCGACTCCGGCAAGCCGTCCGTGGTGTCCGATCCGGAAGGCCGCGTGACCGAAATCTACAAGCGGATCGCGCGTCGCGTGGCTGTTAAGATTGGCGAAACCGCGGTGGATCATTCCGCCAAATTCCCCAACATCGTCATTTCCAATACCTGATGAGCATCAAGTCCGACCGATGGATCCGCCGCATGGCGGCTGAGCAGAACATGATCGAACCGTTCGAACCGGGGCAGATCAAACAGGCCAATGGTCGTTCCATCGTGTCGTACGGCACGTCGAGCTACGGCTACGACGTGCGCTGTGCCGACGAATTCAAGCTGTTCACCAACATCAATTCCACCATCGTCGATCCCAAGGCGTTCGATCCGAACTCCTTCGTCGAGGTGAAGGGCGATTCCTGCATCATCCCGCCCAATTCCTTTGCATTGGCGCGCACCGTGGAATACTTCCGCATCCCGCGCAATGTGCTGACCATTTGCCTCGGCAAAAGCACCTACGCGCGATGCGGCATCATCGTCAACGTGACGCCGCTTGAACCCGAGTGGGAAGGCCACGTGACGCTGGAGTTTTCCAACACCACGCCGCTTCCGGCGCGCATCTACGCCAACGAAGGCGTGGCGCAGATGCTGTTCCTCGAGTCCGACGAAGTGTGCGAAATCTCCTACCGCGACCGCGGCGGCAAGTACCAGGGCCAGGTCGGCGTGACCCTGCCCAAAATTTAACGCCACCGTTTCCCGGTCGACGTACAATCCGCGTTTTTCTCACGCTTAGACTCAGGAGCCGCCATGCGCTTCCGCTTCCCCGTTGTCATCATTGACGAAGATTTTCGTTCCGAGAACGCATCCGGACTCGGCATCCGCACGCTCGCCGAGGCGATCGAAAAGGAAGGCATGGAGGTGCTTGGCGTAACCAACTTCGGCGACCTGTCTTCATTTGCCCAGCAGCAGGCGCGGGCATCCGCCTTCGTGCTGTCGATCGACGACGAGGAACTGGCGGGCAGCGACGAGGACACGAGCAAGGCACTGCAAAAGCTGCGCGCCTTCGTCGAGGAAGTGCGCTTCCGCAATGCCGAAATCCCGATCTTCCTGCACGGCGAAACGCGCACTGCGCGCCATATTCCGAACGACATCCTGCGCGAGCTGAACGGCTTCATCCACATGCTGGAAGACACGCCGGAGTTTCTCGCCCGTTATATCGGCCGCGAAGCGCGTGCCTATCTCGATTCGCTGGTGCCGCCGTTCTTCCGCGCGCTGACCCATTACGCGGCGGACGGCTCGTATTCCTGGCACTGCCCCGGCCACTCCGGCGGCGTCGCGTTTCTGAAGTCGCCGATCGGCCAGATGTTCCACCAGTTTTTCGGCGAGAACCTGCTGCGTGCCGACGTCTGCAACGCAGTGGACGAACTTGGTCAACTACTCGACCACACCGGTCCGGTGGGGGCGTCGGAGCGCAACGCCGCGCGCATCTTCAACTGCGACCACCTGTTCTTCGTCACCAACGGCACCTCGTCGTCCAACAAGATGGTGTGGCACGCCACCGTGGCGCCGGGCGACATCGTGGTGGTCGACCGCAACTGCCACAAGTCGATCCTGCACGCCATCATCATGTGCGGCGCGATCCCGATTTTCCTGACGCCGACGCGCAACCACTACGGCATCATCGGGCCGATCCCGCTGGACGAATTCCGTCCGGAAAACATCGAGAAGAAGATCGCTGCGCACCCGTTCGCCAAGGATGTGAAGCGCAAGCCGCGCATCCTCACCATTACCCAGTCGACCTACGACGGCATCCTCTACAACGTCGACATGATCAAGGAACTGCTGGGCGACTACATCGATACTCTGCATTTCGACGAGGCCTGGCTGCCGCACGCGACTTTCCACGACTTCTATCGCGGCATGCACGCCATCGGCAAGGACCGTCCGCGCGCCAAGGATGCGCTGGTGTTCGCCACCCAGTCGACGCACAAACTGCTGGCGGGCCTTTCGCAGGCCTCGCAGATCCTGGTGCAGGACTCGGAGACGCGCAAGCTCGATTTCACCCGCTTCAACGAAGCCTATTTGATGCACACCTCGACTTCGCCGCAGTACGCCATCATCGCCTCGTGCGACGTGGCGGCGGCGATGATGGAGCCGCCCGGCGGACCCGCGCTGGTCGAGGAGTCGATCAAGGAAGCGCTCGATTTCCGTCGCGCCATGCGCAAGGTCGACGAGGAGTTCGGCGATTCCTGGTGGTTCAAGGTGTGGGGACCCGAGAAGCTGGCCGACGAAGGCGTGGGCGACCGCGAGGACTGGATGCTGAAAGCCGGCGAGCGCTGGCACGAGTTCGGCAATCTCGCGCCCGGCTTCAACCTGCTCGACCCGATCAAGGCCACCGTCATCACGCCCGGCCTGGACATGGACGGCGCGTTTGCCGACTGGGGCCTTCCGGCGGCGATCGTCACCAAATACCTGGCCGAGCACGGCGTCATCGTTGAGAAGACCGGGCTGTATTCCTTCTTCATCATGTTCACCATCGGCATCACCAAGGGCCGCTGGAACACGCTGGTGACCGCGCTGCAGCAGTTCAAGGCCGACTACGACGAGAACCAGCCGCTTTGGCGCGTGCTGCCGGAATTCATCGAGAAGCATCCGCGCTACGAAAAAACCGGGCTCAAGGACCTGTGCGACCAGATCCACGCCATCTACAAGGCCAACGATGTGGCGCGCCTGACCACCGAGATGTACCTGTCGGAAATGGCGCCGGCGATGAAGCCGGCGGATGCTTTTGCCAAAATGGCGCATCGCGAGATCGAGCGGGTCGAGATCGACAAGCTCGAAGGCCGGATCACGGCCATGCTGGTGACGCCCTATCCGCCAGGCATTCCCTTGCTGATTCCGGGCGAGCGCTTCAACAGCACCATCGTGCGCTACCTGCAGTTCACCCGGGACTTCAACATCAAATTCCCCGGCTTCGAGACCGATGTGCACGGCCTGGTCGAAGACGTAGTCGACGGCAAGCCCACCTATTACGTCGACTGCGTGATGTGAGCTGTCGCCGGGTACGGCGACTGGCTTGATTTGTCAGGCAAAAAGCGTATGATTCGCAGTCCCCGGTTTGCCGGGGATTGTTTTTTTACTTTGCTTTTTTACCTTGCTCTACCGCACCGCAGCGGGGGGCTGAACCGAAAGGAACAAGATGCGGCATTACGAAATCGTATTTATCGTCCATCCCGATCAGAGCGAGCAGGTGCCCGCCATGATCGAACGCTACAAGAGCAATATCACCACGCGCGGCGGCAGCGTCCATCGCCTGGAAGACTGGGGCCGCCGCCAGATGGCCTACCCGATCCAGAAGGTCCACAAGGCCCACTACGTGCTGATGAACATCGAGTGCGACCAGGAAACCCTGGAAGAGCTCGAGCATGGCTTCAAGTTCAACGATGCTGTGCTGCGACATCTGACCATCAAGCGTGACGATGCCGTCACCACGGCCTCGCCGATGATGAAGGAAGAGAAGTCGCGCGACGTACTGGACAGCGCCAAGGCCGAAGGCGTTAAGCCGGAAGCAGCAGCCGAACAGCCTGCCGCAGCCTGAGTGAGTGAACCGGCTGGCCATCAGCGGAGCCCTCATCAAGGTTGATCCTGTGCGTTACAGCCCGGCAGGTGTGCCGATTGCAGAAGCGGTGATTCTTCACCGCAGCAGTCAGACAGTGGCCACGCAAGCCCGGCAGGTGGAATGCGAGTTGACAGTGCAGGCGAGCGGATCGCTCGCTGCCCGGTTGGCTCAACTGACCACCGGAACGCAGGTCAAGCTGGAAGGCGCGTTGAATCGACGCAGCGTGAACAGCCGGCAACTGATATTGATATTGAATCGAATCGAAAAGGAATAAATCATGGCACGTCCCATGGGTGGTAAATCCGGCGGCAAGTTCGCCAAAAAAGGCGGCCGCGACAGCGGCAATCGTGGTCTCTTCAAGCGTCGCAAGTTCTGTCGCTTCACCGTCGACAAGGTGGTCGAGGTTGATTACAAGGACATCGAAGTGCTGAAGGAATTCATCGCCGAAAACGGCCGCATCATTCCGGCCCGCATCACCGGCACCAAGGCGCATTACCAGCGTCAGCTGGGCACCGCGATCAAGCGTGCGCGCTTCCTGGCGCTCATGCCCTACACCGACCTGCATTAAAAGGAGACGACCATGCAAATCATTCTGATGGACAAAGTCGTCAACCTGGGCAATCTGGGTGACGTGGTCAAGGTGAAAGACGGCTATGCCCGCAACTTTCTGATTCCCACCGGCCGTGCACGTCGCGCCACGCAAGCGAACATGGAAGCGTTTGCCGCGCAGAAGGCCGAACTGGAACGCGTTGCCGCTGAGAAACTGGCCGATGCACAGCGTCGTGCCGAGAAACTGGAAGGCACGCGCGTGACGATCCGCCAGAAGGCCGGCGTCGATGGCCGTCTGTTCGGCTCGATCACCAATGCTGACATCGCCGACGCACTGAAGGCGCAGGGCCATGAAGTGGCCAAGGCGGAAGTTCGCCTGCCCGAAGGCCCGTTCAAGGCCATCGGTGAATACCCCGTGGTTCTGGGTCTGCATCACGATGTGGTTGCCAACATCACGGTGCAGGTGGCCGGCGAACAGTAATTCCGCCGGAAACATCAAAAAAGGGGGCCGCTGGCTCCCTTTTTTATTCCTGATTGTTCACGCTTTATCCACAAGCTTATCCCTTGGTTGGAGTAGGGCACGAGACTAGAATCCTGACATGGCCGCCATCCACTCGCTGACTGCAAATCCCGATCCTCAAATGGCGCAGATGCGCCTGCCGCCGCACTCGCTCGAGGCGGAGCAGGCCGTGCTGGGCGGACTGCTGCTGGACAACAGCGCATGGGATCGCATCGGCGACGTGGTGTCGGAAAGCGATTTCTACCGCCAAGATCACCGCCAGATCCTGCGCGCGATCGTGCGGCAGATTGCCGAAAACCGGCCGGCCGACGCGGTGACGGTGTCCGAAGCGCTGCAGTCCATGGGCCAGCTCGAAGGCGTCGGTGGCTTGACCTATATCGTCGCCCTTGCGAGCAACACGCCGTCGGCGGCCAACATCCGCCGCTATGCCGAAATCGTGCGCGAGCGCTCGGTGATGCGCCGCCTGGCCGACGTGGCAACCGGAATTGCCGACACGGCCTATTCGCCGGCCGGGCGCAGTGCCTCGCAGTTGCTGGACGAGGCCGAAGCCAAGGTGTTCGAGATTGCCGAGTCCGGCAGCCGCGGGCAGGCGGGCTTCACCGACATCAAGCCGCTTCTGAAGGAAGTGGTCGAACGCATCGACGAGTTGTATCACCGCGATAACGATTCCGGCATCACCGGCGTGCCCACCGGTTTCCATGACCTTGACCAAAAGACCTCGGGCCTGCAGCCGGGAGACCTCATCATCGTCGCCGGGCGCCCGTCGATGGGCAAGACTGCTTTTTCGCTCAACATGGCCGAAAACGTCGCACTTGATACCGGCCTGCCGGTGGCCGTGTTTTCGATGGAAATGGGCGGTGCCCAACTGGTGATGCGGATGATCGGTTCGGTCGGCAAGCTCGACCAGCACCGCCTGCGTACCGGCAAGCTGGGGGAGGACGACTGGCAGCGACTCACCTACGCGCTCGGCAAGCTCAACGACGCGCCGGTCTTCATCGACGAGACGCCGGGCCTCAACGTGCTGGAGCTGCGCGCCCGGGCACGCAGGCTGATGCGCCAGTGCGGCAAGCTTGGCCTCATCGTGATCGACTACATCCAGTTGATGTCGGCCAGCAGTTCGGGCGAGAACCGCGCCACCGAAATCTCCGAAATCTCGCGTGCCTTGAAGGGCCTGGCCAAGGAACTGCACGTGCCGGTGGTTGCGCTGTCGCAGCTGAACCGCGGCCTGGAACAGCGCCCCAACAAGCGCCCGGTGATGTCCGACCTGCGCGAGTCGGGCGCTATCGAGCAGGATGCCGACGTCATCCTGTTCATCTACCGCGACGAGGTCTACAACCCCGACACGCAGGACAAGGGCACGGCTGAAATCATCATCAGCAAGCAGCGGAACGGTCCGATCGGTACCGTGCGACTGGCCTTCATCGGCGAATACACGCGCTTCGAATCCCTGGCACAGCCAGGCTCGTACTAAGCCCTGACCATGCGTCCCATCCTGGCGCGAATCTCCGTTGGCGCGATGGCGCACAACCTGCGCATGGCGCGCAGCCATGCGGGGTCGGCGCGCGTGTTTGCCGTGGTCAAGGCCAATGCCTACGGTCACGGGCTGTCGCGTGCGCGACGCGCACTGGCGGCCGCGGACGGCTTTGCCGTGCTGACACTGGAAGAGGCCGCCAACCTGCGGCAGATGGGCGTGGATCAGCCCATCCTGCTGCTTGAAGGGATCTTCGGCGCCGACGAAATCGCCGCCTGCGCCGAACTGGATCTGTGGCCGGTGCTGCACCATCCAGCGCACCTTGATTGGTTTGAGCAGCGCCCTCCCCCACGCCCGTTGCAGATATTCCTAAAGTTCGACAGCGGGATGCACCGGCTGGGCTTTCCGCTGGCCGAGCATGCCGCGGTCGTTGAGCGGGTGAAAAGCCTGCCGAGCGTGGCCGGCATTACGCTCATGACCCACTTTGCGCAGGCAGACGAGGCGGTTGGAGTGGACTGGCAGTTGCAGCCATTTCTGCGCGAGATGGCTGATTACGGTCTGCCGTGGAGCAGCGCCAATTCGGCGGCGCTGCTGCGCTACCCGGATACCTCAGGGGCCTGGGTGCGGCCAGGGCTGATGCTGTATGGCGCCTCGCCATTTGTCGACCAGTCAGCTGAACAATTGGGACTGCGCCCGGTGATGACCCTGCAGTCGGAACTCATCAGCGTGCAGACCCTGCAGCCGGGCGAGGGTGTGGGCTACGGCCAACTGTTCCGGGCCGACCGCGCGATGCGGGTTGGGGTCGTCGCGTGCGGTTATGCGGATGGCTACCCGCGCCACGCACTGACAGGCACTCCGGTCCTGGTCAACGGCCACCCCAGTCGAACCCTGGGACGGGTGTCGATGGACATGCTGTGCGTGGATCTGAGCGCGTGCGATGACGCAGGCGTCGGCAGTCCGGTGGTGCTGTGGGGGGAGGGGCTGCCGGTGGACGCGGTGGCCGCAGCCGCCGGTACCAGCAGTTATGAACTGCTGTGCGCGCTCGCGGCACGGGTGCCGGTGGTCGAGACCGACTGAAGCGTGTTTCTTCGCCATAAGAAAAACGGGGCATGCCCCGCTTTTCTTATGGCGTTGGATCCGGCGCGCGAAAGCACTCCAGATGGCGTTCACCCCGGGTGAATGTCGAACAGTCAAACGTCTGGGCCGCCGTGTCCAGTGCCGTGGCAAATGCGACAAAGTCAGCAATGCCTTCGTAAACTTCCATCCATGTTGTTGTTTCGTCACAGCGGCTCAGCCGCCGCGGCGGCGCGTCGCAATGCAATGCCATCGCGCCCAGCAGCGCATCGATCCGGGCGGCGGCCAGCGCCATCTTCTCGGAATCGATGCGGTAGTAGACGTAGGCGGACGTCACCTATTCGGGCAGCGCGTAGGGCAGGGGCTTCAGATGCAGTGCGGCGCCGTCGGCCGCTTTCAGGTGCAGGGTTTGCGTGTTCGCGCTTTCGACCTGCGCCACCACCAGCACATCGAAGCCGCCGGCCGGCGCCGGGGCGGCGTTGACCACGGTGCCGGTGGCCTGGCCCTCGATGTCGGCGCTGTACAGGCTGTCGCCCGGGGCCGCCTCGGCGTCGACATGCGCCAGGAACATGCGGCGCTTGAGCTTGCCCAGGTACTGGCTGCGGGCGACGATTTCCTGGCCGGGATAGCAGCCTTTCTCGAAGCTGACGCCACCGATGACTTCGTAATTGACCATCTGCGGCACGAATTGCTCCTGGGTGGCGGCGACGATCATCGGAATGCCCGAGTTGAGCCGCAGCCAGTCCCACACCGGGGCGCCAACCGGGGTGGCCGACTGGCGCAGTAACTGCCACACGGCGGTGGCCCGCTCGGGGACGATCGACAGCACGAACTTGTCGTCGCCGACGCGGATCACCTGGCCGGACTCGCAGGCTGCCGAGCGCATCGCGGCGTCCGGCACGGTACCCATCGCAGCGCTGACTGCTGCTTGGGCTTGCTTGCCTGCAACGACCAGTCGCACGGATTCGTCGCTGGCGTCGCGTCCCTGCACCTTAGCGCGCAGGATGAACATGGACAGGCGTTTGAGCACGCCGGGCAGGATGTCGCCCGAAAGCTGCAGGCAATAATCCTCGCCCTGCCGCCACAGCAGGAAATTGCCGAGCAGGCGTCCCTTCGGGCTGCAGTAGCCGTTCCACTGCGCGGCGCTGGCGTGCAGGCTGCGCATGTCGTTGGTCAGCTGGCCCTGCAGGAAGGTCGCGGCCTCCTCCCCACGGAAGGCGATGACGCCGAGTTGCGACAGATCCGCCACAATGGTGCCGTGCGCAGCCGCTGCGCGCTCGGCGGCAGGGTCGCCATAATTCAGCACGGTTGTTTGGTCGATCACCGCGCCTTGCGTTTGCAGAAAAGTTTTCCAGGATTCGATCACGATGCGGTCCACTCAAAAGGGAATGTCATTAAGGCCAAAAGTGTACACGCTGATGCGCGAGATTGAGCTCAAACCCTCACGCCGGCTGGGGCTGTTGCTGCTGGGCATGGCGGCATTGGCGCTGCTTGCCGTCGGGCTGGCCGCCCTGCCGGTACCGGTGCGGCTGACGCTGGGTGGCATCGTGATCGGTCTGGTTGTCTGGGGCGCGCGGCGGGCGCGACCGGGGGCAAGGCTGCGGGTTGCTGCAGGCGGCCGGCTGCAATGCCTGGATGACGCATTGGAATGGCACGATGTCGAGGTGCTGGGCGACAGCTTCGTGTCGACCGGCTTGATCGTGTTGCGCTATCGAATGGCAGGAAAGGTGCGAACCCTGACGCTGCTGCCCGACAGCGCAGAAGCTGACGCGTTGCGGCGGCTCAGGGTGTCGCTTCGGTGGGCAACCCGCACACGCTCGGACACAGCGTTCCCGGGCGCGGGTTGAGCACGGTATTGCCGGCGATAGGCAGTGTTTCAGGGTAGTCGCGGCTGTAGTGCAGGCCGCGGCTTTCCTGACGCAGTTGGGCCGAGCGGATGATGAGGTCGGCGCTTTGCACCAGATTGCGCAGCTCGATCAGGTCGTTGCTGACGCGGAAATTGCGGTAGAACTCGTCGATTTCGGATCGCAGCAGGCGGATGCGGTGGGTCGCGCGCGTCAGCCGCTTGTTGGTCCGCACGATGCCGACGTAGTCCCACATGAAGCGGCGCAGTTCATCCCAGTTGTGCGAGATCACCACCTCCTCGTCGGGGTCGGTGACGCGCGACGCGTCCCACAGCGGCAGGTCGAGCGCGGGGGCGGGTGGCGTGGCTAGAATGTCTGCGGCGGCGGCATGGCCGAACACCAGGCATTCCAGCAGCGAATTCGATGCCAGCCGGTTGGCGCCGTGCAGGCCGGTGAAGGTGACTTCGCCCACCGCATGCAGGTTGCACAGGTCGGTGCGCGCGTTCATGTCGGTGACCACGCCGCCGCAGGTGTAGTGCGCGGCAGGCACCACCGGGATCGGCTGCTTCGTGATGTCGATGCCGAGTTCAAGGCAGCGGCGGTGGATGGTGGGGAAGTGCTCGCGCACGAAATCGGCCGGCTTGTGGCTGATGTCGAGGTAGACGCAGTCGATGCCGCGTTTCTTGATCTCGAAGTCGATCGCGCGGGCCACCACGTCCCGCGGCGCGAGTTCGGCGCGCTCGTCGTGCAGGTGCATGAAGCGGCTGCCGTCCGGCAGCAGCAAATGCCCCCCTTCGCCGCGCACGGCCTCGCTGATGAGGAAGGACTTGGCGTGCGGATGGAACAGGCAGGTCGGGTGGAACTGCACGAATTCCAGGTTGGCGACCCGGCACCCGGCCCGCCACGCCATCGCAATGCCATCGCCGGTCGCCGTATCGGGGTTGGTGGTGTAGAGGTAGACCTTGCCGGCACCGCCGGTCGCCAGCACGGTGTGGCCGGCCGCAAAGGTTTCGACCTCGCCGGTGCCCTTGTTCAGGGCGTAGGCGCCGTGGATCTGCCGTTCCTGGCCGCCCGCGCGCTTGCCCGTGATGAGGTCGATGGCGACGTGCTGCTCGAACGTGTCGATATTGGGATGCGCGCGTACGCGTTCGAGCAGGCTGGTTTGCACCGCATGGCCGGTGGCGTCGGCAGCATGTACGACGCGGCGCCGGGAATGGCCGCCTTCGCGAGCGAGATGCAGCGCGCCGGGTGCCTGCGGGTCGGGCGTAAAGGTGACGCCGTTCTGGGTCAGCCAGGTGATCATGTCGCTCGCCTGGCCGGCGACCATGCGCGTGACCGCCTCGTCGCACAGTCCGCCGCCGGCGATCAGGGTGTCGCGGACGTGGGCCTCGATCGAGTCATGGCTGTCCAGCGCGGCGGCGATGCCGCCTTGCGCCCAGTCGCTGGCGCCGTCGGTCATCAGGCGCTTGGTGACGATCGCAATGCGGCGCTGGTCGGCCAGTTTGAGCGCGGTGGTCAGCGCGGCGAGGCCGCTGCCGAGGATCAGAACGTCGTATCTATGCATGGTGTCGCGGGATGATAGCAGGCTTGGGGCATGCCCGAATAACCCTGCTCTGGATGAACTTTTTTACCCATGGCGGCTCACATACGCTGAGAGATGCGGTCACGTATACTTTCAACATAAACAAAAATGCAGCAGGGAGATATGTCGGACCGCGAATTGGATCAGGTGTTGGTCGAACGCGCCCAGCAGGGCGACAAGCGCGCTTTCGAGCTATTGGTGATCAAATATCACCGCAAGCTCGGGCGGCTGCTGTCGCGCATGGTGCGTGACGCCGCGGAAGTCGAGGACATCACGCAGGAAGCCTTTATCAAGGCCTATCGTGCGTTGCCCGGTTTCCGCGGCGAGAGTGCCTTCTACACCTGGCTGTATCGCATCGCCGTCAACACCGCCAAGAACTATCTGGTGGCGCACAAGCGGCAGCCGGTGTCGAGCGATGTGCAGGCAGAAGATGCGGAGAATTACGAGGAGGGCGACCTGTTGCGCGATATCGCGACGCCGGATGCGGAACTCCAGAGCAAGCAGATCGCCAAAGCAGTCAACGAGGCAGTCGATGCCCTGCCAGAGGAATTGAGGACAGCCATCACGTTGCGCGAAATCGAAGGCATGAGCTACGAGGAAATCGCGCAAATGATGGAGTGCCCGATCGGCACCGTGCGCTCAAGAATTTTCCGGGCGCGTGAGGCCATTGCGGAAAAGATACGCCCGATGCTGGGCACCAGTCAGGATAAAAGGTGGTAACCATGTCAGCTCTTCGCAAACCCGATACGCGCCCCCAGGCGCAAGAGACCGATCCTGTCCTGCAGCAGTTGTCAGCTGCGCTCGACGGCGAAACGGCACGCGCCGAAACCGAGGCCTGCGTCGCCGCCCTGAAGCGCGACGACGGCCTGCGACGAAACTGGTCTGAATTCCATCTCATCGGCGACCTCATGCGCGGCGTGGCGCCGGCATCGGACGATTTCATGGCCCGCTTCTCGGCACAACTCGCGATCGAGCCGACCGTGCTGGCGCCGCGCCGCAGCATATGGCCGCAACGGGTGGCGGTGGCGTCCTTTGCCTCGCTTGCAGTATGGGGCGTGATCTCGATTACCGGCTGGATGGCGGAGGTGCCTCCCAGCCCTTCGATGGCTGTCGCGCCCGGCTTTCAGCAGGCCGCGCTGGATATAGAACACGCTGCCGATGACAGCCACTTGGCACCGTATCGGGTGGCGCATCAGGAGTTTGCGCCGATGGCGGTTGCGTCACCCTACCAACGTGCGGTCATGGTGGAGGCGCGCTGATGCAGGCGGCCTTGGTCTGGCGGCGGGGTTGGCTTTTCGCGGGGTTGGCCGGGTTGCTGGCCTTGTCCGGTGCGGCGCGTGCCGATGCAGGGCTGGATTGGCTCAACCGTGCCGCCGCCGCAGCCAAGAAGCAGAACTACAGCGGCGTCTATGTGTATCACCAGGGTGAGCACGTCGAAGTGCTGCGGGTGCTGCACCGCATCGATGCCAGCGGCGAGCAGGAAAAGGTCGAGGTGCTGGACGGTGCGCAGCGCCAGTTTCTGCGCATCAACAACGATGTGTATTGCCACATGCAGGATGGCAAGAATGTGCGCCTGGAGCGCAATACGCCACGCCGTTTCTTCCCGGCCCTGCTGCCGGCCGAGCCGGCCAGCCTGCTCGATTACTACGAAGTGAAACTTGGCGGCACCGAGCGCGTGGCGGGGCGACCCTGCCAGATCGTGACGCTGGAGCCGCGCGACGGCTATCGCTACGCCTATAACCTGTGGCTGGACAAGCAGACCGGGTTGCCGCTGAAGTCGCGCATCGTCAACAGCCATGGCGGCGTGGTGTCCATGTTCGTGTTCTCCGAAATACAGATCGGCAAGGCGCCCGATATACAGCTGTTTCGCAATGACCTGAAGGGCAAACGCATTCATAACGCCAGCCTCGACACGCCGGACGACATTGACTGGAGTGTGACACCTCCACCGGGTTTTGAGCAGGTGCAGAAAGCCGTGCGCCCACTGCCGGGCAAAAAGATGCCGGTGACCCACCTGATTTTCTCGGATGGCCTCTCCGTACTGTCCTTGTTCGTCGAGCCTGTCGATCCTGGGGTACAACGCCTGCGCGGTTTGTCGGCCGAAGGCGCGATCGGTGCCTATGCGCGCGAGGTCGACGGCTACACCGTCACGACCATGGGCGAAGTGCCGAGCCAGGCATTGATCGAAACCGGCAATTCTGCGCAAAGAAAGTAGGCCTGCCCATGCTGGAGCAAACCGTCGAGGTCATCAAAACCGCGCCGGATGGAATCTGGGTGCGGGCGGTCGAACCCTCGGGCTGCGGCACCTGTGGCGGCCAGGGCTGTTCGTCCCGCCGCATTGCCGAACTTTTCCAGCGCAAACCCCGTCTTTTTCTGGTCGATTGCGACTTGTCGCTCGCGCCGGGCGACCGCGCCATAGTCGGCATTGCCGACGGCAGCGTGCTGAAGAGCGCATTGCGTGCCTATGGCATGCCATTGGTTCTGATGCTGGCGGGCGCACTGCTGGCACAGGCAGTGCAGTCGGGCGACGGGCCTGCGCTGATCGGCATGCTGCTGGGTGGCATGGTGGGTTGGCTGGCCGGGCGAGGCGGACGGACGGTGCGCCCGGTCGTGCTCAGGCGTGACAACCCAACCCCGTTACATCTGATGAAAGGACAAGCATGATGAGAAAGGCTCTGGCGGCAACAGCGCTGGTGTTTGCCTTGTCAACCCCGGCCTCGGCAAGGGAGGTGATGGATGTCGCCGACCTGGTCGAGACACACGGTCCTGCGGTGGTCAACATCAGCACCACCAAAATGGTGAAGCGCGGCGTCGAGGGCTTGCCCTTCGCCATGCCCAATGAAGAGGACATGCAGGAGTTCTTCCGCCGCTTTTTCCCGGGCATGCCCGGTGGGCCCGGGTCGATGCAGGAGTTTCCCGCGCGGGGCGCCGGCTCCGGTTTCATTGTCAGCAGCGACGGCTACATTCTCACCAACGCGCATGTGGTGCGCGATGCAGACGAGGTCGAGGTCAAGCTGATCGACAAGCGGAAATTCATGGCCAAGGTGATCGGTGCCGACGATCGCACCGATGTCGCGGTGATCAAGATCACCGCCAGCAGCCTGCCCGCAGTCAAACTGGGCGACCCCTCCAAACTGCGTGTCGGCGAAGCGGTGGCGGCGATAGGCTCGCCGTTCGGCTTCGAAAACTCGGTGACCGCGGGCATCGTCTCCGCCAAGGGGCGTTCGCTGCCGTCTGAAAGCTACGTGCCCTATATCCAGACCGATGTGCCGATCAATCCCGGCAACTCGGGCGGGCCGCTGTTCAACATGAAGGGCGAAGTGGTCGGCATCAATTCGCAGATCTACAGCCGCAGCGGCGGCTATCAAGGCGTGTCGTTCGCGATTCCGATCGATATCGCGATGGAGGTTGCCGACCAGTTGAAGCTTGGGGGAAAGGTTTCGCGCGGCTGGCTGGGCGTGGTGATCCAGGAAGTCACGGCTGATCTTGCCGAGTCGTTCGGGCTGGATCGCCCGCGCGGCGCCCTGATTGCCCAAGTGCAGCCGGAGGGCCCGGCGGCCAAAGCCGGCCTGCAGGCTGCCGACGTGATCCTGGCATTCGACGGCAAACCGGTGGAGAACTCAGGAGATCTGCCGCGCATGGTCGGCATGGCCAAGCCAGGGGCGAAAATTCCGCTGCAGGTGTGGCGCCGCGGCAAGGCGCAGACGGTGGTGGTGGAACTGGGTGAACTGCCGGGTGAGGACGCGCTCGCCGGAAAAAGCGGCAAGACATATTCGCGGGGCGGACTGGCCCTGTCCGAGCTAACGGCTGACCAGCGGCGCGAGCTCAGGATCGACCACGGCCTGCTGGTGGAGGAAGTCACCGGTGATGCCGCGCGCGCGGGCATCCGCGTCGGCGATGTCATCCTGGCGGTGAACAACAGCAAGGTCGGCACCGTCGAGGCGTTCCGCAAGGCGATTGCCGCGGTTCCCAGGGGCAAGAGCGCGGCCATCCTGGTTCGGCGAGGCGAGGGTTCGCTTTATATCCCGCTGAAGATTTCGGGTGAGTAAGGCTCTCACTCTGTACACCCGGGCGGGCTGCCCGCTGTGCGAGGAGATGGCGGCACACGTGCGCACTCTGATTGCAGGAAGCGGCCATAGCCTGGAGTCGGTGGACGTGGATGGCGACCCCGTACTCAAGGTGCGCTATGGCTGGGATGTGCCGCTGCTGTTCGATGGCGATACCGAGATCTGCCGCCATCAGCTGAATCTGCCGGCACTTCAGGAATGGCTGCGCCTTAATCCCTGAAATCCGTTAAAATTCGGCTAGTTATCTCATCCCTGACCGGGCACGGAAGCGTGCCCGTTTTGTTGTGTCCCAGAACCTGATCCGCAATTTTTCCATCATCGCCCATATCGACCATGGCAAGTCCACGCTGGCCGACCGCCTGATCCAGTTTTGCGGCGGCCTGTCCGAGCGCGAGATGGAGGCGCAGGTGCTGGATTCCATGGACCTGGAGAAGGAACGCGGCATCACCATCAAGGCGCAAACCGCCGCGCTGACCTACAAGGCGCAGGATGGCCAGACCTATCGCCTGAACCTGATCGACACACCCGGCCATGTCGATTTTTCCTACGAAGTCAGTCGTTCGCTGTCCGCCTGCGAAGGCGCGCTGCTGGTGGTCGACGCCTCGCAGGGGGTGGAAGCGCAGACCGTGGCCAACTGCTACACGGCGATCGACCTCGGCGTCGAGGTCATTCCGGTACTGAACAAGATCGACCTGCCGGCGGCCGACCCGGACCGGGTGGCGGAGGAAATCGAGGACATCGTCGGGCTCGACGCGACCGACGCAGTGCGCGCTTCGGCCAAGTCCGGCATCGGCATTCCCGAAATCCTCGAGGTGGTGGTGAAGCAGGTGCCGCCGCCGCGCGGCAACGAGGACGCGCCGCTGAAGGCGCTGATCATCGACTCGTGGTTCGACAACTACGTCGGCGTGGTGATGCTGGTGCGGGTGGTCGACGGCGTGCTGAAGCCGAAGGACAAGATCCGCTTCATGGCCAGCGGCGCGCAGCACCTGACCGAGCATGTCGGCGTGTTTACGCCCAAGTCGGTCGACCGGCCCCAGTTGTCGGCCGGCGAGGTGGGTTTCGTGATCGCCGGCATCAAGGAGCTCAAGTCGGCGCAAGTGGGTGACACCATTACCCTGCTCGACCGGCCGGCCAGCGAGCCGCTTCCGGGTTTCAAGAAAGTGCAGTCGCAGGTGTTCGCTGGCCTGTATCCGGTCGAGTCGCACGACTTCGAGGCGCTGCGTGACGCGCTGACCAAGCTGCAACTGAACGACGCGGCGCTGCAGTTCGAGCCGGAAGTCAGCCAGGCTTTGGGCTTCGGCTTCCGCTGCGGTTTCCTCGGCCTGTTGCACATGGACATCGTGCAGGAGCGGCTGGAGCGCGAGTACGACATGGACCTCATCACCACCGCGCCGACGGTGGTGTACGAAGTGCTGATGAAGGACGGGACGCTGATCAACGTCGAGAACCCGTTCAAGCTGCCCGAACTGTCGAAGATCGAGGAAATCCGGGAACCCATCATTACCGCGACGATTTTCGTTCCCGAGGAGTTCGTCGGCAACGTCATCACCCTGTGCAACCAGAAGCGCGGCATGCAGCTCGACATGCAGTACCACGGCAGGCAGGTCATGCTGCGCTACGATTTGCCGATGAACGAAGTGGTGATGGATTTCTTCGACAAGCTGAAATCGACCAGTCGCGGCTATGCCTCGCTCGACTACGAATTCAAGGAGTACCGAGCAGGCGACCTGGTCAAGCTCGACATCCTGGTCAATAACGAGAAGGTCGATGCGCTGTCGCTGATCGTGCATCGCGCCACCAGTGTGTATCGCGGGCGCGAACTGGCCTCCAAGATGCGCGAGCTGATCCCGCGCCAGATGTTCGACGTGGCGGTGCAGGCTGCGATCGGCGCCAACATTATCGCGCGCGAGAACGTCAAGGCGCTGCGCAAGAACGTGCTGGCCAAGTGCTACGGCGGCGACATCACGCGCAAGAAGAAGCTGCTGGAAAAGCAGAAGGCCGGCAAGCGCCGCATGAAGCAGGTCGGCAACGTTGAAATTCCGCAGGAAGCCTTTCTTGCGATCCTTCAGGTCTCGGACAAGTAAACATGAACTTTGCGCTCATCCTTTTCATCGCGCTGGCCGTCACCGGTGGTATCTGGCTGCTCGACCTGCTGCTGCTCAAACGCTACCGCGACAAGGACGCCCGCGAACCGCTGCTGGTCGAATACGCCAAGAGCTTCTTCCCGGTTATCCTGATCGTGTTCGGCTTGCGCTCATTCCTGGTCGAACCGTTCAAGATTCCTTCTGGCTCGATGATGCCGACCCTGCTGATCGGTGATTTCATCCTGGTCAACAAATTCACGTATGGCATTCGTCTGCCGGTGATCAACAAGAAAGTGGTGCAGCTGAACAATCCCGAGCGCGGCGACGTCATGGTGTTTCGCTATCCGGCCGACCCTGGCCTTGACTACATCAAGCGCGTGATCGGCGTGCCGGGCGACGTTGTCGAATACCGCAACAAGCAGCTCAGCATCAACGGCGAGCCGGTGCGCACCGCCAATACCGGCACCTACAGCTATGTCGGAAACGGTCTCAATTACGTCACCGCCATGGTGTACGACGAACATCTCAACGGCGTCGGCCACAGCATGATGACCGAGCCGGGCAAGCCGGCGGTTTATCCGCAGCAGGTGGTGGACTTCCCTAACCGTGAAAACTGCTCCTACAATGCCGACGGTGAAGGCTTCGCCTGCAAAGTTCCGGACGGGCACTATTTCGCGATGGGCGACAACCGCGACGCCAGCAACGACAGCCGCTACTGGGGCTTTGTTCCGGATCAGAACATCGTCGGCAAGGCTTTTTTCATCTGGATGAACTTTGACGATTTCGGCCGCATTGGCACCACCATTCGATAAGGAGACAGCATGCATAGCGTACGCCCCATGAAATCCAGACAACGTGGTGTGACCATGTTCGGCTTCCTGTTTGTCGCCATCGTGCTGGTGGCCGTGGCCCTGCTGGCGATGAAGCTGGTGCCGGCCTACATCGAGTTTTTCTCGGTGAAGAAAATACTTGCCACAATGGGGCAGGATTCCAATATCCGGTCAAAAAGCAATGCCGAGATCCGTAGTGATTTCACGAGGCGGGCGGGTGTTGACTACGTTACGGTGGTCAAACAGCAAGACCTCATCATTGACCGTAGCAGTGGCGTTCCGGTGATTTCCGCGGACTATGAATTCCGCGCCCCGCTTGTCAGCAACGTCAGCCTGGTGGTCGATTTCAGCGCCAGCAGCGATCCCAACGCCGCCCCCCGCGAGATTGAGTAATGCCTTGCTGAACCAGCGCCTGCAGCGGGCGCTGGGTTATACCTTTGCTCGTCCTGATCTTCTGACGCAGGCGCTGACGCACCGCAGCTACGGCGCGCTCAACAATGAGCGGCTAGAATTCCTAGGCGATTCGGTGCTGAACTGCACGGTTGCCCGCGCGCTTTATGATGCGTTTCCCGATTTGCCGGAAGGCAGCCTGTCGCGCCTCCGCGCCAACCTGGTGCGGCAGGAAACCTTGGCCGATATTGCGGTGGCGCTGAGGCTGGGCGACAGCCTGCGACTTGGAGAGGGCGAACTCAAAAGCGGCGGATTCCGCCGTCCATCGATTCTGGCCGATGCGCTTGAATCGCTGTTCGGCGCAGTTTTTCTGGATGCCGGATTCGATGCGGCGGCGCGCGTGGTGCGCGGCCTGTTCGACCCGCTGGTGGCACAAATCGATCCCACGGCATCCGGCAAGGACCCCAAGACCCAGTTGCAGGAAATTCTGCAGTCGCGCCGTTTGCCATTGCCGGACTATCAGTTGGTGGATACGCAGGGCGAGGCCCATGACCAGAGCTTTATTGTCGAGTGCGTGCTGGCCAAGCCCGTACTCAGTACACGCGGCGTCGGCAAAAGCCGTCGCGCCGCAGAACAGGAGGCCGCACGCCAGGCGTGCGCCGCATTGCAAAAATGAGCGAATTCAAATGTGGCCTCATCGCCATCGTCGGGCGGCCCAACGTCGGCAAGTCAACGCTGCTCAACCGCCTCGTAGGGCAGAAAGTCAGCATCACCTCGCGCAAGGCGCAGACCACGCGCCACCGGGTGATGGGCATCCACACCACCGATGAAGCGCAGTTCGTGTTCGTCGACACGCCAGGGTTCCAGACACGCTACACAGGCACCATGAACCGTGCGATGAACAAGCGGGTACGCGAAACGCTGTCGGATACCGACCTTGTGATGATGCTGGTGGAAGCGGGCCGGTTGAAAAATGAGGACCGCCAGGTGATGGAGTTGCTGCCCAAGGATCGCCCGCTGATCCTGGTGGTGAACAAGATCGACCAGGTCAAGGATCGCGCCGAGCTGATGGCCTACCTGAAGGAAGTCTCTGCTGCACATGGCTTCACCGAGATCGTCCCGGTATCGGCCAAGCAGGGCAGCAATCTCGACGAACTGCTGAAGACCCTGCAAACCCACCTGCCGGAGAATGCGCCGCTGTTCGAGGAAGACGACGTCACCGACCAGACAGAGCGGCAACTGGCCGCCGAGCTCATCCGCGAGAAGGTGTTCCGCCTTTGCGGCGAGGAAATTCCCTACGCGGTCGCTGTCCAGATCGATAAATTCGAGGAGGAGGGCAACCTGCGCCGCATCTTCGCCACCATTCTGGTCGACCGCGACAGCCACAAGCCCATCATCATCGGCAAGGGTGGCGAAAAGCTCAAGACCATCTCCACCCAGGCGCGGCTCGACATGGAGCGCGCGTTCGACAGCAAGGTTTATCTGGAAGTCTGGGTCAAGGTTAAAGGTGGTTGGGCCGACGACGTGCGGATGCTGAAATCACTGGGACTGGATTGAACTTTTTTCGTCCACGAACTGCACGAAGGAACACGAATAAATCGGAAACGCGTTTGGCGAATGTGCGAGTGAAGGATTTCTCTTCATGTTCCTTCGTGTCTTTCGTGGATCAATAACACATGTCCAGCGACGCCCGAATCAACAACGAGTCCGGCTTCATTCTCCACACCTATCCCTTCAAGGAAACCAGCGTGGTGGCGGAAGTCTTCACCCGCGGCCATGGCCGCGTGGCGTTGATTGCCCGCGGCGCACGCCGTCCCGCTTCTGCATTGCGCGGGCTGATGCAGCCGTTTACCCCGCTGCTGCTGTCGTGGTTTGGCAAGTCTGAACTGAAAACCCTGCATGCTGCCGAATGGCAGGGTGGCCTCCTCGCGCCCCAGGGACGCGCGCTGATGTGCGGGTTTTATCTCAACGAGCTCTTGCTGCGGCTGATGGCGCGCGGCGATGCGCACGAGTTGCTGTACGACCGCTATGTCGGCACCCTTGATCAGTTGGCCGGGGAGGCCTGCGCCACCGATTTTGAACGGATCTTGCGGCGTTTCGAGAAGAACCTGCTGTCCGAGATCGGCTACGGCGCCACGTTCGACGCCGAGGCCGACAGCGGTGCACCGATTGATCCCGCGGCCCGCTATGTGTTCCAGCCTGAGCGGGGTGCATTGCGCGCCATCGGGCAGCCGGGTTGCCCCGTCTCGGGCCAGACCCTGATCGACCTCGCGACCGATCACTTCGAGCGGCCGGTGACCCTGGTTGAGGCCAAGGTGCTGATGCGCAGCCTCATCAACCACACCCTCGGCGCCAAGCCGCTTTATACTCGCCAGCTATTGCGCGAACTCACAGAACTGAATCCACCCGGCTGAATCCATGAGCATCTTTCTCGGCGTCAACATCGACCACATCGCCACCCTGCGCCAGGCGCGCAAGACCCGCTACCCGAGCCCGGTCGAGGCCGCGCTGATGGCCGAAACCGCCGGCGCCGATTCCATCACCCTGCACCTGCGCGAAGACCGCCGCCACATCCAGGACGCCGACGTCGCCATCCTGCGCCAGGTGCTGAAAACCAAGATGAATCTCGAAATGGCGGTCACCAAGGAAATGCTCGGAATTGCCATTGCCACGCGGCCGCAGGACGTCTGCCTGGTGCCGGAAAAGCGCGAGGAACTCACCACCGAAGGCGGCCTCGACGTCAAAGGCCAGGCGCCGAAAATTGCCGATGCTTGCAGGCGCCTGGCCGACGCCGGCATTCGCGTCTCGCTCTTCATCGACCCCGATTTTGACCAACTGAATGGGGCCCATGCGGCCGGTGCCCCGGTCGTCGAAATCCATACCGGCGCCTATGCGGACGCCGAAACCGACGAGGTTCGCACACTCGAATTCGAGCGCATCCGCACCGCCGTCGCCTACGGCCGCAGCCTCGGCCTGACCGTCAACGCCGGCCACGGCCTCACCTACCACAACGTCCAGCCGATCGCGGCGCTGCCGGGCATCCACGAACTCAATATCGGGCATGCCATTGTCGCGCAGGCGCTGTTCGTGGGCTGGAAAGAGGCGGTGGCGGAGATGAAGCGGCTGATGGTCGAGGCTTCCGGCTGACACCCTGTGCTGCCGAGACTCAGCGCAGGATTTTCTTCTTCAGCTTGATGCGTACATAGAGCAGCACGATCACCGCGACTACGCCCAGAGTGATGAGGGTGATCATTTGCAGGTTATCGCGGATGGCCGCTTCGTTGTGGCCGAGGCTGTAGCCGAGTACCGCCAGGATGGTGACCCAGATGCCCGCGCCGAGGGCCGTGTAGAAGCTGAACACCGCGAGATTCATGCGCGCAAGCCCCGCTGGCAGCGAGATGTATTGCCGCACCGCCGGAATCAGGCGGCCGGTGAAGGTGGAAATGTGGCCGTGGCGCGCGAAGAAGTCCTCCATGCGCTGTAGCGAGTGTTCCTTGAACAGCACGTACTTGCCGTAGCGCAGCAGGAACGGGCGTCCGAGCTTCAAAGCCAGCCAGTAGTTGAACAGCGCGCCGAACAGGCTGCCGCCGATGCCCGACAGGATCGCCAGCGCCAGATTCATCTCGCCCTTGTAGGCCAGATAGCCGGCCGGGATCATCACCACTTCGCTGGGGAAGGGAAAGAAGCTCGATTCCAGCGCCATCATCAGGAAGATACCCAGGTAGCCCCAGGCGCCGACCGTTTCTACGATGAATTGAATGGTGTCGTGGAGCATTTTTTAGAGTGAGAATTGAAAAAGTAAAGTCAAAGGCGGGACGGCGTGGCTCTCCGCACTCGACTTCAAGTCAAACCACCGCTTCTTCCTTCTTCTCGACTGGCTTGATGAAGTGCTCGCGCTTGACGCCGAACATCAGCAGCAGCGGCGAGGCGACCAGCACCGATGAGTAGATGCCGAACATGATGCCGATGGTGAGGGCGAGCGCGAAGTTGTGCAGCGCCTCGCCGCCGAAGAACAGCATCGACAGCACCATGATCTGGGTCGAGCCGTGGGTGATGATGGTGCGGCTCATGGTGCGGGTGATGGCGTCGTCGATGATGTACGGAATGGTGGCGCCGCGCAGCTTGCGGATGTTTTCGCGGATCCGGTCGAACACCACCACTGATTCGTTAACCGAGTAGCCGAGGACCGCCAGCACGCCGGCCAGCACGGTGAGGGTGAACTCCCACTGAAAGAAGGCGAACACGCCGAGGATGATGACGATGTCGTGCATGTTGGCGAGCATGCCTGCCACCGCGAAGCGCCATTCGAAGCGCACCGCCAGATAGGCCATGATGCCGAAGGCGACCACCAGCAGCGCCAGCGCGCCGCTGTCGTAAAGTTCCTTGCCGACCTGCGGGCCGACGAAGTCGACGCGCTTCAGTTCGACTGTGGCGTCGGCTGCCGTGAGCGCCGCCATCACGCGGTTGCTGGTTTCCGCGGCATTGGAGTCGCCCTTGTTGGGCAGCCGGATCAGCACGTCGTGGCTGGTGCCGAAATTCTGCACCGAGATTTCCGGCAGGCCGGTTTTGTCCAGTGCGCCGCGGATCTCCGGCAGCTTGGCGGCCTGGGGGTAGCTGACTTCAATGACGGTGCCGCCGGTGAAATCCACACCCAGATTAAGCCCTTTGTCCCACAGCGCCCACACCGAGAACAGGAAAGTGAGCAGGGAAATGGCTGTCGTTGCCTTCCCCCAACTCATGAAGGAAATGGTTCGTTTGAACGGGAAAAATTCCAGCATGACGTGCCCTTAAATCGAGACTTTGGCCAGACGCGCCTGGCGGCCATAGGTGAGGTTGACCATGGCGCGCGACACGGTGACGGCGCTGAACATGGACGTGAGGATGCCCAGACACAGCACCACGGCGAAGCCGCGCACCGGGCCGGATCCCAGCCAGAACAGGGCGATGCCGGCAATCAGCGTGGTGAGGTTGGAGTCAAGAATCGTGCCCCAGGCGCGATCATAGCCGGCGTGGATGGCGGCCTGCGGGGTGGCGCCGTTGCGAAGCTCTTCGCGGATGCGCTCGTTTATCAGCACGTTGGCGTCGATCGCCATACCGAGCGTAAGCGCGATGGCCGCCATGCCGGGCAGGGTGAGCGTGGCCTGCATCATCGACAACAAGGCAATCAGGAAGAAGCCGTTGATGGCGAGCGCGACCGACGAGAACAGCCCGAACACGCGGTAGTAGATGACCATGAAGGCGACAACCGCGAAGAACCCCCAGATGTTGGAGTGGAAGCCCTTCTCGATGTTCTCTGCACCCATGCTGGGCCCGACGGTGCGTTCCTCGATGATCTGCATAGGTGCGGCGAGTGCGCCGGCGCGCAGCAGCAGGGCCACGTCGGAGGCTTCCTGTGCAGTCTCCATGCCGGTGATCTGCACCCGGCCACCACCGATTTCCTCGCGGATCACCGGTGCGGTGATGGCCTCGGCACGGCCTTTTTCGATCAGCAGTATCGCCATGCGCTTGTTGACGTTCTCGCGCGTCACGTCCTTGAAGATGCGTGCGCCCTTGCCATCCAGGTTGATGTGCACCGCGGCCTGGCCGCTGGTGTTGTCGAAGCCGGGTGAGGCGTCGGTGATCGAGTCGCCGGTCAGCACCACGTCCTTTTTCACCGCGATCAGGCCGCCGTCGCGACTGGTCACCACATCGGCGCCGAACGGCACCTGGCCCTGTGCCAGTGCCAGCGGGTCAGCCAGTTCGTCGACCATGCGGATTTCCAGGGTGGCGGTGCGGCCGAGGATGTCCTTGGCCTTGGCCGTGTCCTGCACGCCGGGCAACTGCACCACGACGCGGCTGGCACCCTGTTGCTGGATCACCGGCTCGGCCACGCCGAGTTCGTTGACGCGGTTGCGCAAGGTGGTGATGTTCTGTTGCAGGGCGAATTCCTGCACTTGTGTTTCGGTTTCCGGCTTCAGGCGCGCGGTCAGGGTAAAGCCTTCGGCCTGGTCTTCGGGGGTGAGCGCCAGTTCGGTGAATGTCGTGCCGAGCTTGTTGATGGCGGCATCGCGCTGGTCGCGGGTGGCGAAATGCACAGTGACCACGTTGCCTTCGCGGCTGATACGGCTGTAGCGGATCTTGGCGCTACGCAGTTCGGTGCGGAAATCGTTCTGGTAGCGGATGGCGGATTTTTCAAGGGCCGCTTTCATGTCGACTTCGAGCAGGAAGTGCACGCCGCCGCGCAGGTCCAGGCCGAGGTACATCGGCAGTGCGCTGATGGAGGACAGCCAGGCGGGCGAGGCAGACACCAGGTTCAGCGCCACGGTATAGCGCTCGCCCAGCCCGTTCTGCAGCACATCCTTGGCCTTGATCTGCACGTCGGTGCTGGAGAAGCGTGTCTTGATGCTATTGCCTGACAGTTCCACCCCGCTGGTGGCGACGTTGGCCGCCTTCAGCAGCGATTCCACCTTCCCCAGGAGCGCGGTATCGACCTTTTCGGTGGTGCGCACCGGCGACACCTGAACTGCTGGCAATTCGCCGAAAAAGTTGGGCAGGGTGTAGAGGAAGGCGACCACCAGCGTGAAGCCGATGAGGATGTATTTCCAGAGCGGGAAACGGTTCATGGTTTAGCCGTGACGGGTGAGCGGGAGGAGAGGGGTGAAAAGGAGGCAAGCGGCTGCCAGAGGCAGCCGCTTGTCACGGCGTCTTACAGGCCCTTGATCGTGCCCTTCGGCAGCAGGGTCTGGATCGACTGCTTTTGCACGTGGGTGATCACGCCGTCGGCGATCTCAAGCGATACGAACTGCTCGCCGATTTTGGCAACCTTGCCGGCCTGGCCGCTGGAGGTGATGACCTCATCGCCCTTGGCCAGTTCGGACAGCATTCTTTTCTGTTCCTTGGCGCGCTTCATCTGCGGGCGGATGAGCATGAACCAGAACAGGATGAAAATGATGATGAGCGGCAGGAAGTCCGTGATGCCGGGGGTGGCTGCTGCGGCCGATTGCGCGTGGGCAAGAGAAATCATGGGTAGAACTCCGAGTCAGGCTTGATTAATTAAAACCGAGCGATTCTACCATCCGCGCGTTTGCATCTCGTGAAAACCGGCAGTGAAGTCGGCAAACCGGTGCGCCTCGATGGCGGCGCGCATATCGGCCATCAGGCGGTGGTAGTAATGCAGGTTGTGAATGGTGGCAAGGCGCGCACCCAGGATCTCATTGGCGCGGATCAGGTGGTGCACGTAGGCGCGGCTGAAATGGGTGCAGGTGTGGCAGGAGCATTCGTCGTCGATCGGCGCGGTGTCGGTCTTCCAGCGCGCGTTGCGGATGCGCATTTCGCCGCGGCGGGTAAAGAGTATTCCGTGGCGTGCGTTGCGCGTCGGCAGCACGCAGTCGAACTGGTCGATGCCCTGCGCCACAGCTGCCACCAGGTCGGACGGCGTGCCGACGCCCATCAGATAGCGCGGCTTGTCAGCCGGCAGTTGCGGTGCGGTGTGGGCGAGAATGCGCTTCATGTCCTCCTTCGGCTCGCCGACCGACAGGCCGCCGATGGCGTAGCCGTCGAAGTCCATGGCGATGAGTTCGCGCGCCGATTCGTCACGCAGCGTCTCGTACATGCCGCCCTGCACGATGCCGTACAGCGCGTTGGGGTTGCCTGCGTGGGCGGCCTTGGAGCGCTCGGCCCAGCGCAGGCTCATCCGCATCGAATCGGCGGCCTCGCGCTCGGTGGCGGGGTAGGGCGTGCACTCGTCGAAGATCATCACGATGTCGGAATTCAGCGTGCGCTGGATCTGCATCGAGATTTCCGGGGTGAGGAACAGCTTGTCGCCGTTGATCGGCGAGGCGAACTTCACGCCCTCCTCGGTGATCTTCCTGAGCTTGCCCAGGCTGAACACCTGGAAGCCGCCCGAATCGGTGAGGATGGGCCTGTCCCAGCCCATGAAGCGGTGCAGGCCGCCAAACTTTTCAATCACCTCCAGCCCCGGGCGCAGCCACAGGTGGAAAGTATTGGACAGCACCATCTCGAAGCCGGTTTCGATGAGTTCGTAGGGCGCCATCGCCTTCACCGTGCCGTAGGTGCCGACCGGCATGAAAACCGGCGTCTGCACGGTGCCGTGGGCGAGGTGGAGCTGGCCGCGGCGGGCGCCGCCATCGGTGGTGAGGAGATCGAATTTCATGCGGAGGCTGACTTCTCTAGAAACATTGCGTCGCCGTAGCTGAAGAAGCGATAGCGTTCAGCGATGGCGTGCGCGTAGGCCGCGCGAATGCTGTCCGTGCCGGCAAAGGCGGAGACCAGCATCAGCAGCGTGGACTTGGGCAGATGGAAGTTGGTGATGAGCGCGTCGACCACCCGGAAGCGGTAGCCGGGCGTGATGAATATATCGGTTTCGTTGGAGCCAGCGTGCAGCGTGCCTCGCGGTGCAGCGGCCTCCAGGGCACGCAGGCTGGTGGTGCCCACCGCCACCACGCGGCCGCCGCGGGCGCGGGTTTCAGCGATCGCGTCGACGGTCGTCTGCGGAATCGTGTAGCGCTCGCTGTGCATCTTGTGTTCGGCAACGTCGTCCACACGCACCGGCTGGAAGGTGCCGGCACCCACGTGCAATGTCACCCATGCCGTGCGGATGCCCTTTTCTTCCAGCATTCCGAGCATCGCGTCGTCGAAATGCAGCCCGGCGGTGGGTGCGGCTACCGCGCCGGGCTCGTTCGCGTATACCGTCTGGTAGCGCGCCTCGTCGTCTGCGGTGGGGGGGTGTTCGATGTACGGCGGCAGCGGCAGCCGACCGAGTTGGTCCAGTACGTCCAGTACCGGGCGCGGGAAGCGCAGTTCCGTCAGATCGTCCTGCCGTGCCAGCACGTCCACCGTCACATCGTCTGACAGATGAATGCGCGAGCCCGGCTTGGGCGCATGGCTTGCGCGAGTGAAGGCCAGCGCCTCGAATTCTCCGGTAACCCGCTCGACCAGCAACTCGACCTTGCCGCCGGAATCCTTAGCGCCGAACAGCCGCGCCTTGATCACGCGGGTGTCGTTCATCACCAGGAGATCGGCCGGGCGCAGCAGGGTCGGCAACTCGCTGAACCAGCGGTCATGCAGCGCACCGGTCGCCTCGACGTGCAGCAAGCGGCTGCCGCCGCGCACCGCAGGCGGAAACTGCGCAATCAGGTCGGAGGGGAGTTCGAAGTCGAAATCGGCAACACGCATGGGGCGCGATTATAGCTTCCGCCTTGCGGCGGGCTGTCCGATTCGGCGATAATGCGCGGCTTCTGTCGCCGGCCGCTTTCGCGTCCGGCCCCTTGCCGGGATGGCGGAATCGGTAGACGCAGCGGATTCAAAATCCGCCGCTGGTAACAGTGTGGGGGTTCGAGTCCCCCTCCCGGCACCAGTTTCAGGCGACGCGCAGGCTCTTGGCGCGCGCCCTGTCGATCAGGTCATCCAGCGTTTCGCTCAGGGTCCACGTCGGTGCGAAGCCCGTCAGCGCGCGCAGCTTGTTGAGTTCGGGGCGCCGATGCGCGACATCCTCGAATTCGTCTCCATAAGCGTCCTTGTAGGAATCGAAATGCAAGGGCGAGCTGCTGTTGGCGCGCCGCGCGATCAGTTCGGCCAAGCCGCGAATAGAGATCTCCTGGTCGTTGCCCACGTTCACCACTTCGCCCCAGGCCTCCGGGCAGCCGGCGAGTTGGTCCAGCGCCACCACGGTGTCGCGAACATCGCAGAAGCAGCGCGTCTGATTGCCCTCACCATAGACAGTGAGCGGCTGGCCTAAAACAGCCTGCCTGACAAAGCTGGGCACGACCATGCCATGGTGTCCCACCTGGTTCGGGCCGATGCTGTTGAACAGGCGTGCGACCATGATGTTCAGGCTGTATTCGCGCGCATAGGACAAGGCTAGGAACTCGTCCGTCAACTTGGTGACTGCGCTCACCCAACTCAGGCGGCCGGCGGACGGCAACACGATATCGTCCGTCTCGGCAAAACTGCTTTGGGTATTGAAACCATAGACCTCGGCGGTCGAGGCGATGATCACCTGCGGATTCCAGCCGCCCTGGTGGATGGCGCGCAGGAGCCGTTCGGTGCCGGTCGTGTTGGTGGCCAAAACCGCCACCGGGTCTTCCAGTACCTTCTTCACGCCAACGATGGCAGCCATGTGGTAGATGCGGTCGGCCCGGGCCACCGCATTGTCCAGGCCGCCCCAGTGCAGGATATCGGCTTCGCTAAAACGGAAAGCGGGGTGGCCGCGGAAGGGGTCGAGATTGGAGAGCGAGCCGGTACTGAGATTGTCCACCACGTATACCTGGTCGCCGTTCGCCAGATGGCGCTCGACCAGATGCGAGCCGATGAACCCTGCGCCGCCGGTGATCAAAACATTCATATCGTCCCCTCCCAATGAGTTTTCACCAGCCACTGCCGAACGTCTAACAGGCCGGCAGCGAGGTAAAAAAGTTACTTCCTGTAAAAACAACGGGTTGCTTTGCCTCTGTTGGGAAGGGGTGTCCGGACTGCGCCTCCCCGTCTGGGTGGCTGCAAATACCGTACCAATTTGATCTGTATGATGGCCTGCCCGTCAAAGCACCTTTTGGGTGCACTGCTGCCCCGCTGGGTCGCGCGCTCCGGTTTTGTTGGCGCGATTTTGGGGCGTTGTCGGGATTTGTCATCAACCCATCACCTTTTTTTCCTATTGTTAGATAAGGGATGACGCGTTTTTTCCGTCGATGGCATAGCCGTTGCTTGACGTAGACCGAGCTCCCCCGAATTTCGCGTCGGCCCTGGCGGCGCGGCACTTTCCAAAGAATCAGGAGAAAACACGGCATGGCTTCGTCGGTATGTGCGCAGGAAAAACAAGATGACCTGCCGGGCCCCCTGCATCGCCCGGTATGCCGGCAACTGAAGGCGCATCAGGGCAGCATGGACGGCGTGCATATGCGCGATCTGTTCGCCTCCGATCCACAGCGTTTCGAGCGTTTTTCGCTGCAGGTGGGCGATCTGCTGCTGGATTACTCGAAGAACCGCATCACCGCCGATACCATGAGCCTGCTGGTGCGGCTGGCCGAGGAGGCGGACGTGGCCGGCTGGCGCGAGCGCATGTTCAATGGCGAGAAGATCAACAACACGGAAAACCGTGCGGTGCTGCATGTGGCATTGCGCAACCGCAGCAATCAGCCGGTCATCGTCGATGGCGAGGACGTGATGCCGAAGGTGAACGCGGTGATCGAGCGCATGGGAGTGTTTGCGGAAAAGGTACGCAGCGGCGCGTGGCACGGTTATACCGGCGCGCGCATCACCGACGTGGTGAATATCGGCATCGGTGGTTCCGACCTCGGGCCGCAGATGATCTACCAGGCGCTGAAGCCTTATCGTCATCCGCACTTGAAGGTGCACTTCATTTCCAATGTCGACGGCGCTCACGTGAAGGAGGCGCTGGAAGAATTGAATCCGGAAACGACGCTGTTCATCGTGTCGTCCAAGACGTTCACCACGCAGGAGACGATGACCAACGCGCACTACGCGCGCAGCTGGTTCCTGGCGCAGTCGCAGTCGGAAGAGCATATTGCCCGGCATTTCGTGGCAGTGTCGACCAACCGCGAGGCGGTGGCCGCCTTCGGCATCGATCCGGCCAACATGTTCGAGTTCTGGGACTGGGTGGGCGGCCGCTATTCGCTGTGGTCGGCGATCGGATTGTCGATCGTGCTGGCGGTTGGCGCGGAACGCTTCGTCGAGTTGCTGGAAGGCGCGCACGCAATGGACGAGCATTTCCACCAAGCGCCGCTCGACAGGAACATGCCGGTGATCCTGGCGCTCCTGGGCGTCTGGTACAACAATTTCTTCGGCGCCGAATCGCACGCGATCCTGCCCTACGACCACTACCTGCGCAGCCTGCCCGCGTATCTTGAACAGGCCGACATGGAATCGAATGGCAAGTCGGTGGACCGCGACGGCAATGCGGTCGACTACGCCACCGGCGCCATCGTCTGGGGGGCCACCGGCATCAACGGCCAGCACGCCTTCTACCAGTTGCTGCACCAGGGCACCAAAACGATTCCGGCCGATTTCATCGTGTCGGTCGAGCCGCACACCGAGTTGCAGGAGCACCACGACATCCTCATCGCCAACTTCCTGGCGCAGACCGAGGCGCTGATGCGGGGCCGTACACGCGAGGAAACGCAGCTTGAAATCGGCTCGACGCAGGGCGGCCAGTTCGTTTCGCACAAGGTGTTCGACGGCAACCATCCCA
Organism: Thiobacillus sp.; assembly: GCA_011391285.1. Next base: position 75,252 of record JAABQU010000111.1, read on the forward strand.
GCAACGCGATCCTCCTGCAGAAGCTGACGCCGCACGCGCTCGGCATGCTGGTCGCGCTGTATGAGCACAAGATTTTCGTCCAGGGCGTGATCTGGAACCTGAATTCCTACGACCAGTGGGGGGTTGAACTCGGCAAGCAGCTTGCCCGTCGCATCCTGCCCGAACTGCACGCAGAAGCACCGGTGGGGGGGCACGACGCCTCGACCAATGCGTTGATCAACTACTACCGGCGTATGAGCCATCGAACGACTGGCTTATAGTGAGCATATGGAGTTGATTGCGGGCGATATCGGGGGAACAAAGTGCCGGCTGGCTTGGGTTGCAGGCGAGACCGCGCATTCCCGTGACCTGCGTTTCGAGCGTGAATATCCGAGTGCGGCATTTGCCACCGCGGATGACCTGGTTCGCCAGTTCGTCACCGATTCCGGGTTACCGTTTGCTCCGGATGCCCTGCTGCTGGCGTTACCGGGGCCCCTGCACGCGCAGCATGCCGCGCTGACCAACCTGAACTGGGTGCTCGATGCGGCCGACATGCGGGCCACGCTCGGCTTATCCAGCGTTCGATTCATCAACGATTTCCAGGCCGCCGCCGCCGGGGTGGCGATGCTGACGGCGGCCGATGTCGTCGCGCTCAACCCCGAGCCGACCGAGCCGGGCGGAGTGCGTGCCATCACCGGCGCGGGCACCGGGCTGGGGCTGGCTTTCATGGCAATGGAGGCGGACGGCCGCTACCGAGATTTCGCCAGCGAAGGCGGCCACATCGACTTTGCGCCGGCCAATGCCGTGCAGATGCGACTGCTGGAGAGATTGCGCGCCGAGCATGGTCATGTATCGTGGGAGCGTGTGGTCTCGGGTCTGGCGATGAACGATCTTTACCATTTTTGCTGCGCCGAACTGAAGTTCGCACTGCCCGTCGAAACAGTCGACGGCGCCGCCCTGGTCGAGCGTGCCGAATCCGGCGAACGGGCTGCCGCGGCCGCGCTCGATCTGTTCATCGATGTGTACGGCGCCTGGGTCGGCAATGTGGCGCTGCTGATGCAGCCGCGCGGCGGGCTCTATGTCGCCGGCGGCATTGCCGTGCATCTGCGGGCGCGGATGCAGTCGCCGCGCTTCATGGCGGCGGCCACAGACAAGGGCAGGATGCGCAGCGTGGTCGAGCGCACCCCGATTTTCCTGGTCATCAACCGGCGGCTGGGTGTGCTGGGCGCGATCGCGACCGCGTTCGCCACGCACTGAATAGAGATTCGAAGCACCTTTTATTACATTATTACAAACAAGCAGCAATCTGGAGCGGGACATGACGATTTCCAAGGAAGAACAGGCGCGGCTCTACCGTTATTACACTGAGCCGAAAATGGTGACCGATCTCACGCGGCGCACGCTGGCGCTGGTGCTGGCCGGAGGCGAAGGCTCGCGGTTGATGGACCTGACGGCATGGCGCGCCAAGCCCGCAGTGCCGATCGGCGGCAAGTACCGCATCATCGACTTTCCGCTGTCGAACTGCGTCAACTCAGGCATCCGCCGTGTCGGCGTGCTCACCCAGTACAAGTCACATTCGCTGATCCGGCATCTGCAGCGGGCCTGGGGCTTCATGCGCGCCGAGATCGGCGAGTTCGTGGAAATCCTGCCGGCGCAGCAGCGTACCAACAAGAAGGAGTGGTACCAGGGCACGGCCGATGCGCTGTTCCAGAACATCGACATCATGCAGCGCCACCATCCGGAGTACGTGCTGGTGCTGGGGGGCGATCACGTCTACACCATGGATTATTCGGCGATGCTGCTGCATCACGTGCAGACCGGCGCGGATTTCACCGTCGGCAGCATCGAGGTGCCGGCGGCCGAGGCCACTGGATTTGGCGTGATGTCGGTCGACGAGGACATGAACATCACTCGCTTCACCGAAAAACCCAAGCATCCCGATTGCATCCCGGGCAAGCCCGGCATCGCACTGGTGTCAATGGGGATTTATATTTTCTCCAAGGACTTCCTCTACAAGACGCTGATCGACGATGCGGGTAATCCCAAGTCCAGCCACGATTTCGGCAAGGACATCATCCCCGACAATATCGGCAAATCGCGGGCCATCGCCTTCCCCTTCCGCAAGGAGGACGGCGAACCCGCCTACTGGCGCGATGTGGGCACGCTGTATTCCTACTGGCAGACCAATATGGAGCTGTGTTCGGTGGAACCCGAGCTCAACCTGTACAACCGCGACTGGCCGATCTGGACCTACCAGCCGCAGTACCCGCCGGCCAAATTCATTCTCGACGACGAGGGCCGGCGCGGCGAGGCGATCGATTCCCTGATCGCCGGCGGCTGCATCCTGTCGGGTGCGCGGGTCAAGCGCTCGGTGCTGTTCTTCGCCACCACGGTGGAAAACTACAGCCTCATCAAGGACAGCGTGATCCTGCCCAAGGTCAGCATCGGCAGCCATTGCCGCATCAGCCGCGCCATCATCGACAAGGGCTGCGTGATCGAGGACGGCACCATCATCGGCGAGGATCCGGTCGAGGATGCCAAGCGTTTTCACGTGACCAAGGAGGGCATCGTGCTGGTGACCCCGGCCATGCTCGGCCAGAACCTGTACGCGAGGCTGAAAAACGACTATGACGGCTAAATCGCTCAACGTGGTGCTGTGCTGGCACATGCATCAGCCGTATTACCGCGAAGGCCTCAAGGGCGCGTATCACCTGCCCTGGGTGTACCTGCACGGCATCAAGGACTACAGCGACATGGCCGCGCATCTGGAACGGCATCCCGGTATGCACGCGGTGGTGAATTTCGCGCCGGTGCTGCTGGAGCAGGTGGATGATTACGCGCAGCAGCTCGACGTGCTGTTGAAGCAAGGCAAGCCCACGCAGGACCACATGCTCAACCTGCTTTCCGGGGTCGAACGCATCCCGTCGGATGCGGCAAGCCGCCAGCGCATCATTCAGGATTCCCAACGCTGCCATGCGCCGCGCATGATTCATCCGTATCCCGCGTTCCATCGTCTGGTTCGCATGACCGCCGTCGATGAAGCCGGCAGCGCTGACATGCAGTCTCATCTGGGCTATTTGTCCGAGCAGTATTTTCTCGATCTGCTGACCTGGTATCACCTCGCCTGGCTGGGAAATTCGCTGCGCCAGCTGCCCCTGGTGAAGCGGTTGATGGCGCAGGAAAATGGCTTTTCCTCCGCCGACCGCCACGAACTGCTGCATTTGATGCAGCACTGCATGGCCGGGCTGATTCCGCGCTACCGGGCGCTTGCCGATCGCGGGCAAGTCGAGTTGTCGATGACGCCCTACGGCCATCCCATCGTGCCGCTGCTGAACGATTTCGCCAACTTGCGCGACGCCATGCCCGACGTTCCCGTGCCCGAAGCCCCCACCTATCCGGGCGGGGCGGCGCGCGCGCGCTGGCACCTGCAGCATGGCGTCGCGGTGTTCGAGCGTTATTTCGGCAGGAAGCCGGTCGGCGTCTGGCTGTCCGAAGGCGGGGTGAGCGAGGATGCGCTGGCCCAGCTCGACGAGATGGACTTTGCCTGGACCGCCTCGGGCGAGGGGGTGTGGCGCAACAGCTGCGCCAAGTCGGGCTGCAGGGAAGAGGAAACGCAAGCCAAGTGTGCGCTGTTTTCGCCCTCGCACATCGGCGACTTCAAGACACGGGTCTTTTTTCGCGACGACGGCCTGTCGGACCTGATCGGCTTCAAATACAGCGACTGGCACGCCGACGACGCGGTGGCTGATTTCGTCCAGCACCTGGAAAACATCGCCAGCTGTTTCGGCAAGGACGCCAACCGCCATGTGGTCTCGGTCATCCTCGACGGCGAGAACGCCTGGGAGTATTACCCCGACAACGGCTACCATTTTCTGGATGCGCTCTATAAGACGCTGTCCAGCCACCCCACGCTCACGGTCAGCACTTTTGCCGAGCAGGCCACGCACGCGCCCGCCAGGCCGATGAAGCGGCTGGCGGCCGGCAGCTGGGTCTACGGCAGCTTCTCGACCTGGATCGGATCGGAAGACAAGAACCGTGGCTGGGACTACCTCGTCGCTGTCAAGAAGGCCTACGACAGCGTGATGGCCGCGGGCCGGTTGAACGCTGACCAGCAGGCGCTGGCCACCCGCCAGCTCGCCGTGTGCGAGGGGTCTGACTGGTTCTGGTGGTTTGGCGACTACAACCCGTCGGGCAGCGTCAGCGATTTCGAGCAACTGTATCGCACCCAGTTGCGCGAGTTGTACCGTCTGCTCGGCGTTTCGCCGCCGGCCTTGCTCGACGTGCCGCTGTCGAGCGGCGGTGGCCTGGCGGAAAACGCCGGCACCATGCGCAGGAACGTTTGATGAATTTCGATACCCATCGCGCCGGCCTGCTGCTGCATCCGACCTCACTGCCGTCCGGCACGCTGGCCGACGCCGAGCGCTGGCTGGATTTTTTGCAGGCGGGAGGATTCAGCGTGTGGCAGATGCTGCCGCTGGGTGTGCCGCTTAGCGGCCTGTCGCCCTATCAGTGCGCGTCAGCCTTCGCGGTCAATCCCGGGCTGTTTCCCGCTGCGCCGGTCGATCTCCAAGGCTTCGCCGACTGGTGCCGCCAGCAGGCGCACTGGCTGGTGGACTTTGCGCGTTTCATCGTGATCAAGGCGGAGCAGGGCAACACTTCCTGGACCGACTGGCCGCCTGCGCTGCGCGACCGCGACGCGCAGACCCTAGCCGCATTCGACGTCGCCCATGCCGACAAGCTGAACGCGGTGATGGTCGAGCAGTTTCGCGCGGCCCTTCAATGGCAGCGCATTCGCGTGCAGGCGAAGGCGCGCGGCATCCAGCTGTTCGGCGACATGCCGATTTTTGTCGCACAGGACAGTGCCGACGTGTGGGCGCACCGCGATTTGTTCCTGCTGGATGCCGAGGGGCATCCCACGGTGGTGAGCGGGGTGCCGCCGGATTATTTCTCCGAGACCGGACAGCGCTGGGGCAACCCGCACTACAACTGGGCGGTGATGCAGGCCGACAATTTCGCCTGGTGGCGTGCGCGGCTCGCCGCGCATTTCGAGTGGTTCGATCTCGTGCGCATCGATCATTTCCGCGGGCTGGCGGCAGCCTGGGTGATCCCCGCCAGCGAGCCGACCGCCATCCATGGCGAGTGGGTGAAAGCGCCCGGCGCGGCGCTGTTGCAGGCGATTGCATCCGAGATGGGCGAGTTGCCCCTGGTGGCCGAGGACCTCGGCATCATCACCCCCGACGTCACCGCGTTGCGCCACCAGTTTGGCTTGCCGGGCATGGCTGTGTTGCAATTCGCGTTTGACGAGCATGCCGACAATCCGCACAAGCCAGAGAATGTGCAGCCCGATACCGTTTATTACACCGGCACCCACGACAACGACACCACGCTGGGCTGGTGGCGCGCGCTGCCCGTTGAGGTGCGTCAGCAGGTGATGCGGCAACTCGATGAGCAGGACCCTGACGCGGTGCCGGACGTGATGATCGATACCGTGCTGCAAAGCCGTGCCGCGCTGGCGATTTTGCCGATGCAGGATCTGTTGGGCCTGGGCAGCGAGGCACGCATGAACACCCCGGGCACGGACAACGGCAACTGGGCCTGGCGTTTCGAATGGGCGGCCGTGCCGCCCGACCTGGCATCCCGTTTGCATGAGAAAAATCAGAAAGCCCACCGATGCGAGAATCAAACCCATCCATGACTGCGCCCATTAAAGACCCGCTTGGCGCCAGCCTGCCTGCAATCAGCCCACCGATCCTGCGCGTGCAGGCCGGTACGCATCACGATCCGTTCGAGGTGCTGGGCGTGCATGTCCAGCCCGACGGCAGCACGCTGATCCGTGAGTTTCTGCCGGCGGCCGCGGCGGTCGAAGTGGCCGGCGGCCGCATGACGCGGGTGACCGGAACCGACTGCTTCGAACGGATCCTGCCAGCCGGCGACAAGGTCGAGCCCCATCCGGTGATGCGCTGGCAGGACAAGGGCAAAGGCGAGTGGCATACCTCGCAAAGCCCCTACAGCTTCGCGCATCAACTGGGCGAGATGGATCTCTATCTGCTCGGCGAGGGGCGCCACTTCGAAGCCTGGAAAGTGCTCGGCGCGCGCCTGAAAACCATCGACGGCGTCGACGGTTGTCTGTTCGCCGTGTGGGCACCGGCGGTGCAGCGCGTCAGCGTGGTCGGCGACTTCAACGATTGGGACGGCCGCCGCCACCCGATGCGCTGCCGCGGCACCTCGGGCATGTGGGAGTTGTTCATTCCCGGCCTCGACGCCGGCCACGCCTACAAATATGAAATCCTCGGCCAGCACGGCCAGCTGACGAGAAAAACCGATCCGTATGCGCGGCAGATGTTCCTGCGCCCCGAGACCACCAGCCGCGTGCCCGAAGACACGGTGTACGCCTGGCAGGACAACGCGTGGATCGATGCGCGCGCCCGCTTCGACTGGCAGCATCGCCCGGTCAGCATCTACGAGCTGCATCCCGGTTCCTGGCGCCGCCATGCCGACGGCAGTTTTTATACCTGGGGCGAGCTGGTTTCCGAGCTGATTCCCTATGTTCAGGACCTCGGCTATACCCACATCGAACTCATGCCGGTGGCGGAGCATCCGCTCGACGCCTCGTGGGGCTATCAGGTGTCCGGCTATTACGCGCCGACCGCACGTTTCGGCTCGCCGGACGATTTCCGCGCCTTCGTCGACGCCTGCCACCAGGCCGATATCGGCGTGCTGCTCGACTGGGTGCCGGCGCATTTCCCCAAGGATGATTTCGCGCTGGCGCGCTTCACCGGCGAGCCGGTGTACGAACACGCCGACCCGCGCCGCGGCGAGCATCAGGACTGGGGCACGCTGATTTTCGATTTCGGCCGCAACGAAGTGCGCAACTTCCTGGTTGCCAACGCCCTGTACTGGCTGGACGAGTTCCACATCGACGGCCTGCGCGTCGACGCCGTCGCCTCCATGCTCTACCTCGACTACTCGCGCAAGGCGGGCGAATGGCTGCCGAACCAGTATGGCGGGCGCGAGAACATCGAGGCGATTCATTTCCTGCGCGAAATGAACACCGAGGTGCACGGCCGTTTCCCCGGCGTGCTCACCATCGCCGAGGAATCGACCGCGTGGCCGGCGGTGTCGCGGCCGGTCGAACTGGGCGGGCTGGGTTTTTCGATGAAGTGGAACATGGGCTGGATGAACGACAGCCTCGATTACATCGAAAAGGAACCGATCTACCGCAAGTACCAGCACAACCAGCTGACCTTCAGCCAGATGTATGCGTGGACCGAAAATTTCGTGCTGCCGCTGTCGCACGACGAAGTGGTGCACCTGAAGAAAAGCCTGCTCGACAAGATGCCGGGCGACACCTGGCAGCGCTTCGCCAACCTGCGCCTGTTCTATGCGTGGCAGTACGCGCATCCGGGCAAGAAGCTGCTGTTCATGGGCAGCGAATTCGGCCAGTGGAACGAGTGGAAGGAATCCGGCCAGCTCGACTGGGTGCTGCTCGGCTTCCCTGCCCACGACGGCATCCGCAGCCTGCTACGCGATCTCAACCACCTGTATCGAAACGATGCGGCGCTGCATGAATTCGACTTCGATCCGCGCGGATTCCGCTGGATCGACTGCCATGACGCCGATCAGTCGGTGCTGAGCTTCGTGCGCCAGGGGCAGGACGAATCGTCGCCGCTGGTGGCGCTGTTCAACTTCACGCCGGTGCCGCGCACCGCCTATCGTATCGGCGTGCCCTCGGCGGCGGCGTGGTGCGAGGTATTGAACACCGACTCGATGTATTACGGCGGCAGCAACCTCGGCAACGGCCGGCCGCTGCGCCCGCAGAACCTGCCGTGGATGGGATACCCGTATTCCGTGGAGGTGACGCTGCCGCCGCTGGGCGCCATCTTCCTCAAACCCTGCAGTTGATCGAACAAGAAAACGACGGACAAGAATAATGAAACGCGGAGCAATGAAGGTCCTGTTCGTGGCCAGCGAAGCCTATCCCCTGGTGAAGACCGGCGGGCTGGGCGATGTGCTGTACAGCCTGCCGCACGCGCTGCATGCGCGCGGGGCCGACATCCGCCTGGTGCTGCCGGGCTATCGCGCGCTGCTGCGCCAACTCGACCAGGTGCGCATCCTCGGCTGGCTCGACGTGCGCGGCGCCGAAGGCATCGTCAGCGCGCGCATCCTGGAAACGCGCCATCCCGACTTTGCCTTCCCCTTGTGGGTGGTCGACTGCCCGCCGCTGTTCGACCGCGCAGGCAATCCCTATGTCAGTGCCAGCGGCCACGACTGGCCGGACAATGCCGAGCGCTTCGCGGTGTTCGCACGGGTGGCGGCACTGATCGCGCAGGACGCGCTGGATCTGGGCTGGCAGCCGGCGGTGGTGCACGCGCACGACTGGCAGAGCGGGCTGGTGGCCGCGTTCCTGGCCGACCAGCCGCTGCGTCCTAAAACCGTTTTCACCATTCACAACCTGGCCTATGGCGGCCATTTTTCGCACACCGACTTCGTGCGCCTGCAGTTGCCCACCCACTGGTGGTCGTCCGAAGGGGTGGAATTCCACGGCGGCTTTTCCATGCTGAAGGCGGGCATCATATATTCCGACGCCGTCACCACCGTGAGCCCCACCTACGCCGCCGAAATCTGCACCCCCGAATTCGGCTACGGGCTCGATGGCCTGCTGCTTTCCCTGCAGTACAAGCTGCACGGCATTCTCAACGGAATCGACACCACGATCTGGAATCCGTCCATCGACCCGTATCTGCCTGCGCATTTTTCGATGGGCCGCATCCAGCCCGGCAAGCGCCGCAACAAGCAGGCCCTGCTGCAGCGTTTCCTGCCGCAGGTCGACGATGCGGCGATGCAGGCGCCGTTGCTGGGGCTGGTCGGACGGCTGGTCGAACAGAAGGGGATCGACTGGGTGTTGGCCGCGATGCCGGTGCTGCTTGCCGAGACTGACGCACGCTTCGTCCTGCTGGGCAGCGGACAGGCGACGTACGAACAGAAACTGACGCGCCTGGCGCAGCAGCATCCGGACCGGCTGTTTGTGGAAATCGGTTATGACGAGCCGCTGGCGCACCAGATCGAAGCCGGCGCGGACCTGTTCCTGATGCCTTCGCGCTTCGAGCCGTGCGGGTTGAACCAGATGTACAGCCTGCGCTACGGCACGCCGCCCGTCGTATACAAGACCGGCGGACTGGCCGACACCGTGGTCGATGCGAATACCGCCACGCTCGATGACGGCAGCGCCACCGGTTTCGTGTTCGATACGCCCGGCGTGGCGGCCTTCCTGGAAGCCATCCACCGCGCGCTCGACCTCTATCGCCAGCCCACGCAGTGGCGGCGCCTGCAGCAGACCGGCATGCGCCAGTCATTCGACTGGTCGGACAGTGCCGGCCACTACCTTGAACTCTATTCCCTATGACATCAGCATTCACCCAGACTTCAGCGGGAGCCACCATGCCAGACGATCAAACCCAAGCCCCCAGGTGCGTTGCCCTCAAGCCGTTGCCGAGCAGCAGCGAGGCGCTCGCCCGCGACTTCGAGCGTTACCAGTTCTATCATCTGGGGCGCCTGCATGGCAGCCCGCCGCTCTATACCTATCAGGCGCTGGCCTGGACGCTGCGCGACCGCCTGATGTCGGACTGGATGAATACCTACATGGCGCGCGACCAGCCAGGCAAGCGGCGTGGGTACTACATGTCGCTTGAATTCCTGATCGGGCGTGCGCTGGCCAATCATGTGCTCAACCTGGGGCTAGACGAGGTGACGCACGAGGCGCTGAACGGATTTGGGCAGTCGCTGGAAGCCGTGGCCGAGGAGGAAACCGATGCCGGGCTGGGCAATGGCGGCCTGGGGCGGCTGGCCGCGTGCTTCATGGACAGCTGTGCCACCCTGAACCTGCCGGTGATGGGCTACGGCATCCATTACGAGTACGGCATGTTCCGCCAGCATATCGAAAACGGTTACCAGATCGAGGACCCCGATCACTGGCTGCGCGATGGCAATCCGTGGGAGGTCGAGCGGCCTGAATTCACCTGCCGCGTCCCCTTTGGTGGCCATACCGAGCACTATCACGACAAGGAAGGCATCCATCGTGCGCGCTGGGCGGACACCAGCGACGTGCTCGCGATCCCGTTCGACATGCCGATTTCGGGTTACCGCAACCACGCGGTGAACACGCTGCGTTTATGGAAGTCCGCGGCCACCGACGAATTCGACCTCGACGAATTCAATGCCGGCAGCTACACCGAGTCGGTGCAGGCAAAAAACCATGCCGAGCATATTTCGATGGTGCTGTATCCCAACGACAGCAGCGAAAACGGCAAGGAACTGCGCCTGCGCCAGCAGTATTTTCTGGCGTCGGCCAGCCTGCAGGATGCGCTGCGGCAGTGGCGTGCTGCAGGCAACACGGATCTTTCGAAATTTGCCGAGCACAACGTCTTCCAGATGAACGACACCCACCCGACCATCGCGGTGGCCGAGTTGATGCGTCTGCTGCTCGACCAGGAAGGCATGCAGTGGGATGAGGCCTGGGCGATCACCTCGCACTGCATGGCCTACACCAACCACACGCTGCTGCCAGAGGCGCTGGAACGCTGGTCGGTGGCACTGTTCGAGCGCCTGCTGCCGCGCCCGCTGGAGATCATCTATGAAATCAATGCGCGTTTCCTGCGCGAGGTGGCGGTGAAATGGCCGGGTGACATGGACCGCCGGCGCCGCATGTCGATCATCGAGGAGGGTGGGGTGCGGCAGGTGCGCATGGCATGGCTCGCCATCGTCGGCAGCTTCTCGGTCAACGGCGTCGCCGCACTGCATTCAAAGCTGCTGAAGGAAGGCCTGTTCCGCGATTTTGTCGACCTGTGGCCCGACAAGTTCAACAACAAGACCAACGGCGTCACCCCACGGCGCTGGGTGGCGCATGCCAACCGCCGCATGAGCGCGCTCATCAGCAGCAAGATCGGCGATGGCTGGGTGGCGGATCTCTCGCAACTGGAGAAACTGAAGCCGCTGGCCGACCTGAAAAACACGGCATTCCATGCCGACTGGCGCGCGGTCAAGCGTGCCAACAAGGAACGCCTTGCCGCGCTGGTCAAGGACGAGTGCGGGGTCGCGTTCAACCCGGACGCCCTGTTCGACGTGCAGGTCAAGCGCATCCACGAATACAAGCGGCAACTGCTCAACGTGCTGCACGTCATCCACCTGTACAACCGCATCAACCGTGGTCGGCTGGATGGCTGGGCGGACCGCTGCGTGCTGATCGGCGGCAAGGCCGCGCCGGGTTACGTCATGGCCAAGCGCATCATCAAGCTCATCAACAGCGTCGCCGAGGTGGTCAACAGCGACCCCGACGTCGATGGCCGCCTGAAGGTCGCATTCCTGCCCAACTACCGGGTGACCAGCATGGAAATCATCGCGCCGGCAACCGACCTGTCGGAGCAGATTTCGACCGCAGGCAAGGAAGCCTCCGGCACCGGCAACATGAAATTCATGATGAACGGCGCCATCACCATCGGCACCTACGACGGGGCCAACATCGAAATCCTGGAAGCGGTGGGCGAGGAAAACTTTTTCCTGTTCGGCCTGCATGCCGATGAAGTCGAAGCGCTGCGTCCGAATTACCAACCGATGTCATTCGTTGAAAAGGATCCCGAACTGCGCGAGGTCATCGACCTCTTGAGATCGGGCCACTTCAACCTGTGCGAGGCGGGCATCTTCGACATGATCCTGGACACATTGCTGAGCCCGCACGACCCGTGGATGGTGCTGGCCGACTTCCGCAGCTATGTCGATGCCCAGGAACGGGTATCGCAGGCCTGGCAGGACCAGGCCGGCTGGACCCGCATGAGCATCCTCAACACGGCGTCGAGCGGCTTCTTTTCGACCGATCGCACCATGCAGGAATACAACGCCGATATCTGGAAGCTGAAATAAGCGCGCTCGCCCGCCGGGCGCGCAGAAACAAAAAGGCCGGGTTTCCCCGGCCTTTTTGTTTTAGGTAAATACTGAATTCTAGGCCGCTTGCACCGGAATCGCGTGGCGGGTGTCCATGATGCGGTTGTCCGCGTCCACGTAGACCAGTTCCGGCTCGTAGCGCGCCAGTTCCAGCTCGTTGTAGACCGCATAGGTGGCGATGATGACCAGGTCACCCGGATTCGCCTTGTGCGCGGCGGCACCGTTCACCGAGATGATGCCGGAATCACGCGTCGCGCGGATGGCGTACGTTGTGAAGCGCTCACCATTGGTGACGTTGTAGATCTGGATCTGCTCGTACTCGTGGATGTTGGCCGCGTCCAGCAGGGTTTCGTCGATGGCGCACGAGCCTTCGTAGTGCAGCTCGGAGTGCGTGACGGTCGCCCGGTGCAGCTTGGACTTGAGCATCGTTCTTTGCATGACGGTGCCCTCACAAAAAATGGACATCCATTATACCAAAATGACCCGATCTTCAATAAGGGCCGTCAGGCCTTGAGCAGACGTTGCCGGGCGATCAATGCAGGTGCAATTGAACGGACAGGTAATCGAAGAATACGCAGTACGCCATGATCGGCAGGGGCAGGCCGAGAAGTGTGCCGATGAGGTAATGGCGATAGCGGACGCCCGACATGGCGAGGGCGTAATTGAGTGGCGGGACTGTCTGGAACAGCATTCTCAACAGCATGATGTTTCTGACCGGATGGGCGTCGAGCTGGCTCAAGAGGCGCGTCGCTAGTTTGCCCTTCAGACTGCGGAGCGAATCGCCACCGATGAGTCGGATGGAAAAAAAAGTGACGGTGCACGAAATAATGGCTGCGACATAGGTGGCCATTCCGCCCCAGGTTTTCCCCAGCGCCAGCACCGCCGCGGCCAGAAAAATCCAGCCCGGTATCTGCACCAGATTGCCCAGGGCAAAAATCAGGATAAAAACGACCAGACCGGTTATCGGGTTGTCGACCAGTATCTGATGCAGATAGGCCAGATTGAAATGGCTACGCAGGCCGGACAGCTCGAAGATCGCCAGCAGCAGGACCAGAAACAGGAGAACCCCGAGAAGTCTCTGGTAGGGGCGAACGGTGTTCATGGCGACTGTGCGACGAACGCTATTTACTCGGACGGACGGGCAAAATCGAGGTTGTCGATCAGCCGGGTGTTGCCCAGCCAGGCTGCGCCCAGTACCACCAGGCGGGTGCTGTCCGGGGTGGGCGGCTGCAGGGTCGTGGCATCGCGCAGTTCGACATAATCGACGCGCCAGCCTGCCATTTTCAGGCGGCGAGCGGCGTTGGCGGCGAGGGCTTTGAAGTCCCGTTCGCCCGCTTGCACGGCCGCGACGATGGCAGAGAGCTCGTGCTGCAACAGCGGCGCCTGGATGCGTTCCGACGTGCCGAGGTAGGCGTTTCTCGAACTCATTGCCAGGCCGTCTGGATCGCGCAGGGTGTCGCCCGCCACGATGTCGATCGGCAGGTTGAACTGCTTCACCAATTCCTGGATGACCCGCAGTTGCTGGAAATCCTTCTTGCCGAACACGGCCACGCGCGGCTGGACCAGGTTGAAGAGTTTCAGCACCACGGTGGCGACGCCGCTGAAGTGGCCGGGGCGGAACGCACCGCACAGATCATTCGCCAGACTGTCGGGCGGTTGCACGCTAAAGGTCTGCGGCACCGGATAGAGTTCGGCGACGTCGGGTGCGAAAACGAAATCGCAGCCGCCGGCGGCGAGCTTCTCGCAGTCGGCGGCCAGCGTGCGCGGATAGCGCTCGAAATCCTCGCCGGCGCCGAACTGCAGCGGGTTGACGAAGATGCTCGCGATCACCGGCTGGCCGTATTGCCTGGCCTGTTCGACCAGCGAGATATGGCCCGCGTGCAAGTTCCCCATGGTTGGCACGAATGCGGTGCGGGTTTCGCCGGCGAGCGCGGCACGCAGTTCGGTGGCGGTATGCAGGACCTGCATCAGAAGGCGTGTTCGGCGGCCGGGAAGGCGCCCGATTTGACGGCGTCCACGTAGGCGCGCGCGGCCGCCTCGATGCCGTCGTTCCCGGCCAGGAAGTTTTTCGAGAATTTCGGCGCGCGCGGGTACAGGCCCAGCATGTCGTACAGCACCAGCACCTGGCCGGAACAATCGGCGCCGGCGCCGATGCCGATGGTGGGGATGGCGAGCGCCCCGGTGACCGCCTTCGCGAGTGTGGCCGGCACCATTTCCAGCACGATCAATCCGGCGCCGGCGGCTTCCAGCGCGCGCGCATCGGCGACCAGTTGAGCGGCGGCGGCGTCCTCGCGCCCCTGCACCTTGTAACCGCCGAGCTGATTCACCGACTGCGGCAACAGGCCCACATGCGCGCACACCGGGATGCCGCGATGGGTGAGGAAGGCCACGGTCTCGACCATCACTGCGCCGCCTTCCAGCTTGACCATGTGCGCGCCGGCCGCCATCAGCCGCGCGGCGGCGGCGAACGCGCGCTCGGGCGAGGGTTGGTAGCTGCCGAAGGGCAGGTCGGCGACGATGAAAGCGCGTTCGGTGCCGGCTGCGACGCAGCGCGTGTGGTAGCTCATTTCGGCCAGCTTCACCGGCAGGGTCGAGGCGTGGCCCTGTACCACCATGCCGAGCGAATCGCCGACCAGCAGCACGTCGACGCCTGCTGCGTCGAGCACGCGCGCGAAGCTGGCGTCGTAGCAGGTCAGCACGGCGATCCTCTCGCCGCGTTCGCGCATCGCCTTGAGGGTGGACAGGGTGACGCTCATATCACACCGCCCGGCTGAAGAACTCGCGCGGGCCGCGCATCTTGCTCACGCGTTCGACCAGCAGTTCGAAATCGTCTTCGCTCTCGGCGAAATTGAGGTTGCCGGTGTTGACGATGAGCAGCGGCGCGGCGTCGTAGCGGTGGAAAAACTCGCTGTAGCTGTTTGCCAGACGCTGCAGGTAGTTCGCATCCATGCTGCGCTCGAAATCGATGCCGCGGCGTTTGACCCGCTCCTGCAGCGCATCGATCGGTGCCTGCAGGTAGATCACCAGATCGGGCGTCGGCGCCTGCGGCGCAAGGTCGGCATACACCTTCTGGTACAGCTCGAATTCGTCGTCGTCCAGGTTCATGCGCGCGAACAGCATGTCCTTGTCGATCAGGAAATCCGAAACCGTGCCGGCGCGGAACAGGTCGCCCTGTGCCAGGTCGCGCAACTGGCGGGCGCGATCGAACAGGAAGTGCAGCTGCGTCGGCAGCGCGTAGCGTTTCGGTTCCTGGTAGAAGCGCGGCAGGAAGGGGTTGTCGCTGGCGTTTTCCAGCAGGGTGTCGGCATCGAGGCGCTCCGCCAGCTTGTGGGTGAGGCTGGTCTTGCCGGCGCCGATCGGGCCTTCGACCACGACGTAACGGTAACGGGAGAGCGTCATGCGTTGACGGCGGCAGCGGGGGGTGGGAGGGCGGTCACGTTTTGATCCATGCAGCCGGCGAGCCAGTCGGCGGCCCGGCCGCGGCCGGGGATCGTCGTATCGGGCGCGATTTCCAGCAGCGGCAGCAGCACGAAGCCGCGCTCGCACATGCGCGGATGCGGCAGGGTCAGGCCGTCCTCGTGGAAGTGCGCGCCGTCGTACAGCAGGAGGTCGAGATCAAGCGTGCGCGGCGCGTTGCGAAAGCTGCGCTCGCGGCCGTGGCGGTGTTCGATGTCGAGCAGCGCGGCGAGCAGCGCGCGCGGCGCCAGCTCGGTTTCGACCTGCGCCACCGCATTGATGAAGTCGGGCTGGTCGACGTAGCCCACCGGTGCCGAGGCATACAGGCTGGAGCGCGCGATCAGCCGGGTGGCGGGCAGGCGGTCGAGCTCGGCCAGCGCGTATTCCACCTGCGCTGCCGGGTCGTTGAGGTTGGCCCCCAGCCCGATAGTGGCGACGACTTTCATGCAGGCGGCGCCTCGCCGGCGGAGTCCGCCGGCTTCTTGCGCTTGCGCTTGCGGCGCGGCTTGGGCGCGCTGTCGGCCAGCAGCATGGCGGCGCGTTCGTCGTCGTCGACTTCCTGGAAGCGCGTCCACCACTCGCCGAGCTCGGCTGCGACCTCGCCGGATTCGGCGCGCAGCAGCAAAAAGTCGTAGGCGGCACGGAAGCGCGGATGCTCCAGCAGGCGGTACGGGCGCTGCCCGCCGCGCTGCTCGAAGCGCGGCTGCAGTGCCCAGATTTCCTTGATCATGCCGTCGTAGCGGCGCGGGATGGCGAGCTGGCCGCGCTGCGCGTCGAGCACTTCGTCCATCGCCAGGAACAGGGCGGGCTGCGGCTTCTCGCCGGCTGCCTCGAGTGCGCGCCAGCGCTGCAGCACCTGTGGCCACAACAGGGTGCCGAACAGGAAGGCCGGCGAGGCCGGCTTGTCCTGCGCGATGCGCGCGTCGGTGGTTTTCAGCGCGGCGGTGATGAAGCGCTCGCCGGTGGTGTCGTCGAGGATCGTGTCCAGCAGCGGCAGCATGCCGTGGTGCAGGCCCTCGGCGCGCAACTGGTGCACGCCGCGCAGGGCGTGGCCTGACATCAGGAGCTTCAGCGCCTCGTCGAAGATGCGCGCGCGCGGGATGTTGGACAAAAGCGGCGCCAGCGTGGCGACCGGCCGGCGGGTGTCGGGGTCGATGTGGAAATCGAGCTTGGCGGCAAAGCGCGCGGCGCGCAGCATGCGCACCGGGTCTTCGCGGAAGCGCGTTTCGGGATCGCCGATCATGCGCAGCACGCGCTTCTTGCAGTCCGCCACGCCGCCGAAGTAGTCGTGCACTTCCTCGCGCAGCGGGTCGTAGTACAGCGCATTGATGGTGAAGTCGCGGCGCGCGGCGTCGTCCGCCATGTTGCCGAACACGTTGTCGGTCAGCAGCCGGCCGTGTTCGTCGGTCGGCCGCTCGTCTTCCTCATCGGCCTCCTTCTGGCCGTTGGCGCGGAAGGTGGTGACTTCGATGGTCACCCGGCCGCACATCACGTGCACGATCTGGAAGCGCCGGCCGATGATGCGTGAACGGCGGAACAGCCGCCGCACTTCTTCCGGGGTGGCATCGGTCGCGACGTCGAAATCCTTCGGGGTCTTGGCCAGCAACAGGTCGCGCACCGCGCCGCCGACGACATAGGCCTTGTATCCGGCCTGCGCCAGCGTTTCGCAGGTTTTCAGCGCGCAATCGTCGAGCTGGTCACGGCGGATGCCGTGTTTGGATTGCGGCAGGATCTGTGCGCCGGAGGCGCGGGACTTGCGGCCAAATACTTTATCGATGATGCGACGAATCATGGGGTGCACGAGGCGGAGGTATGCGAAACAGATCGCGATTATACAGGCTGGCCCCTGCTACCTTGCCGCCATAACGCCGCCGTGCCGGGACCGTACAGGGCTTCGAGCGCGGCCGGGGTGAGCAGCCCATCCGGGGTGCCGAGTTGCCAGCGCCCGTCGCCGTACAGGAACAGCAGGCGGTCGCAGTGGCAGGCGGCCCAGTTGGGGTCGTGCAGGGTCAGCACCACACTGTGACCGGCGTCGGCCTCGCTGCGTGCCCAGGCCAGCAGACGGGCCTGATGCGCGGGGTCGAGGTGGGTCAGGGGCTCGTCGAGCAGCGCGATGCGCGGCACCTGCACCGCCAGCTGCGCCAGCCGCGCGCGCTGGCGCTCCCCACCGGAGAGCGTGTCAAGCGGGCGGCGGGTGAATTCGGTCAGTTCCCAGGTCGCCAGATGCGGCGTCAGGTCGCCGGGGGCATGGCCGAAGGGATAGCGTCCGAGCGCGACGAAATCGGCCACGTTGCCGAAAAATCCCCCTTCGTCGCCCTGCGGCAGCAAGCCGATGTGCTGCGCGCGGGTGAGCGGCGGAAGCGCATCCAGGGCGTGGCTGTCGAGCGTGACGTGGCCCTGTGCGGGCGCAGCCAGCCCCGCCAGCACCGTCAGCAGCGTCGATTTGCCGGCACCATTGGCGCCGAGGATGCCGAGCACTTCACCGGATTCGAGCGTGAGGTCGAGCGCATCCACCAGCGCACGGGTGCCGGCTGTCAGGCTGAGTTGATGCGCAACCAAGCTCATGGCTTGCGCAGCAGCCACAGCATCATCGGTACCCCGAGCAAGGCGGTCAGCACGCCCACCGGGAGTTCGCGCGGCGCGATCATCGTGCGCGCCAGCGCATCGGCCAGCACCAGCAGGCTGCCGCCGGCCAGCGCGCAGGCGGGGAGCAGGGCGCGATGACTGGAAAATCCGAGCTTTCGAAGCGCATGCGGCACCATCAGGCCGACAAAGCCGATACTGCCGGCCTGCGCGACGACCAGCGAGGTGCAGGCGCCGGCCAGCGCAAACAGGGACCAGCGCGTGGGGGCGACGGCGACGCCGAGCGAGGCGGCTTTCAGCGGCGACAACTGCAGCACGTCGAGCCGCCGCGATAGCCCCAGCGCGGCGGCCACCGCCAGCAGCAGCGCGCCCCACAGCAGTGCGGGCTGGCTGGTCCAGGCCAGGTCACCCATCAGGAAGAACAGCATGCCGGGCAGGCGCTCGGCCGGCGTCACCGAGAGCACCAGCGCGATCAGTGCGCCGAAGCCGGCTGCCAGCATGACGCCGGCGAGCAAGAGCGGCGTGTGGTCGCGCGCCAGAAGCCTTCCGCCCAGCGCGGCGGCGAGCGCCAGCGCCAGAAGGCTGCCGGCAAATGCCAGCGCCGACACCCACGGCCACGCCAGCCCCGCCGCCATGCCCAGCAGCGCCAGCAGGCCGGCGCCGCCGGAGACGCCGAGGAGGTAGGGTTCCGCGAGCGGATTACGGAACAGCGTCTGCATCAGAGCGCCCGCCAGCGCCAGCAGGCCGCCGCAGGCGAAGGCCGCCGCGACCCGCGGGCCACGCAACTCGGTGAGGATCTGCTGCGCCAGTTCGCGGTCGTCCGGCAAGGCGCCGGCCATCAGGCCGAGCGCGATGGCCAGCGGCGCTGCCAGCCCGAGCAGCAGCAGTTTGCTGGTGGGTGTCAGGGCTGGGCTGCCTCGGGCAGCACCGTCACGCGCATCATCACGATGGGCTCGATGGGCACATCGCCGTGCGGGCCGCGATTGCCGCGCGGCACGGCGACGATGGCGTCGACCACATCCATGCCGTCGACCACCTGCCCGAACACGGCATAGCCCCAGCCCTGGGGCGTTTTTCCGCGATGGTCGAGGAAGGCGTTGTTCGCCACGTTGATGAAGAATTGCGAGGATGCCGAATGCGGATCATTGGTGCGCGCCATGGCCAGGGTGCCGCGCAGGTTTCTCAGTCCGTTGTCGGCCTCGTTCTGGATCGGCGCGTTCTTGGGCTTTTCGACCATGTCAGCCGTCATGCCGCCGGTCTGGATCATGAAGCTGGGGATCACGCGATGGAACACCAGGCCGTCGTAAAACCCGGTCTTCACGTAGTTGAGGAAGTTACCCACCGACTGCGGTGCCTGGGCGGGGAATACTTCCACCGTGATGTTGCCCTTGGTGGTTTCGATCAGCACGCGTGGGTTGGCCTGCTGGCCGGCGACGGGCGCGGTGGAGACTTTCTGGCTTGGGGGTTCGCTGGCGCCGCAGCCAGAAATGCCCAGCATCAGCGCGCCGAAAAATAGCGAGGAGGAAAAGGGGAACAGGCGGGTCATCGGAAAAACTCCAGGCAAGAGATGCGGGGATTCTACCGGCGCGCGGGCGGCGGCAAAAAGGAATCGAACAGGCGGGCCGCGTTGTCGTGCAGCAGATTGTCTTTCAAGGGCTGCGGCAACGGATCGACCCAGCCCCGGATTTGGGTCACCACGGCTTCGTAGTGCTGCCAGCGGTCGACGCTGAAGGTGTCCACCGCCACCACGAAGCGGCCCGGATGGCGCTCGAACAGCGCGCGCCATTCGGGCAGCAGCATGCCGCCCGGCGCGATGCGCTCGTCGCGCACCGACGTGTCGATCCACAGTCCCGGAAAACGCTCCAGCATCGCAGCCAGCGCATCGGGTTCCGGCTGCGTGCCGAGATGCGCCCATAGCACCCGCACCCTGGGCGCGATGGAAAACGCCTGCGCGACCACTTCGGCGTCACCGTGAATCATCAGCACCAGATCGCGCGCCGCCGCCAGCCGCACCAGTTGCGCAAACACCGGCTGCTGCGCGTCGTGCGCAAACAGGTGTAGTTCGCCGAGGCCGGCCCACTTTCCACGCTGCAGCTGCGCCGCTACCCGTGCCGGCAGGTCCGCATCGTGCACCCAGTTGCCCTTGTGCCGATCCGATTCGTACACCCCGAGCAGGGGAATCACCCGATCGGGTGCGTGCCGATAGAGGGCTTGGGTCAGATCCGGCGGCGAACTCGTTACCACCAGTTGGCGCACACCGGCGGCATCGAGCGTGGCCAGGATGGCGGCAGGCGTAAAAGCGGCGGCATCGGGTGCGGAGTAGTGCGCGTGGGCGTCGATCATCGGGGGCAGGGGATCGGCGGCAACGCCTGCGGTGGGCAGACATCCCAGCATGGAAAGAAGTACGAGAACGCGTTGCATCATGCAGCCAGGCACGCATCGATGGCCGCGCGCACCGTGTCCAGCGGCTGGCAGCCGTTGCAGACCGGATGCAGTTGCGTGCCCTGCTGCAGGATCAGCGCGGGAAAGCCGCGCACGCCGGCCTGACGCGCGTGCTTGAAATGCGCCTGGGTTTTGGCGCGGGCGGTGTCGCTGTCGAATGCCCGCAGAAATGCATCCCTGTCGACGCCGAGCTCTGCCGCCAGATCGGCCAGCACGCCGGCTTGCGTGACGTCGCGCGCCTCGGCATAGAACGCATGCTGGATCGCCTTGAACAGCGGAAAGATCCGCGCGGGATCGATGCCGCCCACCGTCACCACCGCGCGGCAGGCGGGTTCGGTGTCGTACACGAAGCCTTGCGGCAGCGCCTTCTCGAAACGGAAGGGCTGGCCGGTGCGGGCGTGCACCTGGTGCCAGTGATGGAGTGTTTCTTCCCGCCCGGCGTCCGACATCGGCGCGGTTTCGTGCCGCAGGCCGCCCAGCACCAGCGCGATCTTCATGCGGTCGCGGTAGGTGTCGCGCAGGGTTTCGATCACCGGCGAAAAGCCCCAGCACCACGAACACATCGGGTCGGCGAAATACCAGAGCAGGGGCGCGTTCATGGGTTGCGGGTGGGGTTTCGAAACGCTTCACAGCATACGCGATCCGGCTTCAGGGCTTGGCCGTGTCGTCCGGCTTGGGTGGAGTGTCGTCGTCCATGATGACGCTGTGCCCGGGGCCTTCGAGGTCGTCGAACTGCCCGCTCTTGGCCGCCCACAGCATGATCCAGGCGATGACGCCGACGATGACGAGGCTGAGGGGGATGAGCAGGATCAGGATGTCCATGGCTAGCGGCTCGTGGCGAGCGCCGGACGCGCAACAGCTGCGGCGGTGTCGGCGTTCTGTTTGAAATCGGAGAGCCGCAGCGCATTCAGCACCACCAGCAGCGAACTCGCCGACATGCCGATGCCGGCGATCCACGGCGTGACGTAGCCCAGCGCGGCGGCGGGGATGGCGATGAGGTTGTAGCCGAGCGCCCAGCCGAGGTTCTGGCGAATGATGCGCTGCGTCTTGCGGGCGAGCGCGACGCCTTCGGCCAGGGTGGCCAGGCGACTGCCGAGCATCACCATGTCGGCGGCGGCCTGCGCGACGTCGGCACCTTCGCCCATGGCGATCGACACCTGCGCGCCGGCCAGCACCGGGGCGTCGTTGATGCCGTCGCCCACCATGGCGACGATGCGGCCTTGCTGCTGCAGCGCCTTGACGTAGGCGAGCTTGTCTTCCGGTAGTGCGCCGGCGTGCCATTCGTCGATGCCGAGTTGCTGCGCCACTGCCTTCACCGCAGGCTCGGCGTCGCCCGACAGCAGGTGCAAGCGCACGCCCAGTTCCTGCAGCGCGGCCAGTGCAGCGGGGGCATCCGCGCGAATCGTGTCGGCCAGCGCGAACCAGGCGAGGGTTTCGTTGCCTTGTGCCAGCGCCACCCAGCTCGCGTGCGCACTTTCCGGGCGCTCGCCGCCATCGGATTCCGGCGGGGTCTGGCCGGCGGCAGCGTAGCGCGGTGAACCCAGGCGATAGATCTGGCCGTCGATCGAACCTTCGACGCCACGTCCCGGGGTGTTGCGGACATCGCTGGCGGTGAGGCTTGCCGATCCGGTTTCGCGCAGGGCGCGCGCGATGGGATGCTCGGATCCCGCTTCCAGCGCGGCGGCGATCCGGCTGACTTCTTCGACACTGCGCCCGCCCAGCGGAACCACGCGGCGCACGGACAGGCGGCCGTGGGTGAGCGTGCCGGTCTTGTCGAACACCAGGTCGGTCGCGCGCGCCAGGGTCTCCAGCGCGTGGCCGCGCGTGGTCAAGAGGCCCAATCTTGTCAGCCGCCCGGTGGCGGTGGTCAGCGCGGCGGGGGTGGCGAGCCCGAGCGCGCAGGGGCAAGTGACGACCAGGATCGACACCACGATCCACAGGGTGCGTGACGGATCGATGAGATACCACGCCAGGCCGACGAAAAACGTGATCACCAGCAGCAGGCCGACGAACCAGGCGGCGGCGCGGTCGGCCAGTTGGCCGATGCGCGGCTTCTCGCTTTGCGCGCGGTCGAGCAGACGCACGATGGAGGCCAGCCGCGTGTCGGCGCCGAGCTTGTCGACGCGCACCACCAGGGGGCTCGCCTGATTGAGGCTGCCGCCGACCACTTTGGCATGCACGCTCTTCGAGACCGGCAGCGATTCGCCGGTGAGCATCGCCTCGCTCACGGCGCTGTCGCCCTCGACCACCTCGCCGTCGGCGGGCAGCGTCTCGCCCGGGCGCACCAGCACGTGGTCACCCACCGCGAGGCGCGCCACCGGTACCTGCTCCTCGTCGCGCGCCGGCCAGTTGGGCAGCCGCGTGGTGGCGGCGGGGATGAGCTTGACCAGTTCCTCGACCGCGGCGCCGGCTCTGCGTCGCGCGTTCATTTCGAGGAAGCGCCCGGTTAGGAGCAGGAAAACGAACATGGTGACCGAGTCGTAATACACCTCGCCGTGTCCGGAAAAGGTGCTGTAGACGCTGGCGATGAAGGCGGTGCCCACGCCCAGCGCCACCGGCACATCCATCCCCAGCATGCGGCGCTTGACGTCGCGCCAGGCGCCGATGAAGAACGGCCACGCCGAATAGCCCACCACCGGAATCGTGAGAATCAGGCTAGCCCAGCTCATCAGCAGCCGGATCTCGTCGGTCATGTCGGTCGCGGTGTAGGTCGGCAGTGCGTACATCATCACCTGCATCATGCCGAGTCCGGCGATGGCCAGCCGCTTGATCGCGGTGTTGCGCTCGCGCCGGTGGATGTCGTCGGAGCGGCCGGGGTCGAACGGGTGGGCGATGTAGCCGATGTCGGACACGGCTTTCAGGATCGCCGACAGCTGGATGCGGCTGTTGTCCCAGCGCACCCGCGCACGTCGCGTGGCGTAGTTGATCTCGACCGACAGCACGCCGGGCAGCCCGGCGATGTGGCGCTCGTTGAGCCAGATGCATGCGGCGCAGACGATGTTTTCCAGGATCAGCGCGGCTTCGCGGATGTTTTCCGCTTCCACCCGCACGAAGCTTTCCTGGATTTCCGGCAGGTCGTACAGGCCCAGCTGCGCCAGCTCGGCCTCGGCCTGCTGGGGCGTGGCGGGCAGCGCGGTGCGGTGGGTGTAGTAGGCGCCCTGGCCGCTGTCGATGATGGTCTGCGCCACCGCCTGGCAGCCGCGGCAGCAGGCCTGTTTGGTCTGGTTTTCGAACTGGATGGGGTAGTGAGCGCCGTCCGGCACCGGCAGGCCGCAATGAAAGCAGCCAGAAAAAGACGGGACGTCCGTGAGCCCAGGAGAGTTGCTCACGAATCGCCCCGCAAAAAGGCACCTGTCGGCAAGCCCGGGAGAGAGGTCGGACACACCGCCGGCGTCAGGTACAGCTTTTCCGCAAGATCCGCGACCGCCAACCCGGACCATGGGATGGATGGCCGGTCCGGCAAGCCTGACGCCGCTACTTGTGGCTTAAGCGTCGATGCGGATGGTGTTGACGTCGTATTGGATAAAAGCATTCTTCCTACTGCAATGTCCCGGCTTGAATTGCGTCACGATGGGGTTCACCCGGCGCCAAACCGCAAAACGGCATTATACGAAGCGAGACACGTAAAGCCCTGCGCTTCCCGATGACCGTGTCGATTGTTCAATAGCAGTATTGAAGATGTGCTTATCATAATATGACCCGGCTGCCGGATGCAAGCTGGCCAATCCGCTACCATTCAGGCATGAATGAGCACGCGCATAACGCCTCTTTCTTTCCCCCGGTCGAAAAGGCACTTGCCGACCCCAATGGCCTGCTGGCGATGGGAGGTGATCTGTCGCTCGAATGTCTGCTGGATGCCTATCGCCACGGCATCTTTCCCTGGTTCAATCCAGGCGAACCCATCCTGTGGTGGAGTCCCGACCCGCGCATGGTGCTGGTGCCGGGCGAAATCCGCGTCACCCGTTCGCTCGCCAAGCGCATCCGCAACGCCGGCTTCGATGTGCGCGTCGACACCGCGTTTGTCGACGTCATGCGTGCCTGCGCCGAGCCGCGAGCGGATGCGGGCGGCACCTGGATTTCCCCCGCCATGGTTGCGGCCTACACGCGCCTGCTCGATGCGGGCTACGCCCATTCGGTCGAAACCTGGAGGGAGGGCAAACTGGTCGGTGGACTCTACGGCGTGGCGATTGGCCGCATGTTCTATGGCGAGTCGATGTTCAGCCGCGAACCCGACGCCTCCAAGGTGGCGCTGGTGCGGCTGGCGCGGCAGTTGCAGCAGTGGGGGTTCGGCCTGATCGACTGTCAGATGGAGACCGCACACCTCGCCAGCCTGGGTGCGCGAACCCTGCCGCGTACCGCATTCAAGGAAAGACTGACGGAATTGGTAAAATTGCCACATCGGCCCGGCCCCTGGACGTTTGACCTCTGATCAATGCACCCGACTGAACCTCCTTTCCAGCGTATCCAGTTTTATCTGACCGCGCATTACGACTGCAGCTACCTGCCGGGTCAGCAGGCGCGTTCGCAGGTCGCCACCCCCACCCATCTGATCGATGGCGATGCCTACAGTGCGCTGATTCGCATCGGGTTTCGCCGCAGCGGCCAGTTCACCTATCGTCCGCACTGCGAGCAATGCCACGCCTGCGTGCCGGTGCGGGTCGAAGCCGCCCGCTTCGTCCCGAACCGCACCCAGCGCCGCTGCCTCAAGCGCAACCAGCATTTGACCGCGCGTTTTCTGCCGCTGGATTTCAAGGAATCGCATTACGAGCTGTATCGAAGCTACCTCGGCAGCCGTCATGCCGGTGGCGGCATGGACCGCGACGGTCCCGACCAGTACACCCAGTTTTTGTTGTCGTCCAACGTCGACAGCGTGCTGGTCGAATTCCGCGACGGCAATGAAATCGTGATGATCTCGGTCATCGACCAGGTCGATGACGGGATTTCCGCCGTGTATACATTCTTCGATCCCGCACGCGACAAGGACAGCCTCGGCGTCTACGGCGTGCTGTGGCAGATCGAACTGGCGAAGCGGCTGGAACTGCCTTATCTCTACCTCGGCTACTGGATCGCCGAAAGCCGCAAGATGGCCTACAAGAAGCAGTACCCGCCGCTGGAAGGGCTGGTCGACGGCCAGTGGCAGGTGCTCGTCGCATGAAGCTGTGGGCGCTTGTCGCCGTGCTGGCAACGCTGCAGGGCTGTGCGCTGACCGTGAGCCACCCGCGCGCGCTGAAGCCGCTTGAAAACTTTGTTCCCCTGGCAAGCGACACGCGGGTGTGGGTCGAGCCGGGGTTTGAAGCCTACGGCGCGCGCGTTGCTGAGGCACTGCCGGATGCCATCGCACAGGTCGAGGCGGCGCATTACCTGCCCTTCGTCCGCCCGCCGCGCGTTCACGTGTGCGGCAGCGAGGCCTGTTTCAGGCGTTATGTGCTGACGCCGAAACTGTCGGCCGCGGTCATCCCCGACAACCGCCTCATCTTGTCGCCCAATCTCGACGGCCGCGAAAAGCGTCGCCTGCCCGTCCTGCTGACGCACGAACTCGCGCACCTGCATCTGGGCCAGCGCATCGGCCACTATCACAGCACCCTGCCGGTCTGGTTCCATGAAGGCTGGGCCTCGCTGACGGCCGATGGCGGCGGCGCCGAATACGCGACCGATGCCCAGGCCTACGCGGCCATCCGTGCCGGCCGGCGGGTCAATCTCGGCGCACACGACACGCCCGACAAACGCCACCGTGCGGACGCATCCGGACTCAGCATCCACGAGTTCTACCGTCAGTCCATGTTGCTGGTCGGCTGGCTGCGTGCGCAGGACGAAGCGCGTTTCCGCGAACTGGTCCTGGCGGTACAGGCCGATGCCGATTTCGAGCTGGCCTTCTGGAATCTCTACGGCCAGGCGCCGGCCACCCGCCTGGGCGGATTTTTCGAAGGCGCGCTGAGCGAAACGACCGCATCCAACGATAATCAGGCGGTCCAGGCCGCACCCGAAAAACCCGAAACCACCTCACCATGAAACCCTATCTCGACCTGATGCGCCACGTGCTCGAGCACGGCACCCGAAAAGACGACCGCACCGGAACCGGCACGCTGTCGGTATTCGGCTGGCAGATGCGCTACAACCTCGCCGAAGGCTTTCCGCTCGTCACCACCAAGAAATGCCATCTGCGCTCGATCATCCACGAACTGCTTTGGTTCTTGCAGGGCGACACCAACATCAAATACCTGAAGGAAAACGGCGTCTCGATCTGGGACGAATGGGCCGATGAGAACGGCAACCTTGGCCCGGTCTACGGCCACCAGTGGCGCAGCTGGCCGAAGCCCGACGGCGGCACCATCGACCAGATCAGCGAAGTGGTGAAGACGCTCAAGACCAATCCCGATTCGCGCCGCATCATCGTCTCGGCCTGGAACGTGGCGGATCTGGACAAGATGGCGCTGGCGCCGTGCCACGCCTTCTTCCAGTTCTACGTCGCCGACGGCAAGCTCTCCTGCCAGCTCTACCAGCGCAGCGCCGATATCTTCCTCGGTGTGCCGTTCAACATCGCAAGCTATGCCCTGCTGACGCTGATGATGGCGCAGGTGACGGGCCTCAAGCCCGGCGACTTCGTTCACACCCTGGGCGATGCGCACCTGTATCTGAACCACCTCGACCAGACGCGGGAGCAGCTCTCCCGCGAGCCGCGCCCGCTGCCGACCATGACTTTGAACCCGGACGTGAAAGACATTTTCGGGTTCCGCTTCGAGGACTTCACCTTGAGCGGCTACGACCCGCACCCGGCAATCAAGGCGCCGGTGGCGGTATGAGCACGGCGAACAGACCCCGCATCAGCGTCATCGCCGCGCTCGCCAAAAACCGCATCATCGGCATCGAAAACCGCCTGCCATGGCGGCTGCCGGAAGACCTTGCCCACTTCAAGGCGCTCACCCTCAACCACCCCATCCTCATGGGACGCAAGACCTTCGAATCGCTTGGCCGCCCGCTGCCCGGACGCACCAACATCGTCATCACCCGCAACGCCCATTACAAGCCGGACGGCTGCCTCGTCGCTGATTCGATTCCCGCGGCAATTGCCCTGTGTGCAGACGTCGACGAAGTCTTCTTCATCGGCGGCGCCGAGCTCTACGCCCAGGCCATCCCGCTGGCCGACCGCCTGTATCTGACCGAAGTCGACATCGAAGCCGATGGGGATGCCTGGTTCCCGGACTACGACCGCAGCGCATTCAGGGAAGTCTCGCGCCAGCCGCACACAGGCGAGAAGGGCGATGCGCTGAGGTTTGACTTTGTGGTGTACGAGCGAGGGTAAGCGGCAGGGGTGTACCCTTCACTTCTATCAACCCGTGCCGCTATTTGACAGACACGATCGTGAAGGGAGACAAGCCATGTCAGATATGAGTCCGCTTGAAGAACAGTTTCCTCGCCTGGTGCCGGAGATTCTGGCTGTCTGGGGAACGCCCACGTGCTTTGAGCAACTGCAGGATTTGCTGGTGGACACCCGGGGCGGCCGCCATGGTTTTCCGGCAGACGTGTATTCCGATTTGTCGCTGTTGCTGACGCTTGTTCCCAGGCCCAAGGGTCCTTACGACATCTGGGGTGAAGCACCGGATGCGGATAAAAAATCGTGAAGGATTGACGATTGAATCGACAGGTCGAAGCGTGATTTTTTGGAAAGGTGAAGAAAAAAGAGAATGGAAGCTAAAGACAGCACCGCAAGCGTGAAACGGGATGCAGCATGAGCGGTTTGCCCAAATGCCCCCAGTGCGGTTCGGAATACGCGTATGAAGACGGTGCGATGTATGTGTGCCCGGAATGTGCGCACGAATGGTCCAAGGATGCGGCAGCGAGTGCGGAGGAAGCACGGCTCGTGCGCGACTCCAACGGCAATGTGCTGCAGGACGGCGACACGGTCACGGTGATCAAGGACCTGAAGGTGAAGGGCGCGTCGCTGGTCGTCAAGGTAGGGACCAAGGTCAAGAATATCCGCCTCGTCGAAGGCGATCATGACATCGACTGCAAGATCGATGGCATCGGTGCCATGCAGCTGAAATCGGAATTTGTCAGGAAAGCATAGGGCGTTCGGCTTCCGGCTGGATCATCCATCAAACGGGGCCGCTGCCCCGTTTTGCTTTTGTGTGAGCTACGCTGAATAAGCGTAGGCACGACATGGGTAAAAAGGGAGAGGGATGAGCATCATTTCCGAAAAAGGCGGCGGCAGCTTTCATGGCATCAAGCTCTTGCTGTGCGAGAACCCGCTGCCGCCGATCGACGAGGCGATCGCGGCCGCTCAGGCCGAAGCGGCGTACAGCAACTACTACACCGAACCCTATTCGGCGCCGCTGCGCCAGATGCTCAGCGAGCAGCTCGGTGTGGCAGAGCGGCTCGTTCACATCAACGCCGGATCGGAACTGATCCTGCGCCAGTTGTTCGACCGCTTCGGCCAGCAGGTCCATTTGCTGACGCCGACCTACGTGCTGTTTCCCGAGATCGCGCAGCGCTATACGGAAACGCGGCTGCCACCAGACAAGGACTTTGCCTTCGACCTGGGCGAACTGGTGATTCCGCAGGGCACCACGCTGGTGGTCATCGTCAACCCCAACAATCCCAACGGCGGCATTTTCGACATGGCACCGCTGCCGGACCTGCTGCGCCGTCATCCGCAGACGCGCTTCCTGGTCGACGAGGCCTTCATCGGCCTGGCGGGTCAGTCGGTGGCGCATCTCGTGCCGGAGCATCCCAACCTGCTGGTGACCCGCACGCTGTCGAAGGCGCACAGCCTGGCGGGCTTTCGCATCGGCTACGGCATCTTTCCGGAAGCCATCGCCGACGATCTGAACGGCCACAACGACGCCTATCCGCTCGCCCGCCCCAGCCAGGCGGCGGCGATTGCCACGCTGCAGCACGAAGACCAGATCCATGCCCGTGCTACGCAGCTGCATGACTGGACCGTGGCGCTCGCGGCGGAACTGCGCGCATTGGGCATTCGCACCTTTCCGACCCACACCTATTTTTTCCTCGCCGACCTGGCGCCGCACAACGCGGCGGAGATCGCCGAGCAGTTGCGCAGCCGCGATATTCTGATCAAGCCCCTGAACGATCCGGCGCTCGGCCCGGGCTTCATGCGCATCACCACGGCGCTGCCGGAAGACAACCGGCGCTTTGTCGATGCGCTGCGCGCATTAATCACTTGAAAAGGAGCTCCATCATGTACTCGAAGATTCTGGTGGCGGTGGACGACAGCGAGACGTCCCGGCATGCGTTGCAACAGGCGATTGAGCTGGCCAAAAAGCTGTCGGCCAGCGTGCGCATGGTTCATGTGCTGGACATGAGCTGGCTGCCGATCGGCCCGGAGGTGGCGATCGATACTGAGGCGATGAGTGCGGCACGGCGTGGGGTGGGGGAAAACACAATCGCTGCAGCGCGCGATGCCGCCAAGGCGGCCGGGTTCGAGGCAGAAGCCGTGCTGATCGAAACCGAAACCCCGATGCAGCAGGTTGCAGAGACCCTTGTCAAAGAAACCGCGCGTTGGCGCGCGGACCTGGTGGTGATGGGCACCCATGGCCGCCGCGGCTTCCAGCAGCTGATGCTCGGCAGCGTGGCGGAACAGACGGTCAGGCGTTCATCCGGGCCGGTTCTGCTGATCCCCGCACGCAAGGGGGCGTGATCCGGATGATGGGATGCCGCACGTCGCCCTCGGGATAAGGTCCCGTTCGATTGTCAGTCTTGAGCAAATAAAAACGGGGCCGCAGCCCCGTTTTTATTTGGCGCAACAAGCCGATCAATCGAGCGCGTTGGCCCAGATGTTCTTCGCCCACGATTCGTTGTAGGCAAAGACGAGTTCGCTACCCTTGGGGGTTGCGCCGCCCTCGGGCTGGCTGACGTAGCCCTTGCCGGCCTCGAAGCGGTACACGTTGGCGACGTAGCCGGACGTGGTGCCGGAGGTGGCCGAATAGCAGGTGTTGGCGATCACCGGGACGGGGTCCGGCTGACGCCCTGCCAGCAGTTCGACGATGGCCGCGGCACACACCTTGGCGTGGTTGGTCGCCATGTGGCCGGACTTCGGCAGCGGGGCCAGGATCGAGTCGCCGATGATGTGGACGTTGGGCACCGTGGTCGACTCGAAGGTGGCGAGATTGACCGTACACCAGTTGCCGGCGCTGTCGTTACGCACCCCGGCCTGGGCGCAGACTTCGCCTGCACGCTGTTTCGGCACAACGTTCAGCACGTCGCCCTTGACGTCGTCGAACTCGGTGGTGACGGTC
Source organism: Thiobacillus sp. (assembly GCA_011391285.1). Next base: position 105,899 of record JAABQU010000111.1, read on the forward strand.
ATCTTGTTGCCGTCCACTGCGATCGGGGCATTGTTCGGCCGGTAATCGATCATGCCCGCATACAAGGTGTTCCAGGCGTCGGTGAACAGCGGTTTCTTGGACACCACGTCCGGGTTGCCGTCGAGCAGGATGATCTTGGACTTGGGCTTGGCCTGCTTGAAGTAGTTGGCGACCAGGCAGGCGCGCTCGTAAGGGCCGGGCGGGCAGCGGTAAGGCGCGGCCGGAACCGACATGACGAAGGTTCCGCCATCGGGCATGGCTTCGAGTTGCTTGCGCAGCAGCGCAGTCTGCGGGCCAGCTTTCCAGGCGTGGACGACCTTGCCGGCAGCCTCCGCTTCCTTGAAGCCCTTCACAGTGTCGGTGAGGATCTCGATGCCGGGGGCGAGCACCAGACGGTCATAGCTGATGGTGGCGCCGCCACGGGTCTTCACGGTGCGCTTGGCGGCGTCGACGGCGACGACGTAATCCTTCACCATCTTGATGCCGTGCTTGGGCAGGTTGTCGTAGCTGTGGGTGATGTCGTCCATGGTGCGCAGGCCGCCCAGCACCCAGTTGGAAAACGGGCAGGACACGAACTTGTCGTTCGGCTCGATCAGGGTGACATCAATGTTGGGGCCCCACTGGCGCAGGTACTTGGCGCAGGTGGCGCCGCCGAAGCCGGCACCGACCACGACGACATGGGGACGGGCTGCGGAGGTGGTGGTGGCGCAGCCGGTGAGCGCTGCGGCTGCACCCGCTCCGGTAACTTTCAGAAAATCGCGACGATTCAGGGTCATGTTATTGGTCTCCGTGAGGGATCACTTCAGGCTTGCGAAGTACGCGCCCATGGCTTCGAACTCGGCATCGGTATAGCCGGATGCGTGGCGCTTCATGATGGTTCCGGGGCGTGCGCCGGACTTGAAGTCCTTCATGGATTTCACGAAGTAACCCTTTTCCAGGCCTGCCAAGCTGGGGGCGGCGCCCTTGCTGTGGCCACCGGGCCCGTGGCAGGTCATGCAGGTGGATGAGATGACTTTGGTATGCATATCCGCAGCGCCGGCAATGCCGGAAATGGCGAGGCCGACGAAGCCGGCAAAGGCCAGGGTGGTCTTCTTGTAAGACATAGACTCCTCCAAGGAACGGTGAAACGAAAGCGGAGCCATACTGCCCCGCAAGCCATAGCCTGGGCGGCCCCGCAAGGCCTCCAGTCCATTGGTACTATGCTGGGCGTGTAGAAAAGACCTGTCAACAAGCAGGTACTTATATAGCGCGGTTTTCAGGCGTGCAGAATGGGTATTTTTTAGCGGGGCTTGCTTTAGCTGCGCGCGCCCAAGCTGACGGCCAGATTTTTGCTGGTCTGGCGTGCCTGTTCGTCGGTGGCGCGATCCCAGCTTTCGCTGACCCAGCCGCCCAGATTTTCAAGCGCGATCCGGCCCAGCGCATCGATCCATTGCGGATGCTCGTTGAGTGCGGGGATGTAGTGAAATTCCTTGCCGCCCGCCGCGAGAAAACTGGCGCGGCCTTCCATCGCCAGCTCTTCCAGGGTTTCCAGGCAGTCTGCGGTGAAGCCGGGAGCGACCACGTCGATGCGGCCCACGCCTTCGCGGCCCAGCGCTTCAAGCGTCTTGTCGGTGTAGGGCTGCAGCCATTCGGCGCGGCCGAAGCGCGACTGGAAGGTCAGGCGGAACTGCTTGGGCTCCAGCCCGAGGGCTTCGCTCAGAAGACGCCCGGTCTTGTGACATTCGCAGTGGTAGGGATCGCCCTTGTCCAGGGTGTAGCGCGGTACGCCGTGAAAGCTCATTAGCAGCACATCGGGGCGGCCGTGCATCTGCCAGTAGTCACGGATGTTGGCGGCCAGCGCGTGGATGTAGGCGGGGTGATCATGGTAGTGCTTGAGCGTGCGCAGCGCGGGCTGGTTGCGGGTCTTGAGCAGCCAGGCGTAGGCGGCGTCGAACGCGGTGGCGGTGCTGGATGCGGCGTACTGCGGATAGGACGGCAGGACCAGGATGCGGTCACAGCCCGCTGCTTTCATGCGCGCCATGGTGTCGGACACCGACGGGTTGCCGTAGCGCATGGCATATTCGACCATCAAGGGACTGGCGATTTTTTCCCCCAGCCAGCCTTTCAAAAGCTTGGCCTGCTTTTCGGTGTGCACTTTCAGCGGCGAGCCGTCGGTGGTCCAGATCGCGGCGTATTTCGCGGCGGACTTTTTCGGCCGCGTGTTAAGGATGATGCCGTTGAGGATCAGCCACCACACGGCGCGCGGAATCTCCACCACGCGCGGGTCGGACAGGAATTCCTTGAGGTAGGGACGCAGCGCCTTGGCAGTGGGTGCCTCGGGGGTGCCGAGGTTGACCAGCAGGATGCCGGTTTTGGATTGCTGGCCATGATTGTATTCGGGTTCTTTGAGATAGCTCATCAGTGATGGGACAGCGCGCTGGAGAGGAGTTTGGCGGTGACGTCGACGATCGGTACCACGCGCTCGTAGGCCATGCGGGTGGGCCCGACCACGCCGAGCGTGCCGACCACCTGGCCATCGACGGAATAGGGCGCGGTGACCATGCTGCACTCGTCGAGCGGCATCATGTCGGACTCGCCGCCGATGAAAATCTGCACCCCGGCGGCACTGCGCGACTGGTCGAGCAGTTGCAAGAGGCCGGTTTTCTGTTCGAAGGCATCGAACAGACGGCGCAGGCTGCCCATGTTGCTGGAGAGTTCCTGCACATCGAGCAACTTGCGGCTGCCGGATACCACCACGTTTTCCTGGTTGCTGTCGTGCGCCTGGCTGCCGGCATCCACCGCGGCGGCCATCAGGCGGGTGATGTCGTCGCGCATGCGGCCCAGTTCGTCGCGCAGCTTCACGCGTATCTGGTCGAAGCGCTGGCCGGCAAAGTGCTGGTTGAAGTAATTGGCGGCCTCGGTCAAAGCGGAGGCGCTGTAGGGCTGATCGGTCAGGATGATGCGGTTCTCGACCTCGCCTTCCATGGTGACGATGATGAGCAGGATGCGCTTGTCAGACAGGCTGATGAATTCGATCTGGCGGAAGGCGGGGCTGCGGCGCGGCGTCATCACCAGCCCGGCAAACTGGCTCAGGTCGGACAGCAGGGTGGAGGCCGCGGTCATCAGCCGTTGCGGGTCGGATGACGTCAGGCTGGATTCGAGCTGGCTGACCGAGTTCTGGTCGAGCGGGCGCACCGTCAGCAGCGTGTCGACGAAAAAACGGTAACCGCGCGGCGTCGGCACCCGTCCGGCCGAGGTATGCGGGCTGGTGACGAATCCCATGTCTTCCAGGTCGGACATGATGTTGCGGATGCTGGCCGGCGACAGGTCCAGCCCGGCGTGTTTCGACAGGGTGCGCGAACCGACGGGCTCGCCCTCGCTGATGTAGCGTTCCACCAGGGTTTTCAGCAGGATGCGGGCGCGGTCGTTGAGCATGGGGCAATTATATAGAGGTCAGGCGTCACCTTGGTTCGATCAAAAAACGCGTGGCCAATTCCCTGAAACCTGAATCCTCGCCCCTGAGCCCTCCTGAGGCCTTTATAATCGTCGGTCATGCAAACCCCTTTTCACACCATCGGCCTCGTCGGCAAATACGATAATCAGGGCATGGAGGCCTCCGTACGGGCGCTGGGGGAATTCCTGCGCGCGCGCGGGCATGCGGTCCTGCTGGCCATCCAGACTGCGGAACACCTGGGGGTCGAGGATTTCCCCGTCCGTTCCCTGCATGAGATGGCAATCGAGAGCGATGCGGTCGTGGTCATGGGCGGCGACGGCACCATGCTGTCCATCGCGCGCGAGCTCGCACCGCACGGCGTGCCGCTGATCGGCATCAATCAGGGGCGGCTGGGCTTTCTTACCGACATTACGGTCGACAGCATGTTCGATGCCGTCGCTGAAATCCTCAGCGGCCAGTATGTGGCGGAGGAACGCATCCTGCTCAACGGCCAGATCCGCCGCAACGGCGAGCGCGTGTTCGAGGCCACCGCCTTCAACGACGTGGTGGTGGGCAAGGGCGGATCGGGCCGGTTGATCGATCTGGAAATCGCCATCAACAGCGAGTTCGTCTACAGCCAGCGCGCCGACGGCTTGGTCGTCACCACGCCCACCGGCACCACGGCCTATGCCCTGTCGGCGGGCGGCCCCATCGTGCATCCGACCCTGGAAGCGGTGGCGCTGGTGCCGATCTGTCCGCACACCCTGTCGGCGCGACCCATCGTGGTGAGCAGCCATTCGCGGATTGAGCTGCACCTGACCTATGCCGACGATGCGCGTGTCCATTTCGACGGCCAGCATCATTTCGACCTGCAAAGCGGCGACCACGTGTGGATCACCCGTGCCAGCCGTCCGGTCACCCTGCTGCACCCGCATTCCTACAGTTACTACGATACCCTGCGGCAGAAGCTGCACTGGGGCAAGAAGCTTTAGGCTTGTGAATAAACCTACTGCGCTTGCCATTTCGGGGTTGGGCGGTGCTCGCAATCCTCATGTACTCAAGCACATTCCGGTTGCTGCGCTCCGGCCGCCCCCGACCTGGCTGTGCTCGCTACGGTTTCTTCACAAGCCTTAACTGCGCATTTTTATGCTGTCGCATCTGTCCATCCGCAATTACCTCCTGGTCGAATCGGTCGATCTCGATTTCGAACCGGGGCTGACCGTGCTCACCGGCGAGACCGGCGCGGGCAAATCCATCCTGGTCGATGCGCTGGGTCTGGCGCTGGGCGACCGCGCCGAGGGCGGCGTGGTGCGTCAGGACGCGGGCCGCGCCGAGATTTCTGCCGAATTCGTCATCGATGATTTGCCGCAACTGGCGGCCTGGCTCGACGAGTCCGGATACGCGTCGGACGACGGCACGCTGATCCTGCGCCGCGTGATCGAAGCCGCCGGCCGCTCGCGCGCCTTCATCAACGGCAGCGCCGCGCCGCTGGCGCAACTGAAGGACGCCGCCGAATTCCTGCTCGACATCCACGGCCAGCATGCACACCACGCCCTGCTGCGTCCGCAGACCCAGCGCGAGGTGCTCGATGCCTACGCCGGCGCGCAGCCGCAGGCCACCGCCGTGAGCGATGCCTGGCATGCCTGGCAGGCTGCACGGCAGCGTCGGATCGACGCCGAGTCGCACGGTCAGGCGCGACAGATCGAACGCGAGGGCCTCACCCTGGCGGTGGAGGAACTGCGGGCGCTGGGCGACGACCTCGGGCGCTGGGACGAGATCCAGATCGAGCACGCGCGGCTGGCGCATGTCACCACGCTGCTCGAAGGCAGCCATGCACTGATCCACGGGCTGGACGAAGGCGAGGGCGCGGTGTCCGGCCAGCTCGGCGAGATGAGCGCGCGGCTCGACGCCATGCAGGCGGTGGACGACAGCCTGGGTGAGATCGCCACCTTGCTGAATGCGGCCAGTGCCGACGTCGCCGAGGCGGTGCACGCGTTGCGCCGCTATGCCGAACATCTCTGCCTCGACCCCGAGCGGCTGACTGAGCTCGATCGCCTGCTCGCCGACATGCACCGGCTGGCGCGCAAGCACCGCGTGCAGCCCGAGGCGCTGGCCGGTCTGCTCGAGCAGTTTCAGGCGCGGCTGGCGGAGCTGGCTGCCAGCGACGATCTCGATGCGCTGCAGGCGGCCGAGAACGCTGCCTGGGCGCGCTACCAGACCGAAGCGAAGCAACTCGGCGCGCTGCGCCGCAAGGCGGCGGCCGCGCTTTCGAAGCAGGTGACGGCGGCGATGCACGAGCTGGCACTGGCGGGCGGGCATCTCGACATCGTTCTGCAGCCGACCGGCGAGCCGCGCGCGCACGGGATGGAAGACATCAGCTTTCTCGTCGCCAGCCACCCCGGCCTGCCGCCGGGGCCGCTGGGCAAGGTGGCTTCAGGCGGCGAGCTGTCGCGGATCAGCCTGGCGATCCACACGGCGCTGTCGGGCGTGGCCGGCGTGCCAACGCTAATCTTCGACGAGGTCGATGTCGGCATCGGCGGCAGCGTCGCCGAGGCGGTCGGACGGCGGCTTGCGAAACTGGGCGAAACCCGTCAGGTGCTGGTGATCACCCACCTGCCGCAGGTGGCGGCGCGCGGCACCCGGCATCTGCGGGTGACCAAGCAGGCCAACGGCAGTTTCGTCACGTCCAACATCGAATCGCTCGACGAGTCCGCTCGGGTGGAAGAAATCGCGCGCATGCTGGGGGGCCTGAAAATCACCGCCACCACGCGGCAGCATGCCGCGGAGATGCTCGCGGGTTGAAAATCCTGCTTGCGCTGCACCCGCAAGGAGTACGCCGCCAGACGCTCGCCCTTCGGGCGGTCTTGGCGCTGTGCCTGCTGTTCGCCGGCTCGGCCTGGGCGGACACGATACAGGGCGTGGTCATCGTCGTGATCGACGGCGATACCGTGCTGTTCAAGCCCGACCACTACCATCCGTCATCGCGCGCCTTTCTCAAGGTACGCCTGGTCGACATCGATGCCCCGGAGGCGGATCAGGCGCATGGCGAAGCGGCGACCCGTGCACTCAAGGACATGGCGCTCAAGCAGCGCGCGACGCTGGAGATCGTTGCCACCGACCACTATGGCCGTAAGCTAGGGCGTCTCGACGTAGCCGGCGTGGCAGTTAATGCTGAACTGGTCAGGCAGGGGCATGCATGGCCATCATCGCGCGGCGCAGCCGGACCTTCTCGCGGCCTGGAGGAAGAGGCGCGCCGGGCGCGGCGTGGGCTGTGGGCCGACACGGAACCGAGACCGCCGTGGGTGTGGCGGCGCGAACAGGCTGCCCGCTGAGCGTCTAGCCAGCGTTTTTGCTCAGCGTGCCGTCTGGCAGCGCGACGTGGCATTCGCGGAAAACGCGCGCTGTGCAGTTGCGGCAGATCTCGCTGTCCAGCCGCGGGTAGATCGCCTGAATGGCGTCGCCCTTGTGGCGGAAAATCTGGTCCTCTCCCACGGTCTCGACCTGGCCGCTGCGGCGCAGCATTTCGCACAAATCCGGCTGCACCCCAACCAGATACAAGCCCCCGCCCAGCCTGCGCCGTCGCGTGGCTTCCTTGGCCAGCATCTCGGCGCCCGACAGATCGATGATGCCGATCGCGCGTGCGGTCAGCAGCAGGTGCTTTTTATCCGGGTCGGATTCGTCGACGTTGCGGAAATGCTTTTGCACGTGCTCGACTGCGCCGAAGAAGATCGAGCCCTCGACGCGCAGCATGGTCAATTGCGGGCAGCCGGGCGCGTCGTCGGAGCGCGGCACGAACTTGCGGCGCGCGTTGTCGCGCTCGGCGGGATCTGGCACCAGTTCGCGGATCGAGGGTTGCGAGGTGCGGTACAGATAGAACAGCAGCGACACCAAAATGCCGAGAAAAATGCCCTTTTCCAGATCGACCAGGGTGCCGACGAAGGTGAGTGCGAACACGATGCGCTCGCGCTTGTGGCGCTTGATGATTTCGCCGATGTGATGGAAGTCGATCAGGCCCCACGCCACGATGAACAGGATCGCCGCCATCGATGGCACCGGCAGATAGGCTGCGAGCGGCGCGACCAGCAGCACGATCACCAGCAGGAAAACCGCCGACATCGCCGCGGCGACCGGCGTCCTCGCGCCCGAAGCGTAGTTCACGCCGCTGCGGTTGAACGAGCCGCTGCCGGCATATCCGGAGAAGAAGCTGCCTGCGATGTTGGACAGGCCCTGGCCGACGAATTCCTGGTTGCTGTCGATGCGCTGGTCGGACTTGGCTGCGACCGAACGCGCGATCGCCACCGCCTCGGTCAGCGCAAGAATCGCGATGATGGTGGCGGGAAACAGGGTTTGCTGGATGGCGGTAAACGAGAAATCCGGCAGCGACAGCGGCGGGAAAGACGCCACCAGCGCACCGACGGTGCGGATGCCGGTTTCGTCGGCGCCGTATTGCAGGTTGAGGATCGCGGCCACCACGCCGCCCACCACCATGGCGACGATCATGTAGGGCAGTTTCTGCAGATAGCGTTTGGCGAGGATGCCTGCGACCAGGGTCACCGCGCCCACCGTCAACACCCACGGCTGGATGTCCGAGATGTGCGAGCCGAACTGGATCAGCACCTCGTGGAAGTGTGCGCCACGCGGCATGTCGAGGCCAAAAAAGTTCTTGATCTGGCTGGCGGCAATGAGAATGGCGGCGCCCGCCGTGAAGCCGATGATGACGGTGTGCGAGATGAAGTTGACCAGCATGCCCAGCCGCGCCAGTCCCATCGCCAGTTGGATCAGGCCGGTCAGCAGCGTGAGCGTGAGCACCAGGCCGATGAATTGCGGGCTGCCCGGTTCGGCCAGCGGGCTGATCGAAGCGAACACCACAATCGAGATGGCCGTCGTCGGCCCCGACACCAGATGCCAGCTCGATCCCCACAGCGCCGCCACGATGGCGGGAACCATCGCTGCATAGAGACCATATTCGGGGGGGAGTCCGGCGATGGTGGCAAACGCGACGGCCTGAGGCAACACGATCATTGCGCCGGTGAGCGCAGCGAGGCTGTCGGCCTTGAAGGTCTGCTGCGTGACGTTGGGCCACCAGCGCAAAAAAGGCAAAAGACGGTATAACCAGAGCGGGCAGGCCTTGAGCAGATCGATCACGCAAACTCCAGAAGCATATTAACGAATAGTACTATATCTCATTGGTATAAAAGGATTTTTGGGTTTCAAGGCGTTCGTTAAAAGGCGTCCACGGTTTTATAATTGCGAGCAAATCCCGCAGCAGACGGGGTCCGAATGACAACATAACCAGAGAGAGCGAGGAAGATGAAATATACGACGTTGACGCTGTGCGCGTCCTTGCTGATGGCGTTGGCCGTGCCGGTCCAGGCAGCGGGCGATCCCAAGGCCGGAAAACTCAAAACCTCAATGTGTGCCGGCTGCCATGGCATCCCAGGCTGGCGCACCTCCTACCCTGCCGTTTACAGCGTTCCCTTGCTGGGCGGACAGCATGCCGAGTACATCGTGGCGGCGCTCAAGGCCTACAAGAGCGGGGAACGCACTCATCCGAGCATGATGGGGATCGCGGGTAGCCTGTCCGAGCAGGACATGGAAGATCTCGCAGCCTACTACGCATCGTCTTACACCGGCCCTGCCAACTAACCGAGGACAACACCATGAAAAAAACAATGTTTATCCTCGCAGCGGTCGCACTGGGCTTTTCTCTGCCGATTCATGCCAAGGGCAGCGCCGAAGCAGGCAAGGCCAAATCGACCACCTGTGCGGCATGTCATGGCGCGGATGGCGTGAGCTCAATCTCTTCCTTCCCCAAGTTGGCCGGACAGCAGCGCGATTATCTCTATCACGCGCTGAAGGACTACAAGTCGGGCAAGCGCAAAAACCCGCTCATGGCCGAACAGGTTAAAGCCCTGTCCGATGCCGACATGCTCGATCTGGCGATGTATTACTCGAAGCAGAAGGGGCTGACCCTGAAGTATTGAATTCAGGGTGCGGAAAGAGAATGGGCGCGGCTGAAAAGGCCGCGCCCATTTTTTTGCTGGCCGGACCTTGGCTCCGACAGCGTCAGGGATCTCACCAAAGAGCAAAGGCCGAATTCGCAAGTGTAAGTAGATAGTAAAAAACTGCTCCCGTTGTGGCCACCCAAAACAGATAGCTCAGTCGGGCAGTCCCGCCTTGCGCAAATCCGCCTGGAAAGCATTGCTGAGTTCCGGATTTGAAATACCCCAGGTTCTTCCCAGTTGAGAGATGGTCGTCTCTGGACTTTGCATCTGCATTTGCTCGGCAACCCATTCAGCATCCGCAGTCCGGCCGGCTCTTATGTAACTGACAGCGAGAAACAGTTTGATCGGCATGGCGCTTTCATTGCGCGCCTGGGCTTTTTCAAGCACCTCTATCGCTTCCTTGTATCGCCCGAGCTGGTAATACGCCATGCCAAGATTGAAAGGGTAATCCCAGGTGTAATAAGGGTTGAGGCGCATGCCCTTGTTGATGAATTCGATGGCCTCCCTGGGTTTGCCCAGAGTGTTACTGATAAGTGCCAGCAAACCATAGCCATCTGCGTAATTTGGGGCAATGCTGATTGCCTTTTCCACCGCCCTTTCAGCATTTTCGTGCTCCTTGTGCACCATGTAGACATAACCCAGCGCCCAGTAGGTTTGGGGGATGCTGTCGCCAAGCGCAACGGCCTGCTTTGCCAGGGCCAACGCGCGATCCATGGTTTCAATGGGGGCATCGGTCCAGCCATTTCGAAAATCCAATGCCAGGGTTAAAGCCATCCCGCCATAAGCGCGTGCATAGGTGGGGTCAAGCTCGATGGCATGCTGGTAAGCAACCCGTGCCAGTTCATTTCCCTCTTTGGTCTGTTGCCTGTAATACTGCTGCCCCCGCAGAAATGCCTCGTATGCCGCGATATTGTTGGTGGCGGGACGCTCCATCTGCCCCTTTTCCGCAGCCGTGAGTGTTACGGCCAGCGCCTGCACAATCTTCTTCGTGACATCGTCCTGAAGCGCAAACACATCTGCGGTTTTTCGATCGTAGCGCTCTGCCCAGACCTGCTCGCCATTGCTTGCATCCACGAGTTCGGCCGTGATCCGCAGCTGATCACCCGATTTGCGCACGCTGCCATCCAGTATGTAACCCACCCCCAGCTCTTTCCCCACCTCCTGCGGCTTAGCCGTCCTCCCCTTGTAACTGGCCGATGTGTTCCATGAGATGACGGTCAGATTCGACAGGCGAGACAAGTCGGTAACGATATCCTCGGTGATGCCGTCGACAAAGTAGTCCTGCCCGGGATCGTCACTCCTGTTAATGAACGGCAGAACGATAATGGACGGAATAGCGGCTTGCTGCGCTGTCGCACCACTTTTCGCTGCATGCTCGCCGGATGGTGTGATGGAAAACCAGATGCCGAGGACAATCATCAAAGCCGCCATGCCGCCTGCAAGCATCAAGCCTCGACGGTGTGATACAAAAATGGAAGGCTGGTCAGGCCATTCCAGTGCTCGACCATCTGCTTGGGACTGAGGATCGGGATCAGGTTGGGGAATGGCCTCTCCAAGCCTGTTCTTCACAGCAAAGGCCCTTACCCGTTCATCGAATCCCTTCAGTTCCAACTCGCCCATATCCTCGTAGTCGAACGGCAGCCGCTTGGGCACCGTATCATGGGCCGCGCCTTGGATCACGACACCTCCAGGTTCAGCGAGTTGTTCCAGGCGCTGTGCTAACACCACGCCATCGCCAGTCACTGTGCTGTCGGCCACTATGACTTCACCCATGGCGATGCCGACTCGAAGCACTGGGCGCACGTCGTCAGTTAGGTCACTGAGGTATGCAGCATTGGCTTGCTGAAACGCCAGAGATGCAGTCACTGCATCCGATGCCATATGGAATTCGGCAACCAGCGCATCCCCGCGAATCTCATGGGCTACGCCGTTGTAAAGTGTGATCGTGTCAGTGAATCTTTGGAAAGTGTCTCTGATCCGCTCATGAGCGAGCGTCTCGTTTAAATGGACGAGATGCGTTGAACTGACAACATCAGCGTGCATGATTACAGCAAGCTTTCGCGACAGCCTATTGCTCACTCGAGACTCCATCGTCCGACTTCGTAGCCTAATTGTTTACATTAGCAAATTGATAGACGACCACATGCGATCGAATGAGAGCATTTGAAAAAGGCTCTGGCAAACCCGATACGTTTATAAGAGGTAAGTCATGGATTCGTGCATGACCGCTGTTGGCCGAACCCGGCCTGTTTCGTTTGCCCAATCCCCACACCCCACTCAGATTCTTGCTGATCCAGTCCGCGAAGAGTGGCTCATAGCTCCGCCAATGTCTTGATGTGCGCCGCCACGCTGCGTCCCAGGGCGCTGAGGTCGTAGCCGCCTTCGAGCACCGAGACGATGCGGGCTTCGGCGTGGCGTGCGGCCACGCCCATGACCTGCTCGGTGATCCAGACGTAGTCCGCTTCGACCAGGCCGAACTGCGCCATGTCGTCTTCGCGATGGCCGTCAAAGCCGGCGGAGAAAAACAGCATCTGCGGGCGGTGGGCTTCCAGGCGCGGCATGATCTGTGCGGTGAACGCCTCGCGGTAGGCGGGGCCGGTGGTGCCTGCGGGCAGCGGCACGTTGACGATGTGTTCGCTGACGGTGTCTGCGCCGCAATGGGGGTAGAAGGGATGCTGGAAGGTGGAGCAGAGCATCACGCGCGGATCGTCGGTGAAGATGTCTTCGGTGCCGTTGCCGTGGTGGACGTCGAAATCGACGATGGCGACCCGTTCGAGGCCGTGCGCTTCAAGGGCGTGCGCGGCGGCGACGGCGACGTTATTGAAGAAGCAGAAGCCCATGGCCTGGTCGCGGGTGGCGTGGTGGCCGGGCGGACGACAGGCGACGAAGGCGTTGTTCACGTCACCGCGCATCACCCGATCGACCGCCATGATGGCGCCGCCCGCGGCATGCAGGGCGGCGTCCAGGGTATGCGGGTTCATCGTGGTGTCGGGGTCGAGCGCGTGGAAGCCTTCGCTGGGGGAAGCGGCTTCGAGGGTGTCGATGTAGGCAGCGTCGTGCACCCGCAGCAGCTGGCTGCGATCCGCCCGGATGGCATCGAGATGGGTCAGGAAATCGAACAGATGGGCGGCGTGCAGCCGGTCGTCGATGGCGCGCAGCCGCTCGGGACTTTCCGGATGCCAGCTTCCCATGTTGTGCAGCAGATAGCTGGGGTGGGTGATGTAGGCGGTATGCATGGCGCGCGAATGCAGGAAAATAAGCAAACTATACGCCCGGCGCGATGGCGCGGTAACAGGGGATGGCCTAGCATAGGCTGTCCCTGATCCAAACGATTTTTCCTCCCCCGTTTCCAAGCAAACCATGCCCCAACACTATCTGCACCCCCTGTTCAATGCCCGTTCGGTCGCGGTCTTCGGCGCCAGCGAGCGTGAGGATTCGGTCGCCGGCACCCTGTTCCGCAACCTGCGCCATGCCGGCTACAAGGGCGAGGTCTACCCGGTCAATCCCAAGCACGAGACGGTGTTCGGCGTGCGCTGCTACGCGTCGGCCAGCGAGCTGCCGGCCGTCCCGGAACTGGCGCTGATTGCCACGCCGGCGCCCACGGTGGCGGCGATCATGGAGACGTGCGGACTGCACGGCATCCGCCATGCCATCGTGTTGTCTGCCGGCTTTCGCGAGGTGGGCGAGAAGGGTGTGGCGCTGGAGGACGGCGTGAAGGCGGCGGCCAAAAAACACGGCATCCGTTTCATCGGTCCCAACTGCCTCGGCATCCAGCGGCCGTCCATCGGACTGAACGCCACCTTCAGCCAGGGCGCGACCCTGTCCGGCGATCTCGCGCTGGTGTCGCAGTCCGGCGCAATCTGCACCGCCATGATGGACTGGGCGGAGACCAACGGCATCGGCTTCTCCAGCGTGATCTCCACCGGTGCGTCCGCCGACCTGGATTTCGGCGAGATCCTCGATTACCTCGCCTTCGACACCCAGACCAAGGGCGTCCTGCTGTACATCGAGGGCATTCGCGACGCGCGCCGTTTCATGAGCGCATTGCGTGCGATCTCCCGCTTCAAGCCCGTCGTCATGGTCAAGGTGGGGCGCCACGAGGCCGGGTCGAAAGCGGTGCAGTCACACACCGGCGCGCTGGTCGGCTCGGACGCGGTGTTCGACGCGCTGGTGCGGCGCGCCGGCGTGGTGCGGGTCAACACCATCCTGCAGCTGTTCGCCTCGGCACGGGCGCTGTCCACCCATATCCGGCCCACCGGCAACCGGTTGGCCATCGTCACCAATGGCGGTGGCCCCGGCGTCATGGCCACCGACCTCGCCATCGACATGGGGGTCCGCATGGCCGAGTTGTCGCCGGCGACACTCACAAGGCTCAACGCCGTGCTGCCTTCCAACTGGTCACACGGCAACCCGCTCGACATCATCGGCGACGCCACCGCCGAGCGGTATCGCGCGGCGGTGGATGCCTGCCTCGCCGACGACAACGTCGATGGCGTGCTGGCGATGCTGACGCCGCAGATGATGACGCGGCCTGCCGAGGCGGCCGAGGCCGTGATCGAGGTGGCGAAGACCTCGAGCAAGCCGGTGCTGACCTGCTGGATGGGCGAGGCCCAGGTACACGAGGGCCGACGCCTATTCAAGCAGGCCGGGATTCCCTACTTCACTACTCCGGAGCCGGCGGTCGAGGTGTTCTCCTTCCTGTCGGCCTTCTATGAAAACCAGCGTCTGCTGATGCAGACGCCGGGCCCGCTGTCGCAGCAGGCCGAGCCGGATGTCGAAGGCGCGCGCCTGATCATCGAGAGCGCGCTCGCGCACGGTCGCCACCTGCTGAACGAGGTGGAATCGAAGGCGCTGCTGGCGGCATTCCACATCCCGATCGCCCAGACCCTGATCGCGCGCGATCCGATGGAAGCGATGCTGATGGCGCAGCAGATGGGCTTTCCGGTGGCGATGAAAATCAATTCGCCGGACATCACCCACAAGTCCGATGTCAATGGTGTGCGCCTGGGCTTGTCGAGCGGGCAGGCAGTGCGATCCGCCTTCGGCGAGATGCTGGCCGATGTGAAGCGCCTGCGGCCCGACGCCAGGCTCGAAGGCATCGTCATCGAGCCCATGGCGGCCCGCCCGCATGCGCGCGAGGTGTTGCTGGGCATGACCTCTGACCCGGTACTGGGGCCGGTGATCGTATTCGGCGCCGGTGGCGTCGATGTCGAAGCCTTCAAGGACCGTGCGGTGACCCTGCCGCCGCTCAACCGCTATCTGGCACGCGACCTGATCCAGCGTACCCGCGTTGCGACCCTGCTGGGACCGTTCCGCAACCGCCCGCCGGTCGACATGGACGCGCTGGAGAACGTGCTGCTGCGCCTGTCGGAAATGGTCTGCGAACTGCCCTGGCTGGAAGAGCTGGACATCAACCCGCTGTTGGTGGACGAGCACGGCGCGCTGGCGCTGGATGCGCGCATCGTCATCGCGCCGCGCGTGCCGATGGCCGACCGCTACGGCCACATGGCGATCCACCCCTATCCGGCGCATCTGGTGACGCACTGGCAATTGCCGAGCGGCAACGACGTCGTCATCCGCCCGATCCGCCCCGAGGACGCCGAACTGACCCAGGGCTTCGTGAAGAGCCTGTCCGAGGAGTCCAAATATTTCCGCTTCATGGATTCGGTGAGCGAACTGTCCCCGGTTGCCCTGGCACGCCTGACCCAGATCGACTACACGCGTGAAATGGCGCTGCTGGCGCTGACCGAGATCGACGGACGCGAAGTGGAACTAGGCGTGGCGCGCTATGCCATCAATCCGGACGGCGAGTCCTGCGAATTCGCCCTGGTGGTCAACGACCAGTGGCAGAAGCAGGGCATCGGCCACAAGCTGATGGATGTGCTGATGGACGTGGCACGCGGCAAGGGCATGAAGGTGATGGACGGCGAAGTCCTGAAAACCAACCGCCCGATGCTGAAGCTGGTCGAAGCCCTGGGATTCCGCATCGAGCCGCACCCGGAGGACGATACGGTGCGCAGGATTTCGCGCGAGCTTTAACGGCGCGTTATTCGCCTGCGCCCATCTTCCGGTCGACGCAGGCGAGATAGGCCGCTGCGTCGTATGGCGTGCCGCTGCGCTGCGACTGCCAGATCATTTCGGCCAGGCAGTCCATGATGTGGTGCTCCGCCTGCATGACGTCGCCGCAGTGCTCGACCATCTTGCGGTAGCGCTCGCGCAGGCCGGCCGGCTGGTCGATCGAGCGCTGCTCGGCAATCGCCAGGTGCATCGACAGGTGCATGAACGGGTTGGTCTCGCCGAGCTCGGGCGGGTAATCGCGCACGCGGTAGCGGTCCGGATCGTCCAGCATCGGGTGGTACTCGGGATGCGCGAGGATCGTTTCCAGCGCGGGCACTTCCGCGCCCGCAAGCGGCTGCTGGCTGCGGTACTTGGCCCAGGTGTCGAAAAAGAACTGGCGGACCTGGTCGCGGCTGGGGTTGAACATGGATCGGTTTGGGCTGCTACGTTTGCCCCCTCGCCCGCTTGCGGGAGAGGGTTGGGGAGAGGGCGGTTTTGGGATCGGCTTTGCGCGTGCGCCCTGCCGGGGGCGCGGGCCAGGTTTTGCCCTTGTACTCGCACAGGTCGGCAATGATGCACTCGCCGCACTTCGGCTTGCGCGCCTGGCACACATAGCGCCCGTGCAGGATCAGCCAGTGGTGTGCGTCGACGCGGAACTCGGCGGGAATGGTCTTCAGCAGCTTCTTTTCGACTTCGAGCACCGTCTTGCCGGGAGCGAGACCGATGCGGTTGGCAACGCGGAAGATGTGCGTATCGACCGCCATGGTGGGCTGGCCGAACGCGGTGTTGAGGATGACATTCGCGGTCTTGCGCCCCACGCCCGGCAGCGCTTCGAGCGCGGTGCGTTCGGCCGGCACCTGGCTGCCGTGCAGGTCGATCAGCATCTTGCAGGCAGCAATCAGATGCTTCGCCTTGCTCCTGTAAAGCCCGATGGTCTTGATGAAATCGGCGAGACCCTCTTCGCCCAGCGCGTAGATCGCCTCCGGGGAGTTGGCCACCGGGAACAGGCGCCGCGTCGCCAGGTTCACGCCCTTGTCGGTGGATTGCGCCGACAGCACCACCGCCACCAGCAGTTCGAACGGCGTCTTGTATTCCAGTTCGGTGGTGGGATGCGGATTGGCGGCGCGCAGGCGGCTGAAGATTTCGTGACGCTTGGCGGAATTCATCGGATCCGCGTCACTGCTCGACGAGGCGCTTTTTCAGGGCCTGTTTTTCCGCCTGGCGTCTCGCACCCGGCGTCTTTTCATGCTCGCCGGCCTTGCGCGCAAGCACCAGCGGCACATAGGGATTGCGCGGCTTAGGCACGCGCCGCTTCAGCGGCGGCTTCATGCAGCAACCGCCACCGCAGCGCGTGCGCGCTGGTCGGCACGTGCCTTGTTCCAGTTGTGCGCGGCGATCAACAATCCCAGCGCGATGAAGGCGCCGGGCGGCAGGATGGCGAGCAGAAAGCCCTGGTAATCGGGCAGCACGTGCAGCACGAAGGGCTTGGCCTGTTCGCCGAACACCAGGTCGATCCCGGACAGCAGCGTGCCCTGGCCGGCGAGTTCGCGCATGCCGCCCAGCACCACCAGCACCATCGTCAGCCCCAGACCCATGGCGAAGGCATCGACCACGCTGTGCAGCGGACGATTCTTGGAAGCGAAGGCATCGGCGCGCGCCAGCACGATGCAGTTGGTGGTGATGAGCGGAATGAAAATCCCGAGAACCAGATACAGCGGGTGCACGAAGGCGTTCATCAAGAGGTCGATCACTGTGACCAGCGCAGCGATGATGAGCACGAATACCGGGATGCGGATTTCGTGCGGCACGAAATGGCGCACGCCCGATACCGCGCCGCTGGCGGACGCCATCACCAGCATGGTCGCCAGCCCCAGCGACAGCGCGTTGACCAGGGTGGTGCTGATGGCGAGCAGTGGGCACAGGCCGAGCAGCTGCACCAGGCCGGCATTCTGTTTCGACAGGCCGTTTTGAAAAAGCGTATTGAATTCCTGCAGGGTCATGGCGGCGTCTCCTTGTCGGGCGCGGTATAAGGCGCGCTATCCGCTGCCAGCAGCGCGGCACGGTTGCGTGCAAAATAGTTTAGCGCGGCGTGCACTGCCTTGACCACGGCGCGCGGCGTGATGGTGGCGCCCGCGCGGGCGTCGAACTGGCCGCCGTCCTTGATCACTTTCCAGCGCTTGGCCTCGGGCGTGGTCAGCGACTTGCCGACAAACTGCTCGATCCACGGGCTTTTGCTGCGGACGATGTAGTCGCCGAGTCCGGGCGTTTCACGGTGCGCGGTGACGCGCACGCCGGTGACGGTACCGTCCACATCGATGCCGATCAGGAGGGCAATGGTGCCGCTGTAGCCGTCCGGCGCGATGGCTTCCAGCACCACGGCGGTGATCGTCTCGCCGCGGCGGGCGATCCACATTGCCGAGTCGTTGCGCGTGCCCAGCAGTTCGTCCGGCGGCACCGCGCGCTGGCTGGCGAGCAGGTCGTTGTCATACAGCGCAGGCGGCAGCACCTGGCTCAGCAGCGCCAGCTTTTCGGCCTGCTGGCTGCGTTCGATGGTGGGCTCGGTGCGGGTGAAGGTGAACACCAGCAGCGCGGTGGCGATCAGCGCGAAGGCGAACAGGATCACCCCGGTGCGCAGGGCGTTGCGGCCTGCGGCCTTGATCTGGTCGATCACGTGGGCGGCTCCTTGCCGCGACGCGTGGCCCCGCCATAGATGCGCGGCTGGGTCCAGGCGTCGATCAGCGGCACCGACAGGTTCATCAGCAGGATGGCGAAAGCCACGCCGTCCGGGTAGCCGCCCCAGGTGCGGATGATGATGGTGAGCAGACCCGCGCCGAAGCCGAAGATCAGCTTGCCGCGCGGCGTGGTGGCGCCCGACACCGGGTCGGTGGCGATGAAGAAGGCGCCCAGCATCACCGACGGGGCGAACAGGTGGAACCACGGCGCGCCGAAGCGGCCGGCGTCGAAGAAATGCAGGAAGCCGGCAGCCAGCCAGATGCCGGCAAGAAAGGCCAGCGGCACCTGCCAGCTGATGATGCGCAGCGCCCAAAGCAGCAGGCCGCCGAGCAGGAAGGCACCGGCCAGCCACTCGAACCCGATGCCGCCGTAGTGGCCGAAGATCGGCTGCACCATGATCTCGTCTACCGTGTATTGCTGCAGCAGCCCGGTGCGCAGCGCGTCCAGCGGCGTGGCCATGGTCACCGCGTCGAGCATGGCTTTCGGCACGTCGAGACCGAAAATCACGCTCGCACTTTGCGCCAGCGTGAGCGGGGCGTCCGTGAGCGATAGTGGTCCCGGCCACTGCGTCATCTGTACCGGGAAGGACACGATCAGCACCGCGTAGCCGACCATCGCCGGGTTGAAGATGTTCTGCCCCAGCCCGCCATACAGATGCTTGGCCACCACGATGGCGAACAGGGTGCCGGTGACGATCAGCCACCAGGGCGCCAGCGCAGGCAAGGACAAAGCCAGCAGCCAGGCGG
The DNA here is from genome assembly GCA_011391285.1 of Thiobacillus sp. Next base: position 124,852 of record JAABQU010000111.1, read on the forward strand.
TGACGATGGCCGACAGATCGGTCAGGAAGGGCTTGGCCGGATAGCCGCGCGCTTTCAGCATCGCCGCCTCGGCCACGAGCGCCGTCACGGTGGCGAGCGACAGCGTTACCAGAATGCCCGGCCCGAACAGCCAGACGTAGACCGCGATGCCTGGCAGCAGCGCGGCCAGCACCCAGGCCATGACCTGGGTGACGCTGGTGCGATCAAGAATGAACGGGGCGGGCATCAGGGTTTTTTCTCGTCGGTTTCCAGCGGCTGTCGCGCCATTTCGCGGATTTTAGCCCGCCGCGCCTCGATTTCCTCGATCTCGCGCTGCTTGTCGGGCGGCAGGTGATCAACGTTCTTGGGTGCGACCTCGGCTTTTTTCGCCTGCGCTCGCGCCAGCGCGGCGGCGATCAGCGCCTTCTTGGCATCGGCCTCGCTTTGGGCGGCACCTTCGGCTTTGGGGGCCGCGGCGAGTTCGGCCCGCTTGGCCTGCGCCTTGGCGGCGAGCTTCTCGGCCTTTTCCTTTTTCTCGCGCTCGAGGCGGAACTGGCGGAATTCGTGGCGCTCGCGCGCCAGGTCGGCGGCGCGTTTTTCCTTCTCGCGCGCCCAGATCTCGCTCTTGGCGTAGCGATAGAAATCGACCAACGGGATATGGCTGGGGCAGACGTAGCTGCAGCAGCCGCATTCGATGCAGTCGAACAGGTGGTATTCCTGGGCGCGGCCGAAATCGTCCGCCTTCGCGAAGCGGAACAGTTCCTGCGGCTGCAGTTCGGCCGGGCAGGCATCGGCGCAGCGGGTGCAGCGGATGCACGGCAGCGCTTTGGGCAGCGGTGGGAACAGCTCCCTGGATTTCACCAGGACACAGTTGGTGGCCTTGACCACCGGCACGCCGGTGTTCGTGATGGGCACGCCCATCATCGGCCCACCCATCAGCACGCCGGTGGTGCCTTCGCGGTCGCCCGCCAGCGTGATCAGCGTGTGCATCGGGGTGCCGATCAGCACTTCGAAATTCTGCGGACGCAGCACATGACCGCTGACGGTGACCAGCCGGGAAATCAGCGGCTCGCCGTGGTGCACCGCGCGCGCCAGGGCATGGGCGGTGCCGACGTTGAAGACCTGGATGCCGATGTCGGTGGAGAGCTTGCCGGAAGGCACCTGCTTGCCGGTCAGCGTCTCGATCATCTGCTTGGCGCCACCCGCGGGATAGATCGTCGGCACCGCGATCACTTCGACCTCGAAGTCCATTTTTCGCGCAGCAGCCTGCATCGCCGCAATGGCTTCCGGCTTGTTGTCTTCGATGCCGACCAGGATTTCCGTGCTGCCCAGCAGGTGACGCATGATCGCCACGCCCTGCAGGATGTCGTCGGCATGATGGCGCATCAGCACGTCGTCGCACGTGATCCACGGCTCGCACTCGCCGCCGTTGAGGATCAGCGTGGGGCAATGATGCTGTGCGCCGGGGTCGAGCTTGACCGCGCTGGGAAATACCGCGCCGCCGAGGCCGGCCAGCCCCAGGTCGCGCAGCCGCATGCGCAGGTCGGACGGATCCATCGCGCGGTAGTCGATGGGTGCGTGGACGATCCACTCATCACGGCCATCGGTTTCGATAGTGATGCACTCGTCCGGCAGGCCTGAAATGTGCGGCACGGCTGCGGGGCCGATCGCGCTGACGATGCCTGAACTCGATGCGTGGACCGCGGCGGATATATAGCCGTCCGCAGCGCCGATCAGCTGGCCCTTCAGCACCCGATCGCCCACGTTGACCACCGGCTTGGCCGGACTGCCCATGTGCTGGCGCATCGGGATGACCAGTTTTTTGGGAAGCGGCGCTGCGTGGACCGGTCGGCCGTTCGATTCGGACTTGTGCCCGGGCGGGTGAACGCCGCCCTTGAAGGTGTGCAGGGTTCGGCTCATGCGACCGCCCCCTCTGCAAGACAGGTGGACGGGCAGAGGACGTCGCGTCGGGGGCTACGCGCATTCGCGGCCGCTCGCACGTTCCGAGGCTCGCTGCTCATGCGACCGTCCCCTCCGTCAGACAGGTGGACGGGCAGAGGACGTCGCGTCGGGGGCTGCGCGCATTCGCGGCCGCTCGCACGTTCCGAGGCTCGCTGCTCATCCGACGTGCCTCATCATCACCACCGGATGCTTCCATTTCCAGTGGGGCAGATCTTCGGCGATCGGCACCATGCTGATGCAGTCGACCGGGCAGGGCGGCAGGCAGAGTTCGCAGCCGGTGCATTCGTCGGCAATGATGGTGTGCATCTGCTTGGCGGCGCCGGAAATGGCATCGACCGGGCAGGCCTGGATGCACAGGGTGCAGCCGATGCAGATCTGCTCGTCGATGAAGGCGACCGATTTCGGCTTGGGCGCGCCGTGGGATTCGTCGAGCGGTTTGGGTTCCACGCCCAGGAGTTCGGCGAGTTTTTTCACGCCGTCCTCGCCGCCCGGCGGGCACTGGTTGATGTCGGCCTCGCCCCTGGCGATGGCTTCGGCATAGGGTCGGCAGCCGGGGAAGCCGCACTGGCCGCATTGCGTCTGGGGCAGGATGGCGTCGATCTTCTCCGCCAGCGGATTGCCTTCCACCTTGAAGCGGATCGCCGACCACCCGAGCACCAGGCCGACCACGACCGCGATGACGACCATCACCAGAATGGCCGTGAGCATTATTTGACCAAGCCCGAGAAACCCATGAAGGCCAGCGACATCAGGCCGGCGGTGATCATCGCGATGCTGGTGCCCTTGAACGGCGCGGGAACGTCGCAGGTGTCGAGGCGTTCACGGATGCCGGCAAACAGGATCAGCACCAGGGTGAAGCCGATCGCCCCGCCGGCGCCAAAGAACAGCGACTCGACGAAGTTGTGCTGTTCCTGCACGTTGAGCAGCGGGATTCCCAGCACCGCGCAGTTGGTGGTGATGAGCGGCAGATAGATGCCCAGCACCTGGTAAAGCAGCGGGCTGGTCTTGTGGATGAACATTTCGGTGAACTGCACGATTCCCGCAATCACGACAATGAATGACAGCGTGCGCAGGTAGAACAGTTCGGTGCCGAGCAGGTATTCGTTGATGAGGTAGCTCGCGCCGGACGCCAGCGTCAGCACGAAAGTCGTCGCCAGCCCCATGCCGATCGCCGTTTCCAGCTTCTTCGACACGCCCATGAACGGGCACAGGCCGAGAATCTTGGCCATCACGATGTTGTTGACGAACACCGTTGAAATGAGGATGAGGATGTAGGTTTCCAAAGCAGGCGGCCCGACGCAATGACGCATTATCCGTCGCGGGGGGCGTGTGATTCAAGCTATTGCGGACAGGGGTATTGGCCGCCTGCCCGTTCGTTCAGCCGAGCGACTTGCCGCTGGCCCAGAAGTCGTAGCCCTTGGAGAGGTATTCGTCCCATGGCAGGTAGTGCGAGCCGTCGCACGAAAACGTGAGACCGACCATGCCGTTGAAGATGTTGAGCGAACCGGCGCGCAGGTAGAAGGTCTCGTCCATGAAGCGCAGCGCGCGCAGGCTGTCGAGCACCGGACGGATCTTGTCGCGCGGCACCACGGCATCGGCCGGGTAATCGTGGTGCGGGTAGATCAGGCAGGTGTCGGGATCGGTCAGCGCATTGATGTCGAGCAGGCGGTAGCGGTAGGGGTCGTCGACCACCCAGATGGTCGCCCGGCTGCTGGAAAAATGCAGCTTGCCGTGAAACACGCCATGGTCGGTCATCAGTTCTTCCATCACCCCCAGCACGGTGTCGAGGTTGAGGTCCATCTGGCTATCGATGCGGGTCTGGTGGAACACCGCACCACGAATCGCCGGGTCGCCCTTGATCTGCCGCCAATAGGTGGGTTCGTCGTACAGCTTGCTCGTGATCGGCAGGTCGCGCAGGTCGAAGTCGGCGCCAACGAAGCCGAGTGCCTTGCCGTCGTTGTCGCGCACGATCTGGATCGCGGTGAGCGACGGCCGCTTGGCGCGCAGGCTGATATAGGCCTGGGTCAGCAGGAAACCCTGGTTCGGCACGGCCTCACGCATGTAGGGGCGATCGGAACGGTCGCGGCCGTAATCCGTCTCGACCAGGCCTTCGCGGCTGATGTTGTCCGAGAGCTGGATCGCGCGGGTGTCCAGCGCATACAGGTACTTGCATGCGGGGATGGTCGTCAGTGCATGGGTCAACGCGGCATTGAGCCCGGCGCGGCTGGGCCAGGCGCGGCTGCAGGCCTCGGCGGCCAGCGCCAGCGGCTCGCGCAGCAGATTGGCCAGCGCGTCGCGTTGTTTGGTGACGCTTTCGGCAAGGGTGGGGGAGGAGGGCATGGGCAATCGATCTGCAACAGCAGCCTGCATTATCGGCAATATCAATGACGTAAAGAAATGACGGGCCAGCCTTTACCCAACGCGTGGGCGTGCAGCGTGGGGTCGGGGTCGACCACGATCGGGTGCTGGACCTTTTCCAGCAGCGGCAGATCGTTGTGCGAGTCGCTGTAGAACCAGCTGGTGTCGAGGCGGTCCAGCCGGGTGCCGTGGGCTTCGAGGAAATGTTCGAGGCGGACCACCTTGCCTTCGCGGAAGCACGGCGTGCCGGCGACCTCGCCGGTGAAGCGGCCGTCGATTTCCTCGGGGTCGGTGGCGATCAGATGGGGGATGCCGAATTCCCTGGCGATCGGAGCGGTGACGAAGCTGTTGGTGGCGGTGATGACGGCAACCAGGTCGGCTTCGTTGAGGTGCCTGTTCACCAGATCGCGTGCAGCCTGGGTGATCATCGGCTTGATGCGCGTTTCCACGTATTCGGCGCGCCAGGCGTCGAGTTGTTCGCGCGTGTGGGTGGCGAGCGGACGCAGGGCGAATGCGAGGAAGGCGTAGATGTCGAGCCGGCCAGCCTTGTAGTCCTCGTAGAAGGCGCGGTTCTTGGACTCGTAGTGATGGCCGTCGACCGCGCCCTTGGCGATGAGGAACTGCCCCCATTCGTAATCGGAGTCGCCGGCGAGCAGGGTGTTGTCGAGGTCGAAGAGGACGAGTTTCATCAGATGCACGTTACGCGGTTCAGGTTACAAGATTAGGGCGTGAAATTAGTATTAACACGCCCTAGTGGCGCGGCGCCTGGCCGCGGTCGAGCCAGAACTCGCGCAGCTCGTAGGCGCCCCAGAGGGCGAGGGCGAAGTGGTCTTCGCGGCGGATGGCGCGTTCCTCCGGCGTGAGCTCTTCCAGCGGCGTGGCCAGCACGTAGAACGGGTCGAGCACTTCGTCGGCGAAGGCTTCGTCCTTGCTGTCCGGCGGCAGCGCCCAGTCGTCCTCCCAGTGTTCCACCGCCAGCAGGAAGCCGCCCGCCCACAGCTGGGCATAGGGTGGAATGCCAGCCTCCTTCAGGCGACGGGCCTCGGCCGGCGGCAGTTCGGCCAAGAGGCCGTTCCAGTCCATCACCAGCGGCGACAGCGCCTTGGGGTCGGCCAGGTTCTCGATCGGCGCGGCGAGCGCGCGGGCGATCTCGTTGCGGCGGCGCTCGAACAGCGCCAGGAAGCGAGCCTCGTCGGCCGCGTCCTCGAATATCGTGGCCAGCCCATCGTCGCGGTCGAGCAGCACCGGGAAATATTCCTCGGGCGGGATGGCGCGCGGGCTGCACACCAGCGCGGTGAGGAAGCCGTCGAGGCCTTCCAGCGACACTGGCACGTCGGTGCGCTCGTCGATCAGGTCGACCAGATCGGCCAATTCATCGATCTCGGCGTCCCGAAGCGGGGCGTTGGGGGATTTGGGTGCGGACATGGCAGGGCTCGCGTCGGGCGCTTCGCGTAAAATTCGCCCATGAATTTTACCGCGATGGGCTTATCCGCAACGGTCTTGCCCGAATCATTTCACTTCATCGGCTGGCTGGTCCTGGCTGTGCTGGCCTGGCGCTGGCTGATGTCGGGCGACTGGCGACGGCTGGCCGAACCGTCGAAGCTGAACCTCTTTCTCGGCGCCACCGTGGCGGTGTTGGCGCTGTGGCAGATCCGCACCGGCATCAAGCCCGGCCTGAACTTCCATTTCTATGGCATTGCGGCGCTGACGCTGATGTTCGGCTTCTGGCGCGCCACCTTTGCCGGGGTGCTGATCCTGCTGGCGAACGCGGCGTTCGGGCGCGGCAACTGGAGCGCGTTGGGCGTCGATGCGCTGCTGGTGGCGGCGCTGCCGGCGGCGGTGAGTTGGGGCATTTTCCGCCTGCTGGAACGCCTGCTGCCCACGCATTTTTTCATTTATGTGCTGGGCAACGGCTTCTTCGGCGCGGCGCTGTCGGTGGCCGCAATCGGCCTCGTCACCACCGCGGTGATGACGGTGTCCGGGGCCTATACGCTCGACTACCTGCTCACGCACTACACGCCGTATGCCACCCTGCTGATCAGCTGGGCCGAGGCGTTTTCAACCGGCATGGCGATCACCATGATGGCCGTGTACCGGCCGGCCTGGCTCGAAACCTTCGATGACGTCAAATACATCCAGAACAAGTAGTCCCTTGCACATCACCTATCCTGACCTGCCTGTTTCCGCGCGCCGCGACGACATCCTCGCCGCGCTCAAGGCCAACCGCGTGCTGATCCTGTGCGGCGAGACAGGCTCGGGCAAGACCACGCAGATCCCCAAGATGTGTCTGGAGGCTGGCGTTCGCCCGGGCAAACTGATCGGCTGCACCCAGCCGCGCCGCATTGCCGCGCGCTCGGTGGCGGCGCGCATCGCGCAGGAGCTCGGCGGCGAGTTGGGCGGCATCGTCGGCTACAAGGTGCGCTTCACCGACAAGGTGCGCCACGACACCGCGATCAAGGTGATGACCGACGGCATCCTCTTGGCCGAAAGCCAGGGCGATCCGCTGCTCTCGCGCTACGACACCATCATCATCGACGAGGCGCACGAGCGCAGCCTCAATATCGATTTCCTGCTCGGTTATCTGAAGACGCTGGTGGAGAGGCGCAGCGACCTGCGCGTGGTGATCACCTCGGCCACCATCGACGCCGAACGCTTCTCCAAGCACTTCAACGACGCGCCGGTGATCGAGGTGTCGGGTCGGATGTATCCGGTGGAAATCCGCTGGCGGCCGATCGAGCGGGAGGAGCCCACTGCCCCGGCCAAGGGCGAGCGCGAGAAGAAGGACAAGGACGCCCCCGATCAGATCGCGGCCATCCTCGACGCCACCGACGAGTTGGCGCGGCTCGGCTCCGGCGACATCCTGGTGTTCCTGCCAGGCGAGCGCGAGATCCGCGACACCGCCGAGGCGCTGAGGAAGCACCACCCGCCGGGCACCGAAATCCTGCCGCTGTTCTCCCGCCTGTCGGTCGCCGAGCAGGACGCGATCTTCAAGCCGACTTCCGCGCTGCGCCGCATCGTGCTCGCCACCAACGTGGCGGAGACCTCGCTCACCGTGCCGGGCATCCGCTATGTGATCGACCCCGGCACCGCGCGGGTGAAGCGCTATTCGGCCCGCAACAAGGTCGAGCAGCTGCTGATCGAGAAGATTTCGCAGGCCTCGGCCAATCAGCGTGCCGGGCGCTGCGGACGCGTCGCCGACGGCGTGTGCATCCGCCTCTACGACGAGGCCGATTTCGGCAACCGCCCGCGCTTCACCGACCCCGAACTGCTGCGCTCCTCGCTGGCGGGTGTCATCCTGCGCATGAAGTCGCTCGGCCTCGGCGACGTGGTGGGCTTTCCCTTCATCGACCCACCGAGTTCGCGCCTGGTGACCGACGGCTACCAACTGCTGGCAGAGCTGCACGCGCTGGACGATGCCGGGCAGCTCACGAAAATCGGCACCCAACTCGCCAAGCTGCCGCTCGATCCGCGCATCGCCCGCATGTTGTTGGCGGCCGAACAGCAGCGCTGCGTGCGCGAAGTGCTCATCATTGCCAGCGCGCTGTCGGTGCAGGACCCGCGCGACCGCCCGATGGAGCGCGCGCAGGCCGCCGACGAAAAGCACAAGCTGTTCGCCGACGAGCGCTCCGACTTCATGGGCTGGCTGAAGCTTTGGCGCTGGTACGAGGAGCAGGTGCAGCACAAAAAGACCAACCGCCAGCTGCAGACGCTGCTGCAGGACCATTTCCTGTCGCCGCGGCGCATGCGCGAGTGGCGGGACATCCACGGGCAGCTGCATGCGCAGATGAGCGAGCTGGGGCTGAAGGAGAACGAGAAGGACGCCGGCTACGATGCGATCCACCAAGCGCTCCTGACAGGGCTCTTGGGCAACATCGGCTTCAAGTCCGACGACGTCAAAGGTCGTCCCAAGCCCGGCGAAGGCAACTACCAGGGTGCGCGCGGCATCAAGCTGTCGATCCACCCTGGTTCGGCGCTGGCGAAGAAAGGCCCGAAGTGGATCATGGCCGCCGAGTTGACCGACACTGGCCGCCTGCTCGCGCGCACCGTTGCCGAGGTGCGGCCCGAGTGGATCGAGGCGGCCGGCCGCCATCTGCTGACCCGCATGTTCATCGAACCGCACTGGGAGCAGGACGGCGCGCGCGTGGTCGCCTTCGAGCGCGTGAGCCTGTACGGCATCACCCTGGTGCCGCGGCGCAAGATCCACTACGGCCCGATCGATCCTGTGCTGTCGCGCGAACTCTTCATTCGCGGCGCACTGGTGGCCGGCGAATACGAGACACGCGAACCGTGGCTCGCCCACAACCGCGCGCTGATCAAGGAAATCGAGGATCTCGAGCACAAGGCTCGCAAGTCCGGCGTGTGGCTGGACGAGGAGCGCATCTTTCGCGTATTCGATGCCCGCATCCCGCCCGACCTGCACAACGGCGCCGCCTTCGAGACCTGGCGTGCGGAAGCCGAAGCGGCCAGCCCCAAAATTCTGTTCCTGCACCGCGAGGACATCCTCGGCGAGGGACTCGGCGCCGACCAGGCCCTGTTCCCCGAGACGATGGCGGTCGACGGCGTCGCGTGCAAACTCAAGTACCGCTTCGAGCCCGGCCACCCGCTCGACGGCGTGACGCTGCACCTGCCGCTGTATCTGCTCAACCGCATCGAGCCGGCGCAAGTCGATTGGCTGGTGCCCGGACTCATCCGCGAAAAGCTCACCCTGCTGCTGAAGTCCCTGCCGAAGGACAAGCGCCGCCCGCTGATTCCGCTGCCGGACACGGTGACGGCGTTTCTCTCGGTGGCGAAGCCGGGTGAGAAGACGCTGACCGAGGCGCTGGGCGCCTTCATCCGCAAGAAGACCGGTACCGACATTCACCCCGACGAATGGAAGGGCGAACTGCCGGCGCACCTGCACATGAACGTGAGCGTGATCGACGACAGCGGGCAGGAACTCGCCAGCGGCCGCGATCTCGTTGTGCTGCGCCAGCAGTTGGGCGGCGCGGCACGCATCACCTACGGCGGCGGCGCCGAGGACAGCGAGTTCGAGCGCACCGGTCTGACCGAATGGAATTTCGGCGACCTGCCGGAGCAGGTGAAATTCAAGCGCGGCGGGCGCGAACTGATGGGCTATCCGGCGCTGGTCGACAACGGCGAGAGCGTCGACCTGCGTCTGCTCGACGCCGCCGACGTGGCTGAGGCCGAGACCCGCCGCGGCGTGGTGCGCCTGCTGCGCATCGCGTTGGCCGCGCAGTTCAAGCAGCTCGACAAGGACCTGTCGCGCGAAACCGCGCTGGCGCTCAAATTCCGCAGCTTCGGCGGCCCCGAGCAGCTGCGCGCAGCGCTCATCGATGCCATCGCCACGCGCGCGCTCCTGGGCGACGACGACACCCCGCGCGACGCGAAGACCTTCGGCAAGCAGAAGGAACGTGCCAAGCCAAGAATTGCCGTGGTGAAGCAGGCGCTCTTGCGCGACGTCGCCGAGATTCTCGATCTCCATGGGCAAGTGGCGGCGCGCCTTGCCGTCAAGCCGCAGTTCACCGCCGCGATGCGTGACGAAACCGCACACCTCGCCGCGCTGGTACCCGCAGACTTCATCACCGCCACGCCGTGGACGCACCTGAAGGACCTGCCGCGCTATTTAAGGGGCATCCTCAAGCGGCTGGAGAAACTGCCCGCGTCCGAGCAGCGCGATTCGCGCGGCATGGCTGGCGTGCTGACGCTGCAGAACAAGTTCCTGGCACGGCGCGCGCAGGTGAAGGGCGAGGCGCCCGCCGCGCTCGACGATTTCCGCTGGCAGTTGGAGGAGCTGCGCATTTCGCTGTTTGCCCAGGAACTCAAAACGCCCTATCCGGTGTCGGTCAAGCGGCTCGACAAACTGTGGGATGAGCTTGCCAGACAACCCCTGAATTGAGTAGGGTTGGAACCCGGATAATTCACTAGGGGGCGAGATGATGGCGAGCGGATTTGCGAGGCAGTTTTGTTGCTTGGGAGAAGTCCATGGTCGTTCCATGGACGCCGAGCAAGCGGCGAAAATGACCGCAAAGCCGCCGCCAGCACTCGCACAGGCGCGCAGTGCCGCCTAATGGATTACCCGAGTTCAATATGAGCGAGCGCGTATTCAACCTGCCGAACGTCATCACCCTGCTTCGAATCGCGGCCGTGCCGGTGGTGGGCTGGCTGATCGTGCAGCAGCGCTGGGAAGCGGCGTGCTGGCTCTTTCTCGCCGCCGCGGTGTCGGACGGCATCGACGGCCTGCTGGCGCGCTGGCTGAATCAGATGACGCAGCTGGGTGCCGCACTCGATACCGTTGCCGACAAGGCACTGGGCCTGGTGACGCTGGTGATGCTGACGCAGGTCGGCGCGATTCCGCTGTGGGTGACGCTGGCGATCTTGCTGCGTGACAGCATCATCATTCTGGGCGCGCTGAGTTACCGCGGGCTGGCGGGGCACCTTGAGATCCACCCCACCTGGCTCGGCAAGACGCACATGTTTGCCGAGTTCGCATTGCTGACGCTGGTGCTGGCCGGGCTGGCGGGCTTGCTCGATCTGGCAGCCTGGCTGCAGCCGCTGTTCGTGACCGTGTTCGTCATCGCCGTCGTGTCCGGCGTGCAGTACGTGTGGATATGGAGCGCCAAGGCGCGTCGCGAGCGCGCAGCGGGGCGCTTGAAGCCGCACTGATCCCGTCGGTCGATCAGGGGTGCGTGCGCTGCAAGGTCTGCAAGGTATGCGCGACTTCCTTGGCGTGCCGTGCCGGATCGACCTTGTCGAAGCGCGCAGCAATGCGTCCGTCCGGCGCGATGATGAAGGTGTGGCGGCGCGCAAACCGGATGACCCCCAGATTCAGCAGGCTGCCGTAGGCCGCTGCCGTCTTGCCGTCGGGGTCCGACAGCAGCGGAAACGGCAACTCATATTTGCGGGCGAATTCGGCATGCGATTGCGTGTCGTCGACACTCACCCCCACCACTGCCGCGTTGAGTTCGCCCAGCACCCCGATGTCGTCGCGAAAGCGGCAGGCCTCCTGGGTGCAGCCCGGCGTGTCGTCCCGAGGATAGAAATACAGCACCAGCCAGCGCCCCGCGTAATCGCCCAGGCGATGGACCTGGCCGGTCGGGTCGGGCAATTCAAAGTCCGGCGCGGCGGTCCCCTCGAGCCGTTGCCCGGCCGGCCGCAGCATCCACAAGAAGGCACTTGCCACCAGCAGCAACAGCGCCAAACCACCCAGTATCCATTTCAGCATGACGCTCTCCTTGCACGCATCATAGCGCCACGGCGCGGCTCGGTAATCCATGCGCGATTCGGTACAATGCGCGCCACGCCCCGGTAGCTCAGTGGATAGAGCAACCCCCTCCTAAGGGGTAGGTCGGACGTTCGATTCGTCTTCGGGGCGCCACACTCGATCGTGTGCGCGGCGCACAAAAGAAAATAGCGGCTTTGGCCGCTATATTTTTTACATCGGATTTTTGTCACAACCCGGGAAGGGCTGGATATCAAGCACCTTAACGAATGTAAGGTGGCGTCCCCACGGGGATTCGAACCCCGGTACCTACCGTGAAAGGGTAGTGTCCTAGGCCTCTAGACGATGGGGACCCGGACGACGGTGTGAACCGCCTATTTATTGCACGACTTGCGTCGTTACTGCTTGTTGGAAAGCTGGGTCAAGGTTACGCCGAGCAACAATCCGACGAAACCCAATGGTACCAGCGAGATCCAGACTTCGGCGTTCTCACTGCCATTCAGCATCTTCCAAAATCCAACGATCAGTCCGACGACACTCAGTATCAGCCCCAGCAACGTGGTGATGACGCCAAGCTTGTGCATCGTACATCCTGTTAGTTGGTGGAGGTAAGCGGGATCGAACCGCTGACCTCTTGCATGCCATGCAAGCGCTCTCCCAGCTGAGCTATACCCCCAACGAAGCCGCGCATTCTATAGATGCCTTTCGCGCTTGTAAAGCCTTCGCGCGCACTTCAATCGGGAAAAAGTTTGCCGGGGTTGAGCAGGCCGTGCGGATCGAATTGCTGCTTGATGGCGCGCATCAGGGCGAGCGTGGCGGGTTCGATTTCCTGCGGCACGAAGCGGCGCTTTTCGGTGCCGATGCCGTGCTCGCCCGAGAGGGTGCCGCCCAGCGCCAGCACGCGCAGCATGATGGCGTCAAGCGCCAGGTGGGCGCGATCCATTTCGTCGGCGTCGTCGGGATGCACCATCAGGTTGACGTGCAGGTTGCCGTTGCCGGCGTGGCCGAAAGACACCACGGCCAGCCGGTGCGCGTTGGCGGTGTGGTCGATGAAGTCGACGAATCCGGCCAGTTCCGACACCGGCACCACCACGTCCTCGTTGATCTTGAGCGGCGCAATCTGCTTGACGGCGTGCGACAGCGATTTGCGTGCGGTCCACAGCCGGATGATGTCGTCGCGCGTGAAGCCGCTTTTTATTTCGAGCAGGCCGTCGCCGGCGAGCGCCTGTTCCAGTGCGGCGATCTGGCGCGGCAGATCCGCTATGGCACCGTCGGCCTCGACCATCAACAGCGCACGGGTGCCGGGTGCCAGGTCATCCGCCGCGCCGGTGGGCCGGATGGCGTCGATGGCGCGATGGTCCATGAATTCGAGCGCGCAGGGCATCACGGACTGGTGCATGGCGCGGCTGACCGCATCGAGCGCGGCGCGGGTGCTGTCGAAGCACAGGCGCAGGGTGGCGACGGCTTCGGGCGCGGGCACGAGTTTCAGCGTGGCTTCGGTGATTAGCGCCAGCGTGCCTTCGGAGCCGACCAGCAGGCGGGTGAGGTCGTAGCCGGTGACGCCCTTGGTGGTGCGGCAGCCGGTGCGGATTTCGCGGCCGTCGCCGGTGACGGCGCGCAGGCCCAGAACGTAGTCGCGAGTGACGCCGTACTTGACCGCGCGCGGCCCGGCGGCGTTCATCGCGAGGTTGCCGCCGATGCGGCAATAGGCGTTGCTGCCAGGGTCGGGCGGGTAGAACAGGCCGGCGCTGCGCGCGATGCGGTCGATTTCCTCGGTCACCACGCCGGGCTCGACGACGATGAGGCGGTTGGCGGGATCAAATTCGAGCACGCGCCGCATGCATTCGAAGCTGACGACCACGCTGCCGGGTGCAGGCAGCGCGCCGCCGACGTTGCCGGAGCCGCCACCGCGCGGGGTCAGTGCAATGCGGTGTTCGAAGGCGATGCGCGCGAGCGTCGCCACCTCGTCGTGCGAGGTGGGGAACAGCACGGCATCGGGCTCGACCCGGCGCGGGGTTTCGTCGCAGGCATACACCGCCCGGGTGGCAGCATCGTCGAACACGCGATCGGCGCCGAGGGCGGAACGGAAAGCGGCAAGGGCACGATCGGACAACATGGAAAACAGGGAAGAAGAGGGGGGTCAGGCCGAGTGCTCGGGCGGCAGCTGTGCGACCAGCTGGGCAATCATGTCGGCGTCGAAGTCCATGCCGATGTCCCAGCCCGGATTCAGCGCGATGGGCACGCCGCCGCCGATACGGCGCAGCAGCCAGGAAAACTCCGTCAACAGGCCGCCCGAAAACTCGGGGTAATGCTCGACAAAGGGTTTGGCGCGCTCGGGGCTGGTGAACAGGACCAGCACGCGCTCGCCGTCCTCATCCTCGATGATCAGTGGGTCTGCCTGGGTGCTGCGCTGGAAGCCCTGGATGGGGTTCTTCTCGTCGCGCACCGGCATGAACAGCTGCTGGTCGATCAGGTGCAGCACGAAGGTTTCGGGGTCGAGCGTGCCGCCATGGACGGCAGCCAGCTGCTCTTCAAGCGCGTTGTGGGGAACGAAGTTCATGGTATTGGGACGGGTTCGGGGTAGGGCCAGTGTAGCGTAAGAGGGGACGCTTGCGGGCTCAGCGCATGCGGCTCCCCACGCGCTTCAGCGTGTAGTGGATCGGAGCACCCGGGGGTATCGAGATCCTTCAGGGCATACGACTCCACAGGTGCTTCAGCGCCTAGTGGATCGGAGTCCTTCAGGGCTCCCAGCGTTCGGGGTTCGCCCAGAACCGGGCATTGAGCCAGTCCGGTACCGTCTTGTAGGTGTCGAGGTCGTAGTAATGGATGCGCAGATCCGCTGCCGGATCGGTTGCGGACAGCGCAAAGCCAAGCGCGCGAAACATTGCCTCATCCAGTACGCAGTTGGCCTGCACGACCAGCAGGATGCGCGGTGCAACGTACAGGCGCGTCTGGCTGATCAGGTGCTGGGCCTGCTCCGCGTCCAGTCCGTTCAACGCATCGATCCCGAATGCGAGTGCGCACGGTGAACCCGGCAGAGGGCCGGGGGTTCTGACCGGCGTGTTCAGCAGTACTTCGCCTGCCAGTTGCCGGGCGGCGGCATCGAGTGCGCAGACGCTTTCGGGCTTGATTTCCTGCAACTGTGCCCGCAGGTGATCGCGCCAGGTCATGTCCTCACACCTTGCGCGGCACGCGCACCAGCCGTGTGCCGACGATGCGGTCATGCAGGAACTGGCGGTCGCGGTCGACCAGCGCCCACCAGAAGCCGGCGCCCGCCAGCAGCAGACCCAGCCATGCAAGGAAGAATCGCAGCACGGCCTGCCTGAACGTCAGGGGGTCGCCGTTCACCTGAACCAGGCGTATGCGCCAGGTTTTCATCGCCAGCGTCTGCCCGCTGCGCAGCCAGAAGGCGCTGAAATAGGCGAACAGCACCCCCAGTATGTAGACCTGGAAAAGATGGCGCTGCCACGGCGCGTGCATCTCGCCGACCAGCGGGATGATGACGAAGGAAGCCACGAACACCACGGCCGTGACGAGCAGCGATTCGTAGATCATGGCGGCGATGCGCACCAGGAACGGGGCGGGGGCGGGGGCTATTGCGTTGTCTTGCATGGTGGCTCTATATTGCGGTCTGGCGCGACACTTTGCCACAGCGCGCCGCAACCATAAGCAAAATCAAGCAGAAGCAAAATCAAGGAGGCAGCTCGATGCATATCGTAAAGCAACTCATGGCGATTCCCGGCGTTATCGCTGCCGGCGAGTATGCGTATCGCGGCGACCGTTTCTCCTATGAGGGCGCGCTCACCGACGAATTCGCACGCATGGCGTCGATCCTGTGTCGCGCCAACACGCTGTCGGTCAACATGCAGGCCGAAATATTCGATTCCTTTTCCGAGAACTGCGGCTGCCGCCCGGTGCAGGGCTGGATCGCGCACGGCGATCAAGTCACCATCTGTGCGGTGGGCAACTACTTCGCCTTCATTGAAAACCGCGACGAACTGCTGAATGACGTGATGACCATCATGCGCGCCAAGGTCGGCGACGTGCATGACGACCTGCTGGTCAACCTGTATGCCAAACTGGGTGGCGACACCAAGGAAGCGTTGTACTGACGCCTGATAGAAAAAACGGAGAGAGATAGCAATGGATCTGCAAAAAATGATGGATTTGCCGGGCGCACTCGCGGCGTTTACCTACAGCGACAAGGGCGACCTGCAGTCGCATGTGCTGCGCGAGGGCACCGAACTGACGCCTCAGGTACTCGACCTGCTGGCCCGCTCATGCGTCGCCAACCTGGCCATCGCCAGCATGGAAGCGCGCGGCTGGGAAGCGGTCACCGGACAGGGCGGGTTTCAGCCGCTCAAAGGCTTTTCGGTGGTGGGGCTGGAATGGTCGGTCGTGGTCAATGGCAACTGCGGCGTGATCGTCAAGAACCGCGATGCCGACTACGAAGCATGTTTCAAAGCCGTTCAGGCTTCCTGAGGAGCGCGTATGTCGCTGAAACAAGTCCTGGTGCTCGATGGCGTGGTGGCGGTGTGCCGCTTCCGCGACGATGGCGTGGTGATGGAGGCCGAAGGCATGCTCTCGCAAGACCTGATGGAGCGGCTGGCCAAGTTTGCCCAGTGGTATCGCCGCATTGTGTCCGGCAATACCGATGTCCTGTCGCTGTTTTCGCAGATGCGTGGCTGGTCGCCGTCGCAGGGCTGGATCGTGCAGGGTGATTCGATGACGGTGTGCAGCTCGGGCAATATGGTGTGCCTGTTCGAGAACGCCAAGGGCTCCGTGAACGAAGTCGTGCAGGCGCTGACCGAAGCCGCACACGAATAGCCGCCAGCCGGACACGCACGACGTCTGCAGGGAAAATCCCCTTCGCTAGCGGAGGGGATTTTTCATGGGGGCGGGCAAAAGGCACATTCCCGCTGAGGGTTTGACGAAACCGGAAGAAATGCGGCCGGATAACCGTTTTGCCATGATTTCTTGACCGAAACAGGGCAAAACGATTACTCTGGCGGGTCCACCAACGAATTGATTTATTGCCAGTTTATGGAAGCCACGGGCGCCGAAATCGTCGTACGTTGTCTGGCCGAAGAGGGGGTCGAATTTGTGTTCGGCTATCCCGGCGGGGCCGTGCTCAACATCTACGACGAAATTTTCAAACAGAATAAATTCAAGCACGTGCTGGTGCGCCACGAGCAGGCCGCGGTGCATGCTGCCGACGCGTATGCGCGCGCCACCGGCCGCGTGGGTGTGGCGCTGGTGACTTCGGGCCCGGGCGTGACCAATGCCGTGACCGGGATTGCCACGGCCTACATGGATTCCATTCCCATCGTCGTCGTCACCGGCCAGGTGCCGACGCCGGCGATCGGTCTGGATGCGTTCCAGGAAGTCGACACCGTCGGCATCACGCGCCCCTGCGTGAAGCACAACTTCCTGGTCAAGGACGTGAAGGACCTGGCGGTGACGATGAAGAAGGCTTTTATCATCGCTGCCACCGGTCGTCCCGGCCCGGTGGTGGTCGACATCCCCAAGGACGTGACCGCCCACCTGACGGAATTCGAATATCCGGCCACGGTCGAGATGCGTTCCTACAACCCGGTGGTCAAGGGCCACAGCGGGCAGATGAAGCGCGCGGTGCAGATGCTGCTCGAAGCCAAGCGCCCGATGATCTACGCCGGCGGCGGCGTGGTGCTGGGCAATGCCGCGGCGCAACTGCTCGAACTCGCCCGTCTGCTCGGATTTCCCGTCACCAACACCCTGATGGGCCTGGGCGGCCATCCCGCCACCGACAGGCAGAACCTCGGCATGTTGGGGATGCACGGCACCTACGAAGCCAACATGGCGATGCAGCACTGCGACGTGCTGCTGGCCGTCGGGGCCCGTTTTGACGACCGCGTGATCGGCAACCCCGCGCACTTCGCGCGCGAGCAGCGCCGCATCGTCCATATCGATGTCGACCCCTCGTCGATTTCCAAGCGCGTCAAGGTCGACGTGCCCATCGTCGGCGACGTGCAGAACGTGCTGACCGACATGCTGGAATTGTTGAAGCAGGCCAAGGAAAAGCCGGATGCGGCCGCGCTGAATTCGTGGTGGACGCAAATTGAATTGTGGCGCTCGAAAAACTGCCTGAAGTACAACCAGAACGGCGCCATCATCAAGCCGCAGTACGTGGTGGAAAAGCTGTGGGAAGTGACCAAGGGCGACGCCTACGTCACCTCCGACGTCGGCCAGCACCAGATGTGGGCGGCCCAGTATTACAAGTTCGACAAGCCGCGCCGCTGGATCAACTCCGGCGGTCTCGGCACCATGGGCGTCGGTCTGCCGTACGCCATGGGCGTGCAGCTCGCGCATCCCGATGCGCAGGTGGCCTGCATCACCGGCGAATCGAGCATCCAGATGTGCATCCAGGAACTGTCCACCTGCAAGCAGTACCGCATCCCCGTCAAGGTGATCACGCTCAACAACCGCTACATGGGCATGGTGCGGCAGTGGCAGGAGTTTTTCTACGGCAGCCGCTACGCCGAGTCCTACATGGAATCGCTGCCCGACTTCGTGAAACTGGCCGAAGCCTACGGCCACATCGGCATGCGTATCGACAAGCCGGAAGATGTGGAAGCGGCACTGAAGGAAGCCTTCTCGCCCGCACTGAAGGAGCGCTTGGTGTTCATGGACTTCCAGACCGACCAGACCGAGAACGTCTTCCCCATGGTGGAAGGCGGCAAGGGTCTGTCCGAAATGATCCTGGCGGAGGAACTCTGATATGCGCCATATCATTTCCCTGTTGATGGAAAACGAAGCCGGTGCGCTGTCGCGTGTGGCCGGGTTGTTCTCGGCGCGGGCCTACAACATCGAATCGCTCACCGTCGCGCCGACCGAAGACGCCACCCTGTCGCGCATGACCATCGTTACGGTGGGTTCGGAAGAGGTCATCGAGCAGATCACCAAGCAGCTGAACAAGCTGGTCGACGTGATCAAGGTGATGGACCTGACCGATGGCAGCCACATCGAACGCGAACTGATGCTGGTCAAGGTCAAGGCAGTGGGGCTGGGGCGCGAGGAAATGAAGCGCACCGCCGACATTTTCCGCGGCCGCATCATCGACGTCACCGATTCGACCTACACCATCGAGCTGACCGGTACCGGCTCCAAGCTGGATGCCTTCCTGGAGGCGATCGACCCCGCCTACATCATCGAAACCGTGCGCACTGGTGCGTCTGGCATCGGGCGCGGCGACCGCAGTCTCAAAGTCTGATTTTTCAATTCGTCATTTTTAATTTTTTGCCTGGGAATTCACCATGAAAGTTTATTACGACAAGGACGCCGACCTTTCCCTCATCAAGAAGCGCAAGGTCGCCATCATCGGCTACGGCTCGCAAGGCCACGCCCACGCCTGCAACCTCAAGGACTCGGGTGTCAACGTGACCGTTGCCCTGCGTCCGGGCTCCGCGTCCGCCAAGAAGGCCAAGAACGCCGGCCTCAAGGTCAAGACCGTGCCCGAGGCAGTCGCCGGCGCCGATCTGGTGATGATCCTCACCCCGGACGAATTCCAGTCCCGGCTGTATCGTGACGAAGTGGAACCGAACCTGAAGAAGGGCGCGACCCTGGCCTTCGCCCACGGTTTTTCCATCCATTACAACCAGATCGTGCCGCGCGCCGACCTCGACGTCATCATGATCGCCCCCAAGGCGCCGGGCCACACCGTGCGCTCCGAGTTCGTCAAGGGCGGCGGCATTCCCGACCTGATCGCCGTGTTCCAGGACGCATCCGGCAAGGCGCGTGATCTCGCCCTGTCCTACGCTTCCGCCATCGGTGGCGGCCGCACCGGCATCATTGAAACCACCTTCAAGGACGAGACCGAGACCGACCTGTTCGGCGAGCAGGCCGTGCTGTGCGGCGGCGCCGTGGAACTGGTCAAGGCCGGCTTCGAGACGCTGACCGAAGCAGGCTACGCGCCCGAGATGGCCTACTTCGAGTGCCTGCACGAGTTGAAGCTGATCGTCGACCTAATGTACGAAGGCGGGATCGCCAACATGAACTACTCGATCTCCAACAACGCCGAGTACGGCGAGTACGTGACCGGTCCTCAGGTCATCAACGCCCAGTCCAAGGCCGCGATGAAGGAGTGCCTGGCCAACATCCAGAACGGCAACTACGCCAAGCGCTTCATCCTGGAAGGCCAGTCCAACTACCCCGAGATGACCGCCTGTCGCCGCAACAACGCCGCGCACCAGATCGAAGTGGTGGGCGGCAAGCTGCGCGCCATGATGCCCTGGATCGCTGCCAACAAGCTGGTCGATCATTCCAAGAACTGATTATGTGTGACGAGTCAGGGGTGAGGCGAGGGGGCGATCAGCCCTTTTCCCTCACCCCTTTCTTCTCTCCGATTTCCGGATATTTATGACACATCCCCTTATCGCCCGCGAGGGCTGGCTGGTTCTGCTGGCCGCATTTGCAGCCGCCCTGATCGCGACCTGGCTCATCGGCTGGTGGTCGATCCCGTTCTGGATCTGGGCGGTGTTCGCGCTGCAGTTCTTCCGTGATCCCGCGCGTGTGCCGCCGGCCGACGCCGACGCGGTGATCGCACCGGCCGACGGCCGCATCGTCGTGGTGGAAAAAGTCCGCGACGAATATCTGGATCGCGAGGCGCTGAAGATCAGCGTCTTCATGAACGTCTTCAACGTGCACTCCAACAAGAGCCCGGTCGACGGCGAAGTGAAGGGGGTCTGGTACACGCCGGGCAGTTTTGTCAATGCCGACCTCGACAAGGCATCGACCGAGAACGAGCGAAACGCCATCCACATCGCAACCCCGCGCGGCGACGTCACCAGCGTGCAGATCGCCGGCCTGATCGCGCGGCGCATCCTGTGCTACGTGCGCACCGGCGACAAACTCGCGCGCGGGCAGCGTTACGGCTTCATCCGCTTCGGCTCGCGGGTCGATGTCTACCTGCCGGTCACGGCGCGCGCCGAAGTCTCGATCGGGCAGAAAGTCACCGGCGGGCGTACCATACTGGCTCGTTGGCAAACCTAAAACCATGCTCGACTTCGATCACCGCAAGCAGGAACTGAAGCGCCCCCGGATGCGTGACCGCGGCATTTACCTGCTGCCGAACCTGTTCACCACCGGCGCACTGTTCGCCGGCTTCTATGCGGTGGTGCAGGCGATGAACGGGCGCTTCGAACATGCCGCGGTGGCCATTTTCATCGCCATGGTGCTCGACGGGCTGGATGGCCGCGTCGCCCGCATGACGCATACCCAAAGTGCCTTCGGTGCCGAATACGACAGCCTGTCAGACATGGTGTCGTTCGGCGTCGCCCCGGCTTTGGTGATCTACGAGTTCGCCCTGCAGGGCCTGGGCAAGTTCGGCTGGATCGCCGCCTTCGTCTATTGCGCCGGTGCCGCCCTGCGGCTGGCGCGCTTCAACACCCAGCTCGACACCGTCACCGACAAGCGTTTTTTCCAGGGGCTGCCCAGCCCGGCGGCGGCGGCGCTGGTTGCGGGCTTCGTCTGGGTGATGGTCGAGTACGGTGTGGCAGGCGGCGACGTGAACTGGCTGGCCGCGGTGGTCGCGCTGTTCGGTGGGCTTTCCATGGTCAGCAACTTTCGCTTCTACAGCGGCAAGGAAATCAACCTCCGGAAGAGCGTGCCATTCTTCGTCATTCTGCTGATCGTGCTGGCCTTCATCCTGATCTCGACCAGCCCGCCCGAGGTGCTGTTTGGCGTGTTCGTGCTGTACGGCCTGTCGGGTTATGCCGATGCGCTGTGGAAATTGAAGCAACGCAAAAAATCGCCCCCCTTGCAGGGCGGCGAAAAATAGATAGAATTTAGACTATGTCTAATCAGTCGCATCCGTCCTATCTCCTCTGCCTGTCGAATGTCCTGTTCGGCAGCCTGCTGCTGCGCGTCGCGCGCACACATTAAATCCCCCTCCCTGCAGTGCCCGTGCCGCCAGCCTCTCGCGGCAACCCTTATATAATGCGTCGGCCTGACGCCGACCCACCATGGAGCTTGCCATGAAAGACCGTTTGTACATTTTCGACACCACCTTGCGCGACGGCGAGCAAAGCCCCGGCGCGTCGATGACCAAGGAAGAAAAGCTCCGCATTGCACGCCAGTTGGAAAAGCTCGGCGTCGACGTCATCGAGGCCGGCTTTGCTGCGGCCAGCCCGGGCGATGCCGAGGCCATCCGCACGATTGCCGAAACCATCCAGAATTCGACCATCTGTTCGCTGGCGCGTGCCAACGAGCGCGACATCCACGCAGCGGGCGGCGCCATCAAGCCGGCCAAGTCGGGCCGCATCCACACCTTCATCGCCACCAGCCCGATCCATATGGAAAAGAAGCTGCGCATGCAGCCGGATCAGGTGGTCGAGGCCGCGGTCAAGGCGGTCAAGCTCGCGCTCGAATACACCGACGACGTCGAGTTCTCGGCCGAGGACGCGGTGCGTTCCGAAATGGATTTCCTGGTGCGTGTTTTCGACGAGGTGATCAAGGCCGGCGCCAAAACCATCAACGTGCCCGACACCGTCGGCTATTCGATCCCGGCCCTGTGGGGCGAGCGCATGAAGCAGTTGATCGAGCGCGTGCCGAATTCCGACAAGGTGATCTGGTCGACCCACTGCCACAACGACCTCGGCATGGCAGTCGCCAACTCGCTTGCCGCCGTGATGAACGGTGCGCGTCAGGTCGAGTGCACCATCAACGGCCTCGGCGAGCGTGCCGGCAACGCCTCGCTGGAGGAAGTCGTGATGGCGGTGCGCACCCGCCGCGACGTGTTCAACTGCGACACGCGCATCGACGCCACCCAGATCGTGCCGGCGTCGAAACTGGTCTCGACCATCACCGGCTACCCGGTGCAGCCGAACAAGGCCATCGTCGGCGCCAATGCCTTCGCGCATGAATCCGGGATCCACCAGGACGGCGTGCTGAAGCATCGCGAGACCTACGAAATCATGCGCGCGGAAGACGTGGGCTGGAACGCCAACCGGCTCACGCTCGGCAAGCTCTCCGGCCGGGCCGCGTTCAAGAGCA
The DNA here is from genome assembly GCA_011391285.1 of Thiobacillus sp. The sequence goes on from JAABQU010000111.1 coordinate 147,398, forward strand.
AGCTCGCCGAGCTCGGCATCGTGCTAGAGACCGAGGAAGCGCTCAACGCCGCGTTCGCCCGCTTCAAGGATCTCGCCGACAAGAAGCGCGAAATCTTCGACGAGGACCTGCAGGCGCTGGTCTCCGACGAGGGCTACGCGGCCGATCACGAGCGCTACAAGCTGGTGTCTCTGAAGGTCTGTTCGGAGACCGGCGAAGTCCCGCATGCGCGCCTGGTGTTCACCGACGAGGGTGTCGAGCGGCAGGCCGACGGCGTGGGTTCAGGCCCGGTCGACGCCACCTTCAAGGCGCTCGAATCGGTGGTCAACAGCGGCGCCAATTTGCTGCTGTATTCGGTCAACAACATCACCAGCGGCACCGATTCGCAAGGGGAAGTGACCGTGCGGCTGGCGCTGGACGGCCGCGTGGTCAACGGCCAGGGCGCCGACACCGACATCGTGGTGGCCTCGGCCAAGGCCTACCTGCACGGGCTCAACAAGCTGCACAGCAAGCGCGAGCGGGCGCACCCGCAGGTGTGAAGAAGTCTTGCTGAATAAAAAACGCCCTTCGGGGCGTTTTTTATTGGGGCTGTCGCGAAGGCGCGCTCAACTTGGCGTAATAGATCGCGGCAAAAAAGAACACCACCGACAGCACGACTTCGGCGCCGCCGAGCCAGGCCGACAGGCCCTTGTCCGACCACGCCCGCACCACGCCTTCGGTGAAATAGGCCAGCACCAGCATCGGCGCCCATTGGTAGGTGTAGCGGCGGCCCTTGAGGATGCCCATCAGCGGGAACAGCAGGGGCAGCGCCTTGAATACCAGGGAGGAGCCACCGGGGCGGATCGGCGCCAGCCACAACTCCCACGCCACGCACAGGAAGATCAGCGCGATCAGGCTCGCGCTCGCGATATGTTGCAGCGCCTTCATCAGGAAAGTTTGCTCGCGGTTTCAGCCAGCCGGCGGCCGAGCGCGATGCACAGCGCGCGCTCGTCGTCGGTGAGAGGCTTGTCGTCGGCTGGGCCGGCCCAGTGGCTGGCGCCGTAGGGGGTGCCGCCGCTGGCGGTGTTGTTCACTTCGGCAAGCGTATAGGGCAGGCCGAGGAGGAGCATGCCGTGGTGCAGCAGCGGCAGCATCATGCTGGTGAGCGTGGTTTCCTGGCCGCCGTGCAGGCTGGCGGTGGAGGTGAACACCGCGGCCGGCTTGCCGACCAGCGTGCCCTTCGCCCACAGCGCGCCGGTGGTGTCGAGAAAATACTTCAGCGGCGCCGCCATGTTGCCGAAGCGGGTGGGCGAGCCGAGCGCCACGCCGGCGCATTGCTCCAGGTCCGCGAGTTCGACGTAGGGCGCGCCTTCGTCCGGCACTGGCGGCTCCGCCACCTGGGTGCGCGGCGCCACCGGCGGCACTGTGCGCAGGCGGGCGGATGCGCCGGCCACCTGATGGATGCCGCGCGCGACCAGCTGCGCCATTTCACGCACGCTGCCGCCGGCGCTGTAATACAGGACAAGAATTTCGGTCATGGGGTTGGGTCGCCAAAAATAGTGAATTCGATCATGTCGAAGCCCGGCGTGTGTTCGAGACAGCGGCCAAACGTCAGCGTGTACTGGTGCGGGGGCTGCCAGACGTCGGCGTCCATGCCGATCTGATACAGGTAGCGCGGCAGCAGCAGGCGATCCTTCTGCTGCAGTGCAGCCAGGCCGGGGACGAACAGCGCCGCTTCAGCGATCGCCTTGCGGTGGCCGCGCAGCGGCCGCACCCATACCGGCTGGACCTGCGGCGACAGCCGCTCGATACCGAGTTCGACCAGCTGCGCATCGCGCATGCGGATCCAGCGGATTACCCCCAGCGACCATGCAGCCGCGTCGTCGGCTTGCATGGCCAGCGGGTCCCCCACCTTCAGGTTCAGTGCTGCGTCGGGTTTGCCGGACAGGGCGAGGCCGGACGCGCTGTCGTTGTCGACGGTCCAGCGGCTGAAAGTGGTGGGTGGCGGCGCCGCTGTCAGATGGTGCACATCGGCAATCAGCAGGCTGTCCGGGTCTTCCAGGTCCGGCCACGGGGTTTCCTGATCCGGATCCAGCAGCCGGTGGATGGCGCAGAGTCCTGCCACCGCTCGCACCATGGTCCCGGACGTGGCGTGACGCCTGAAGGTACGCTGGGTGTTGCCGCTCCACTGCTTCATCAGACGTTTGCACAGCGACTGGCTGATGTCGGCTTCCATTCCCGCGGGCAGGCCGATGCGGCGCGGCGTCTCGCCGGTACGCAGGCGCAACGCGGTTTCGTGCAGATGGCGGCACAGCGCATCGGTATCGAGCCAGCGACCATTCTGGATCGGGTTGGCCGCATGGGGACAGGGTGCCGTATCGCCCTCGGCAGGGACAGTAAAACCGCGATGGCCGTTCACCGGTGCGCCGGTCAGCATGCCCAGCGCGCCGTACTTGTCGAGGTATTGACGGGTGTGGATGAGTTCGGCGTGGGTCATGTGCGGCGGGTCGGCCAGGGCGAACAGCACGGCCTGGAGATAGGCCTTGCCGGGTGACGGCGCATCGGCCACCTCGAGGTCGGTCAGGTTCGAGGTCTCCGCAAATTCGTGAATCTGGCGCATTTCCTGCCACAAGCCACCGGGCGGCGGCATGTGGGTCAGATAGCTGGCGATCTGGACGTCGCGCAGCGCGGTCAGCAGGCGGGCGGTAATCTCGGCCGTACGCTTGGGGCTGGCGCGGCCGAAGCGCCGGTCCGCCAGCGACAACAAGGCCTGCTTGTAGCCGACGCTGTGCTCGACATGGAGTTCGCGCAGCAAGGCGCCGATCTGCCGTAGCTGTGGATTGGGCGGCACGCCGGCATCGGCCAGCAGCGCTTCCAGGCTGGTGGTGGCGCGCTCGATCACCGGGCGGTACAGCGCCATCAGCGTGTGGCGATCGTCTTCGCCCAGCGGATGGCGGTTGAGTGCGTACAGCGCGACCAGCAACTGCTGGGCGGTGTCCGCCGGGCTGGCGAAGGGCAGCCGGGCCAGCCAGTCCGCGACAGCTTTCGGCCGGGTTTCAACCGCGTGCTGCAACACCGCGTCCTGGTCGGGAATATTGAGTCTGAGCATGGATCAGTCGAACACGACAGTCTTGTTGGCGTACACCAGCACGCGGTTGTCCAGGTGCCATTTCACCGCGCGCGACAGCACCACTTTTTCCAGGTCGGCCCCCTTCTTGATCAGGTCGTCGAGGCTGTCGCGGTGCGAGATGCGCGCCACGTCCTGCTCGATGATGGGGCCGTCGTCGAGCGTCTCGGTGACGTAGTGCGCGGTGGCGCCGATCAGCTTCACGCCGCGCTCGAACGCACGGTGGTAGGGCTTGGCGCCGTGAAACGCGGGCAGGAAGGAATGGTGGATGTTGATGATGCGATTGGGGAAGTGGCGGATGAAATCGGGCGACAGCACCTGCATGTAGCGCGCCAGCACGATGAAGTCGATCCGCTGGTCGCGCAGGATCGCCATCTGCACCTGCTCGGCCTCGTGCTTGGCGTCCTTGTGCACCACCACGTGCTGGTAGGGCACCCGGTAGGCCTCGGCCAGCCAGCGCGTGTCCTCGTGGTTGCTGAGGATGATCGGCAGCTCGCAGTGCAGTTCGCCGCTCTGGTAGCGGTACAGGAGGTCGGCCAGGCAGTGGTCGAACTTCGACACGAACACTGCCAGCCGCGGCTTGCGGCTCGACTCGGCCAGGCGCCAGGTCATGCCGAAGCGCTCGGCGATGGGCCCGAAGGCGCCGGCGAATTCTGCCAGATCGAGATTGAAGTCCGCCAGATCCCATTCCACCCGCATCAGGAACAGTTTCAGCTCGGCGTCCTGATGCTGGTCCGCGTGCAGGATATTGGCGTTGTGCAGCAGCAGGAAATCGGCAATCGCTGCGACCAGCCCCTTCTGGTCGGGGCAGGAAATCAGCAGAACAGCGGTATGACGCATGCGGGGCCCTTGCAATGGCGTATCGGTTTTGTGCGCAATCATAACCAAAATTCCCCTCTTCTCCTTATGGCGCGTCGGCCGGAACAGGGCCGGCGGGGCGCATCCGGGGGCGCCAGCGCGGTTGCTCAATCGGCGCGCGCAAAGATTCAGCAAGGTTTGCGCAACGCAGGCTGTATGCGAACTTGCTGATAAGCTGATTTTTTACGCATTCAATGGGGCAACCGGGCGTTTCTCGGCTGCAACCCGCATCCAGACGCGCCCCTGTTCAAATTTTAGGCATTCTGGTCTGGAAAAACTTTGATTTGGCTTGGGAATTTTTGGGCGTCAAAAAAACTTGTGGAGATTGTATGAATCCGGGTTGACATGTCGGGCTGGGTACCTAGAATTTGTACCTGCCGCTCGCCAGAACCACAATATGTTGTGAATAAACCTGTTGGCGAGCGCTGGGAAAGCTGTGCATAAGTTGTGGGTTTGATGCCCCGGCACGGCATTCCGGTTTTCGTTTCACCCACCAAGGAGCCCCCATCGATGCTTAACGTCGCCACCGAATCTGCTGCGCCCATGCCCATTCCCCCGCTCGAAGCTGCCGAACCCGCAACGGTCGACACGCGTTATGCCGACTACAAGATCATCCGCCGCAACGGCTCGGTGGTCGGCTTCGCGCCCAACAAGATCGCGATCGCCGTCACCAAGGCCTTCATCGCGGTGCAGGGCGGCCAGGCTGCGGCCTCGGCGCGCATCCGCGAGCTGGTCGAGTCGATCACCGGCCAGGTGACGGCGGCGCTGATGCGGCGCACCCCCAACGGCGGCACCTTCCACATCGAGGACATCCAGGATCAGGTCGAACTGGCGCTGATGCGCTCGGGCGAACATGAAGTCGCCCGCGCCTACGTGCTGTACCGCGAAAAGCGCACCCAGGAACGCGCCGCGCAGAAGGCCGCCGGCGTGCCCGAAGCCACCCTGCACGTGATCGAGGACGGCCAGAAAAAGCCGCTCGACACCGCACGCCTGGCCAGCCTGCTGGCCGACGCCTGCACCGGCCTGGGCGACAACGTCAAGGCCGAGCCGATCATGCACACCGTGCTGCGCGACCTCTACGACGGCGTGCCGATGGCCGAAGTCGAAAAGGCGCTGGTGCTGGCCGCGCGTTCGATGATCGAGCAGGACCCCGGCTATTCCTTCGTTTCTGCGCGCCTGCTGCTCAATTCCATCCGCCACGAAGTGCTGGGCGAGGCGGTCACCCAGGCGCAGATGGGCGAGCGCTACGCCGAGTATTTCCCGCAATTCATCAAGAAGGGCATCGCCGCCGAACTGCTGGACGAGAAGCTCGCCCAGTTCGATTTGGCGCGCCTGGCCAAGGAGCTCGACGCCGGCCGCGACTACCAGTTCGGGTATCTGGGCCTGCAGACCCTGTACGACCGCTATTTCCTGCACATCGAAGAGTCGCGCATCGAACTGCCGCAGGCCTTCTTCATGCGCGTGGCCATGGGCCTCGCCATCAACGAAGTCGACCGCGAGTCGCGCGCCATCGAGTTCTACCAGGTGCTGTCCTCGTTCGACTTCATGTCGTCCACCCCGACGCTCTTCAACGCCGGCACCCGCCACAGCCAGCTGTCTTCCTGCTACCTGACCACCGTCACCGACGACCTCGACGGCATCTA
>JAABQU010000112.1 GCA_011391285.1 Thiobacillus sp.
TCCATGACCTGCTCTTTCAGCTTCGTCTGCACGCGACGTTTGACTTCGCGCTCCAGGTTGGACTTCACCTCGGCCTTGAGTTTCTCCACATCGCCATCTTCGACCCCAAGCGCCCTGGAGAATTCCGCATCCACCGGCGGCAGGACGGGGGCCTGCACGTCCTTGACCTGCACCTCGAAATGCGCGGCCTTGCCAGCCAGTTCCTTCGCACCATATTCAGCCGGGAAGGTCAGATCGAAGCCTTTGCTGTCGCCAGCCTTGAGTCCGGTGAGACTTTGTTCGAAGTCCTTCAGCAAGCGGCCTTCGCCGATCACCGCAGCAAAGTCTTCGCCCTTGCCTCCTTCAAACGCCGCACCATCGACCGTGCCCTGATAATCGAACCTGACCAGATCCCCCTCTGCTGCAGTGCGATCGGTGGATTCGAACGTGCGGCGCTGCTTCTGCAGCACTTCAAGTGTCTTCGCCACATCGGCATCGCCCAGATTCACAACCGGACGGCTGATCTTCCCCGAACTCAGGTCGTCGATCTTCACTTCAGGATAGACCTCAAAACTGGCACTGAAAGTCATTTCCGTGGTGGCCGACTGCCCCGCTTTCGGCTCAAAGCGTGGATATCCCGCAATCTTCAACTGGTGCGCCTGTACGGCTTCGCCGAAACGGGATTGCAGGGTTTCGCCCAGCACTTCCTGGCGCAGGCCCGGACCGTGCTGTCGCGCAACGGCGCCCAACGGTGCCTTGCCTGGACGGAAACCATCCATCTTGACATTGCGTGCCAAGCGTTTGAGGCGGCTCTGCACTTCCGATTCCAGCTGGTCCATGGGCACGCTGATATCCAGACGGCGAACCAGCCCTTCGAGAACTTCAAGATTTGCTTGCATCAAAATACTTCCTGGCTGAATTGAAATGATGGGTGAATGGCAAAAAAACCGATGGTGCGAAAGGGGGGACTCGAACCCCCACGCCTTGCGGCGCTGGAACCTAAATCCAGTGCGTCTACCAATTCCGCCACTCTCGCGGCTGGGCCGCAAAACTATCGACCGATAAGTGTAATATAATCAATACGATGCTGTCACCCAAGCCAGACCGGCTTCCAGCCTAAGTCATTATTCCCATTCCGCTTTTTTGTTGCCGGTGCCGGTCGATCACTACGAAAACTTTCCTGTTGCATCCTGGCTGCTGCCTAAAAGGCTGCGCCGGCCGGTCGAGGCCATTTACCGTTTTGCCCGCAGCGCGGATGACATTGCCGACGAAGGCGACGCACCACCGGCCGAGCGACTGGCGCAGCTTGCCGCATACCAGACCGAACTCGATCGCATCGAACGGGGCGAAACGCCCATGGACCCGGTTTTCGGCCCTCTTGCAGAGACAATCCGCAGATACACCATCCCGTTGGCCCCATTTCGTGACCTGCTGTCGGCTTTTGCCCAGGACGTGGAAAAAAAGCGTTATGCCAGTTTCGGCGAAGTCATGGACTATTGCCGCCGCTCGGCCAACCCGGTGGGGCGCCTGATGCTCCATCTGTATGGCGACCATGACCCGCGCCATATCGCTTATTCCGATGCCATCTGCAGCAGCCTGCAACTGATTAATTTTCTGCAGGACATCGCCGTCGATTACCGGAAGGACCGCATCTATCTGCCGCAGGACGAAATGGCGGCGCACCGCGTAAGCGAGACGCATATCGCCGAGGGCGACACGCGCGGGCTGTGGCACATGATGATGCACAAGCAGATCGAACGCGCGCGCAAACTGCTGCAGTCAGGCGCGCCGCTCGGCCGGCAACTCAAGGGACGCATCGGCCTTGAACTGCGCGTGACCATCCTGGGCGGCGAGACCATTTTGCGCAAGCTGCACGCCGACCCCGGCTGCGTGTTCCACGATCGCCCGGTGCTGACCAAAAAGGACTGGATCGTCATGCTCGGACGCGGGCTCTTCTGAATATGGACGCCCATCAGTATTGCCAGGAACGCGCTGCGGCAAGCGGCTCCAGCTTCTACTACAGCTTCGTCTTCCTGCCGCTGGACACCCGCCGTGCAATCACGGCATTTTACGCCCTGTGCCGTGAACTCGACGATGTGGTAGACGAATGCCACGAGCGTCAGGTCGCCGAATCCAAGCTCGACTGGTGGCGCGAGGAAATCACACGCTTTGCCGCCGGCGTGCCGGAGCACCCGACGACCCGTGCCCTGTTCGACACCTCGCAGGGGCGCGACACGCCCGCCGCCTTGCTGCTGGAAATTGTCGATGGCATGGCGATGGATCTCGACCATCTGCGCTACCCCGATTTCAAGTCGCTCAATCTCTACTGCTACCGCGTGGCGGGCGTGGTGGGGGAAGTGGCGGCAGCGATCTTCGGCGGCCCGCGCAGCGCGGACGACCGCGACATCCGCCGCTACGCGCACGAACTGGGGCTGGCGTTCCAGCTCACCAACATCATCCGCGACGTCGGTGAGGACGCACGGCGCGGACGCATCTACCTGCCGCAGGACGAGCTGGCGCGCTTCGGCGTCGCCGAGACCGACATCCTGCATGGCATGGACACGCCGGAATTCCAGGCACTGATGCAGTTCCAGCACGAACGTGCCAGCGCGCATTACGACAGTGCGCTCGCCGCCCTGCCCCCCCATGCACGCCGCACGCAACGACCCGGACTGGTTATGGCGGCAATCTATCGCACCCTGCTGGATGAAATCCGGCGCGACGGCTTTCCCGTGTTGCGCGCGCGCGTCGCGCTCACGCCGCTGCGCAAGCTGTGGCTGGCCAGCAGGACCTGGCTGTTTCCGTGACTCGCAGCGTGGCAGTCGTCGGTGGTGGCTGGGCCGGCTGCACTGCCGCGCTGACGCTGGCCGAGGCGGGAACGACCGTCACGCTGTACGAAGCCAGCCGCACCCTGGGCGGGCGCGCTCGCGCAGTCGAACTCGAAGGTCGGATGCTCGACAACGGCCAGCACATCCTGCTCGGCGCGTACGAACAGACCCTGCATCTGATCGCCCGCCTGCATCCCGCTGCGTCGCCCGAGGGTTTGTGGCGCCTGCCGCTCACCCTCGACCAGCCACCGGATTTCCGGCTCGCCTGCCCGCGCTTGCCGGCGCCGCTGCACTTGCTGGCGGGGCTGCTCGGCGCGCACGGCCTGAACTGGCGCGAGAAGCTGGCCGCCGCACGCTGGACACATGCCTTGCTGAACCATGCGGACCCATTTGATCAACTGACCGTCAGCCACCTCACCCACAGTCAGCCGGAGAAACTGCGCCGCCTGCTATGGCATCCGCTGTGTGTGTCCGCCCTCAACACGCCGCCGGAAACGGCCAGCGCGCAGGTCTTTCGTGACGTGATCCACGCTGCTTTCGGTGGACGCACGCAGCACAGCGACCTGCTGCTGCCGCGCCGCGATCTGACGGCGCTATTCCCGGCGCCTGCTGCTGCGCGCCTCGGCGAGCTCGGCGGAACCGTGCGCCTGGCCAGCCGGGTAACGGCACTCGAAGCCGACGCGGATGGCATCACGCTCGGCACCCGAGACGCATCGATCCGCTACAGCCAGGTCATTCTGGCCGTCGCGCCGCAACACCTGCCCGCCCTGGCAGCGCAGGTGCCCGCGCTCCAACCCGTCGTGCAGTCGGTCGCGGCTTACGACTACCAGCCGATTGCCACTGCCTACATCCAGTACGACCCGGCATTTCGACTGCCCAGGCCAATGTTCGCCCTGGCCGATGGCCCTGCACAATTCGTGTTCGACCGCGGCCAGAGCCACGGCCAGCCAGGCTTGCTGGCATTGGTGGCGAGCGCGACAGGGAACCTGTCCGTGGACTGGATGGATCAGGCCGAAGTCCAGTTGCAGCGGATTGCCCGCCCCGGCACGTCGCGCTGGCGCAAGAGCATCGTCGAAAAGCAGGCGACCTATGCCTGCGTGCCCAACATGACACGCCCCTCTGTCCGTACCGCACATCCACGCATATTCCTGGCAGGCGACTACACCGCAGGGCCTTATCCCGCCACCCTCGAAAGCGCAACACTGAGCGGGGTACAATCGGCCAGCGCCTTACTTGAACAGCCATGAAAG
>JAABQU010000113.1 GCA_011391285.1 Thiobacillus sp.
TGCGGCCGATGATCATCGGCTCGGATTCCGGGTGGTTGATGTTGTTGGGGATGATGGCGCGGCCGCGGGCGATTTCGTCGCGTACGAATTCGGGCGTGATCTCGTTCTGCAGATTCGCGCCGAAGTTCTGTCCCGGATGCTGGCGGTTCATCATGGCGGCGAGCTTCTCGCCCAGCGGGCCGGACGATTTCAGCGACTCCACATAGCCGGCGCGGTTGTTGTTCTCGCGGATGGCGATGAATTCCATCTCCGGCGTGATGATGCCCTGGCGCGCGTAGTGCATCTGCGACACGTTCATGCCGGCCTTGGCGCGGCGCGGGGTGCGGGCGAGATCGGGAAACCGCATCGCGGCAAGCGCCGGGTTCGCGGCCTGCTGGCGGCCGTATTCCGAGCTCAGGTCGGACAGGATTTCGGTGTCGCCACGCGCCTCGATCCAGCGCGTGCGCAACGCGGGCAGGCCTTGGCGAATGTCGATCTTCGCCGCCGGGTCGGAATAGGGGCCCGAACAGTCGTAGACAAAAATCGGCGGGTTCTTCTCGCCACCCATGCTGGTGGGCGTGTCGTCCTGGCTGATTTCGCGCATCGGCACGCGGATGTCGGGCTGGCTGCCCTGCACGTAGATTTTGCGCGAATTGGGCAGCGGCTGCACCGCGGCCTCGTCGACGTGGGCGCTGGCAGCGGTGAATGGGGCGGCTTGACTGGGGATGGCGGCGTTCATGTGGCACTCCGGAAAAACGGGAGACGCCGGGCGCCTCTCGTCAAAAAAGTTTTGGAGGCCTTGGAACAGCCTCGCTCAAAAAAACGGAGGCCGCAAAACAAGCCTCCCTACGGCGGTCTCAACCGCATCAGGTTCGAAGGGTATGTCTCACTCCGGCCCGTAAAACAATGGACCGGAGACCCCTGGCGAGCGGTTCAAGGTAGCCGAAATGTGGAATAATTGCAAGGCAAGACCCCATCTAACTTATTGATAATCAAGGGCACCGCATGGACATTGAGCAAACGCGCTTCAACATGGTGGAACAGCAGATCCGCCCCTGGGATGTGCTGAACCAGAACGTGCTGGACCTGCTGTTCAAGGTGCGCCGCGAAGACTTCGTTCCGGAAGCGCACCGCTCGCTCGCCTTCGTCGACATGGAGATTCCGCTCGGCCACGGCCAGGCGATGTGGACGCCCAAACTGGAAGCGCGGGTCATCCAGGAGCTCGACATTCACCCCACCGACCGCGTGCTGGAAATCGGCACCGGCAGCGGCTACCTCACTGCGCTGCTGGCCTCCAGGGCCGCCGAAGTGGTGTCGGTCGACATCGTGCCCGAATTCACCGCAGCGGCGACGCAGAAACTGCGCGCGCACGGCTTCGGCAATGTGGTGCTGCACAGCGGCGACGCCGCCCGCGACTGGTCCGACGAGGCCGGCTTCGATGTCATCGTGCTGACCGGCTCGACCCCGCTGTTGTCGGATGCGCTGGTGCGCCGCCTCAAGGTCGGCGGACGGCTTTTCGCCATTACAGGCGAAGCGCCGGTGATGGAGGCGCAGCTCATCACCTGCACCGCGCCAGGCACCACCCGCAGCGTGACGCTGTTCGAAACCTGCGTGGCGCCGCTGCTGAACGCGCCGCATCCCGCCGTCTTCGCATTCTGAGCCAACCGATGCGCCAGTTTCGCCCCGCCGAACTCGCCGCCCATATCCAGACCGGGCATACGCCGGTGCTGCTCGATGTGCGCGAGCCATGGGAATGGAACCTGTGCCGCCTACCCGGTGCGATCCTGATCCCGATGCGGGAACTGCCCGCGCGGCTGGGCGAATTGAACAAGGATGCCGAAATGGTTGTCATCTGCCATCATGGGGTTCGCAGCTATCACGCGGCGCGCTATCTTGAAAGCGTCGGGTTTGGCGACGTCATCAACCTCTCGGGCGGCGTCGCCGCCTGGGCCGACGAAGTCGATCCGGCCATGCCGCGCTACTGAACCGACTATCGAGGACTGGATTCATCACCATGCAACTCAAGCCGCTGTTTCTTGCCCTGACCCTGGCGCTGGCGCCCGCCGCCCAGGCCGCGAACCTGTCCGATACATTCCGTGACGCCTTGGCTTACGACGCGCAATACGCCGCCGCCCGTGCCGCCTACCAGGCCGGCCAGGAAAGATCCGTTCAGGGCCGCGCCGGCCTGCTGCCCAACGTCAACCTGGGCGGCAACGTGCGCTACAACGACGTCAGTGGCGAACTTCAGGACAACAGTTTCGATTCCAACCAGCTCGCCATCCGAGCCTCCCAGCCGCTATACCGCAAGCAGAACATGGTGGCGTATGCGCAATCCAAGGAGCAGGTGAAGGTCGCAGAAATGCAGTTCAAGCTGGCTGAACAGGACCTGATCCTGCGTGTGGCAAGAGTGTATTTCGACGTGCTGCAGGCGCAGGACAACATCGCCTTCATCAATGCACAAAAGGCCGCCATCACCGAACAACTCGCTTCCGCCAAGCGCAACTTCGAAGTCGGCACCGCCACCATCACCGACACCCACGAGGCCCAGGCGCGCTACGACATCGCGGTCGCACAGGAAATCGCCGAGCAGAACACGCTCAACATCCGCGTGCGCGCGCTGGAAAAGCTCATCGGCAAGCCCGCGGGCGCGCTCGATATCCTGGTCGAGAACGCGCTTCTGAAAACCGAGTCCGGCAGCATCGACGAGTGGGCCCAGCGCGCGGCCGAGAGCAACCTGCAAGCCGAAATCCAGCGAATTGCCAAGACCATCGCCGACCAGGAAGTCGAACGCAACCGCGCTGGCCACTATCCGACGCTGGATGCGGTCGCCAGCTACAGCATCGACAACAGCCTGCCTATCGGTGCCCAACCGATCGACCTACGCACAGGCACGGTAGGCCTGGAACTCAACCTGCCGATCTATCAGGGCGGGATCACCAATTCACGCGTTCGCGAAGCCGTCGCCAACCAGGAAAAGGCTCGTCAGGAGCTTGAGGAAAGCATCCGCGAAGCCGGCCTGCGCACACGTGACGCCTGGCTCACCGTGAACAGCACCGCCGCCCGCGTACAAGCCCTGGAACAGGCGCTCACGTCGAGCAAGTCCCAGCTCGAATCCACCAAGCTCGGCCTGCAGGTCGGTGTCCGCACCAACCTCGACGTTCTCGATGCCGAGCAGCAGGTGTTGTCGGCGCAGCGCGAGCTTGCCGCCGCCCGTTACAACCACCTGCAGTCCAGACTTTTGCTCAAGGCCGCCGTCGGCATCCTCACTCCGGCCGACCTGGCGATGATCGACCAGCACCTGCAGCCAGCAGCGGCTCAATAAGCGCTTCCACCCGTGCCGCCGCGCCGCGATGGCGCGCGGCGAAGGCCAGGCCGGCTTCGCCCATGCGCACGCATACGGGTGCATCGTTCAACAGCTTCAGCGCGCTTTCCAGCAGGGCTGCAGCATCGTTCACCCGCAGCGCGGCGCCCGCTTCGATCGCCCGCTGCGTCGCTTCCTCGAAATTGAACGTGTACGGCCCCACCAGCACTGGGCGGCCCACGCTCGCCGCCTCGATCAAATTCTGCCCCCCCAGCGGCAACAGGCTGCCACCGACGAAGGCCACATCGCACGCGGCGTAATAGGCGAACAGTTCGCCCAGGCTGTCGCCGAGCAGCACCCGCGTATCCGTATTCAAATGCATCCCATCCAGCGCGCTGCGACGCTGAAGCGGCAAACCCGCCGCTTCGATCAGCGCCGCGACTTCGTCGAATCGCTGAGGATGGCGCGGCACCAGAACCAGCAGCACCTCGGCCGGCGCGGCGTCTGCAAACGCGCGCAGCAGCGGCGCTTCTTCGCCCTCGCGCGTGCTCGCCGCCAGCAGCATCGGGCGCTGACCCCATTTCGCTTTCCAGCTTGTGCCGAGTTCGAGCTGCGCGGGCGGCGGTGCGATATCGAACTTGAGATTGCCGGCAACATGAACCGTCATCGCGCCCAGGCTGCGCAGCCGTGCCGCGTCGGCCTCGGTCTGCGCGGCGACAACCGCCACCCGCTCGAGGCACGCACGCGTCAACCCCTGCAGCCGCGCATAGCCGCG
>JAABQU010000114.1 GCA_011391285.1 Thiobacillus sp.
GTTCTACGCCTACGAGGGCCTCGACCTGCTGATCGCTGCGCTGCCGACCATCCTCAAGCAGATGCCCGACGTCAAGCTGTTGCTGGTTGGCGGCGGACCGCAGGATGCGGCCCTGAAGCGGCAGGTGATGGCGCTCGACCTCAAGGACCGGGTGATCTTCACCGGGCGCGTGCCGCACGCCGAGGTCAACCGCTATTACGACTTGGTGGACGTGCTTGTGTACGCGCGCCACCCGATGCGGCTGACCGAGCTGGTTACTCCGTTGAAGCCGCTGGAAGCGATGGCACAGGGACGGCTGATGGTCGCCTCCGACGTCGGCGGCCACAAGGAACTGATCCAGGACGGCAAGACCGGTGTGCTGTTCCATGCCGGCAGCGTCGGTGATCTCGCCAGCAAGGTGGTGGGGCTGCTCAAGTACGAAGAGGGCTGGGAACGGATGAAGAAGAACGGCCGCCAGTTTGTCGAAACCGAGCGCAACTGGGCGGCGAGCGTGGCGCGCTACCGCAGTGTCTACGGCAGCCTGGTCAAGCCGGGGATGGAGGCCGCGCTTGGCTGAGGTCCGCAACGCTGAGACCGACCGCATCGATCTGGTGGTGTTCAGCTCGCTCTTCCCCAGCGCGGCGCGTCCCGGTGCCGGCCTGTTCATCCGCGAGCGCATGTTCCGTGTGGCGCGGCACCGCCCGCTCGTGGTCGTCTCGCCGCAACCGTGGTTTCCCGGGCAGTCACTGATTCGCTTGTTGCGTCCCGGCTACCGGCCGCAGGCGCCGGCGCTGGAAATCCAGCAGGGTATCCGTGTCTATCACCCGCGGTTCCTGTCGGTGCCCGGGCTGCTGCGCCAGTTCGACGGCTGGTCGATGGCACTGGCGAGCTTCGGCCTGATGCGGCGGCTGAGGCGGCAGGGGGCGCGCCTGATCGACGCCCATTTCACCTTCCCTGACGGCGAGGCAGCCACCCGGCTGGGGCGCTGGCTCGATCTGCCGGTGACGCTCACCCTGCGCGGCACCGAAGTGCCGCACAGCAAGCAGGCTGCATTGCGTCCGCGCCTTGTGCGTACCTTCAAGTCTGCCGCACGCGTGTTCTCGGTCTCCGATTCCTTGCGCCGGCTGGCGATCGAGCTTGGCGCCTCCACGGACAAAACCGAGGTCGTCGGCAACGGTGTCGACACCACATGTTTTCACCCGGTTGACCGCGCAGCGGCGCGCCGAAAATATACCCTGCCGCCGAATGCGCGCGTGCTGATTTCGGTCGGCGCCCTGGTCGAGCGCAAGGGCATGCACCTTGTCATCGAAGCCATGCCGGCACTGATCAAACACCATCCAGACCTGCATTACCTCATCGTCGGCGGCGCCAGTCCCGAGGGCGACAACCGGGCCGAGCTCGAAGCCCAGGTGGCACAGCTGGATCTGGGCGAACGCGTGCATTTTCTCGGCGCGCTGCCGCCGGACGAGCTCAAGTGGCCGCTGTCGGCATCCGATGTCTTCGTGCTTGCCACGCGCAACGAAGGCTGGGCGAATGTGTTTCTCGAAGCCATGGCCTGCGGCCTGCCTGTGGTGACGACCAATGTCGGCGGCAACGCCGAAGTGGTGTGCCGCGATGCGCTCGGTACCATCGTGCCGTTCGGCGACAACGCCGCGCTGCAGCGGGCGCTGGACGACGCGCTCAACAAGGCGTGGGATCGCAGCGCGATCCTCGACTACGCACGGGCCAACCAGTGGGACAGGCGCGTGGCGCAGTTGCTGCAGGCGTTTGACCCCCTGCTGGCCGGCACGGCCACCCACATTCCTGCCGCGCCGGCGGCTGCGAAGCGATGAGCCCCCCCCTGGACGCAACGGGTCACGATGCCCGCAGCCTGGGCACACGGTTTCGTCGTGCAGCGTGGCGGCAGGGCAAGGCCTTGCGCCAGCGCCTGCTGCCGCGCCCGGTCACCCAGCATGTTTTCGTCGCTGGAATGCAGCGTTCAGGGACCAATCTCCTGATGGATGTGCTGGATGCCAGCGCGGATACCCAGGTGTTCCACGAGACCGATCCGCGTGCGTTCGACCGCTATGAAATGCGCGATCTGGCGGTGATCCGGAAACTCGCGGCGCAGTGTCCGGCACCGGTGTTCGTGATCAAGGCGCTGTGCGAGCTTGATCGCATCAGGTCACTGATGGACGCATTCACGCCCGCAAGGACGCTGTGGGTCGTTCGCGACTGGCGCGACAGCGCCCACTCCGCGATCCGGTCCTTTCCCAATTTCGTACCGCAGTGGCATCGGCTGGCGAACGGTTTTGAAAAGGACTGGCGTGGACGTGGCATGTCGCCCTCCATCCGTGAGCTGCTCGCTGCGCTGTACCGCCCGGACGCCAGCGAAGCCGAGGGCGCTGCCATCATGTGGTTTTATCGCAATGCGCTGTTCTTCGAGCAGTTGCTGGCCGCCGATCCGCGCGTGCGTGTCGTGTTTTACGAAAATCTGGTGCAGCACCCCCAGCGCGAGGGGGCGGCGGTCTACGATTTCCTCGGCTTGCGTGGTTTCAACCAACGGATCGCCGGGCGCATTCATTCGCGTTCGGTCAGGCATCGCAGTCCGGAGGGCATTGCGCCCGCGGTTGCCGAGCTGTGCGACGAGCTGCTGGCGCGATTCAGGGCGCTGCCGCACAAGGAGGCTGCATGAACGTCCCGGCCTGGTTTGCCCGCAGCATTTATCGCGCCCAGGAAGCGGCGATGCATCGCCCCACTTTCGCCATGCTCGCCGAACTCGAGCGCACCCAATGGCTGGCGCGAGAAGGCATCGAAGCCTGTCAGACACGGCGGCTGAACCACTTGCTGGCCAGCGCGCTGGCGCACAGCCCCTGGCATGCGGCAAGACTGCAGTCGGCAGGCCTGGCTGAAGCCGTCCAGGCCGGCGCGGTGACGCTGGCCGACCTCGGGCGTCTGCCAACGATGAACAAGCGCGATGCGCGCGAAAACGTCGAACAGCTGGTCTGGCGCGAGGTTCCGGGCGGGGTGTTCAAATACACCACCGGCGGATCGAGCGGCGAGCCGCTGATCTTCTACTTCGGCCGCACTCGCCAGGCCTCCGACGCGGCAGGGCGCATGCGGGCCCGGCGCTGGTGGGGAGTGGAACCGGGCGAGCGCGAGGCCTATCTGTGGGGCGCGCCGGTGGAACTCAACAAGACAGACCGCATCAAGACGCTGCGCGACCGCCTGGTCAACCAGCTGGTGCTGAACGCCTTCGCCATGTCGCCCGAGCGCATGGATGAGTATCTCGACGCCCTGCAGGCCTGGCAGCCCAAATGCCTGTATGGATACGCATCGAGCGTCGCCTTGCTGGCGGCCCACGCCGAGTCACGGCAACGCGCACTGCACTTGCCGCAGTTGCGCGTGGTCTGCACCACTGGCGAGCCGCTTTACCCGCATCAGCGCGAACTCATCGGACGGGTATTCGGCACACCGGTGGCGAACGAATTCGGTAGCCGCGACATCGGCTTTACCGCGCACGAGGCACCCGGTGGACAGATGCTGCTGATGAGCGAAAGCCACATCATCGAGGTGCTCGACGAGACCGGCCAGCCGGTGGCGCCGGGCGAGGCGGGCGAGGCCGTGATTACCGGCCTGACTTCGGAGGCCCAGCCTTTCATCCGTTATCGCACGGGTGACGTGATGCGGCTTTCCAGCGAGCCGGCTGCCGGCGGGCAGGGCCTGCATGTCATCGCCGAGGTGACCGGGCGGCAGACCGATTTTGTCGTTGCCGCCGATGGCCGCGTCATGCACGCGCTGGCGGTGATTTATGTGTTGCGTGCCGTGCCGGGCATTGCCCAGTTCAAGTGCATCCAGCATGCGCTGGACCGCATGGAAGTGCAGATCGTGCCAGATGCCGGCTGGAACGAGACCGCCCGCAATGCCGTGGTGGCCGGGCTGCATGCCCGTCTGGGCGAAACGCTCAAGGTGGAATTGCGCATGCTGGACGACATCCCGCCGGAGGCATCCGGCAAGCATCGCTATGTGGTAAGCCATGTGCAACTTGCTGAATCCCTCAAGCAGGCA
>JAABQU010000115.1 GCA_011391285.1 Thiobacillus sp.
GACACTCGCACGCTGCAACCGCTGCATCCGCAATACGTCTCGTCGGTGGACAGCGGCAACCTGGCCGGCAGCCTGCTTACCCTGCAGGCGGGACTGGCCGAGCTGAAGCATCAGCCGGTGCTGCCAGCCAACGCCTTGCATGGTCTGCAGGACACCCTGCAGGTGCTGGCTGAACAGCTGCCCGCCGCACCCGCCCCCGAATTGGCGAAAAAGATCGGCCTGCTGCAGGACACACTGCGCGCACTGCTACTGGACGGGCCGCCACAGACGCTGACTGCCGCCACCAGCGCGCTGAACGAGATTCACCGCGTCGGCGGCGAGCTGCTTGCCTGGCTGCCGACAGATATCGGCATCGACGACGAACTGTACTACTGGGCGCAGGCATTCGACCGGCAGTCCCGCGCCCTGCGGGACGATCTTGCATCGCTGGTTCCCGAGCCATGGCAGGGCCCCGCCCTCCCGAACCGGATGGAACTGGCCGCCGCAGGTAGAGCGGGCGCTGTGACGCAGCTCGGCCTCATCGATGAGCTGATGAACCGTTGCCGCGAATTGGCGGTGATGGATTTCGAGTTTCTCTACGATGCCGCGTGCGGCCTCTTGACCATCGGCTACGACGTCGGCGAACGGCGCCGTGATCCGTCCTGCTACGACCTGCTGGCATCGGAAGCGCGCCTGGCCAGCTTTCTGCTCATCGCGCAGGGACAGGTGCCGCAAAAGCACTGGTTCGCACTCGGCCGCCTGCTGACCAGCCATGGCGGCGACGTCAGCCTGATTTCGTGGAGCGGCTCGATGTTCGAATACCTGATGCCCCAACTGATCATGCCGAGCTACCCGAACACCCTGCTGGAGCAAACCTGCAAGGCCGCGGTGTCGCGCCAGATCGAATACGGCCGGCAACGCGCGGTGCCCTGGGGGATTTCCGAATCCTGCTACAACGCCACCGACATGCACCAGGTTTACCAATACCGGGCGTTCGGCGTGCCCGGCCTCGGCTTCAAGCGCGGGCTGGGCGACGACCTGGTCATCGCGCCCTACGCCAGCGCACTGGCGCTGACGGTGATGCCGCGGGAAGCGTGCCGCAACCTGCAGACGCTGGCCGATCAGGGATTCCTCGGCGCCTATGGTTTCTACGAGGCGATCGACTACACGCCGACGCGCGTGCCGCGCGGCAAGCCGCACGCCATCGTGCGGACGTTCATGGCGCATCACCAGGGCATGAGCCTGTTGGCCTTTGCGCACGTCCTGCTCAACCAGCCGATGCAGCGCCGCTTCATGTCCGACCCGCTCGCGCGGGCGACCGAATTGCTGCTGCAGGAGCGGGTGCCGAAGAAGGGCGCCACCCTGCACCCGCACGCGGCCGAAGTCAGCGCCGCCGCCCGTCCCCCCAGCGCGGACGTCGGTTCGATCATGCGCGTGTTCACCGATCCGAACACGCCGATCCCCGAAGTTCACCTGTTGTCGAACGGCCGCTACCACGTCATGGCGACCCATGCCGGCGGCAGCACCAGCCGCTGGCGCGACCTCGCCGTTACCCGCTGGCGCGAGGACGCCACCTCCGACGGTTGGGGCACCTTCATCTACCTGCGCGACCGCGACAACGGCAAGTATTGGTCGACTGCGCATCAGCCGACCCTGCGCCGTGCCGACCACTACGAGGCGATCTTCGTGCAGGCGCGCGCCGAATACCGGCGGCGCGACCAGGCGATCGAGGCGCACACCGAGATCAGCGTGTCCCCCGAGGACGACGTCGAGATCCGCCGCGTCACGCTCACCAACCAGTCGTCGCGCACCCGCCACATCGAGGTGACGAGCTACGCGGAAGTGGTGCTGGCGCCATTGAATGCCGACCTGGCGCACCGCTCATTCAGCAATCTGTTCGTGCAGACCGAAATCCTGCCCGAGCGGCAGGCGATCCTCTGCACCCGGCGTCCCCGCACGCCGGGCGAGCAGGTGCCGTGGATGTTTCACCTGCTGGCCGCGCCGGGCGCGGTGGCCGACGCGGCGTCTTACGAGACCGACCGCGCGCAATTCATTGGGCGCGGTCGCACGGCGGCCAACCCGGTGGTGATGGGCAGCGGCGATAGCCCATCGACCCTGTCGAACACCGCGGGTTCGGTGCTCGACCCGATCGTGGCGATCCGCCGCACCCTGACCCTGTCGCCCGACGAATCGGCGAGCGTGCAGATCATCTCCGGGGTCGCGGACACGCGCGAGGCCGCCCTGGCCCTGGTGGAGAAATACTGCGACCGCCACTTCGTCGAGCGTGCGTTCGAGATGGCCTGGTTCCAGAGCCAGGAGGTGCTGCGCCACCTCAACGCGACCGAAGCCGATGCCCAGGTCTTCGGCCGCCTGGCCAGTTCGGTCATTTACGGCAATGCCCTGCGCCGCGCCGCGCCCGGCATCATTGCCCGCAACCAGTTGGGGCAGTCCGGGCTGTGGCGCTTTGGCATCTCGGGTGATCTGCCGATCGTCCTGCTGCACATCGGCGACCTCAACCGCATCGACCTGGTCAAGCAGGTGCTGCAGGCGCATGCCTATTGGCGCATGAAAGGCCTGGCCGCCGATCTGGTGATCGTGAACGAGGATTTCTCGGGCTACCGGGCAGTGCTGCAGGACCTGATCATGGGACTGATCAACGCGGGACCCGAAGCGCAGGTGATCGACAAGCCGGGCGGGGTCTTCGTGCGGCGTGCAGAAGAGCTGACCGAGGACGAGCGGGTGCTGCTGCAGACGGTCGCCCGCATCGTCTTCAGCGATACCGCCGAGACCCTGATCGAGCAGGTGGAGCGCCGGGTGTCGGCCGAGCGGGCCTCGGACCGCCTGGAACCCGCGCTGCAGGCGCTCGTCGAGCCGGTTTATCCGCTGGCGGCGCGCGAGCGCATTTTCAGCAACGGTCTCGGCGGCTTCACCCCCGACGGCCACGAATACGTCGTCACCCTCGAACCCGGCCAGACCACGCCGGCGCCGTGGGTCAACGTGATCGCCAGCCCGCACATCGGCACGGTCGTCAGCGAGAGCGGCAGCGCGTACACCTGGGTTGAAAACGCCCACGAGTTCCGGCTCACCCCCTGGCACAACGACCCGCTCTCCGACAGCAGCGGCGAGGCACTCTATATCCGCGACGAGGAAACAGGGGCGTTCTGGTCACCGACGCCGCTGCCCGCGCGCGGCAAATCCGGCTATGCGTGCCGGCACGGTTTCGGCTACAGCGTGTTCGAGCACTATGAAGCCGGCATCGCCTCGGAACTGTTCACCTACGTCGCCATGGACGCGCCGGTGAAGTTCGTGGTGGTCAAGCTGCACAATCAGTCGAAGCGCGCGCGCAGCCTGTCCTTGACCGGGTATTGGGAACTGGTGCTCGGCGAGTGGCGGCATGCCAACCTGATGCACATCGTCACCGAATCGGATCCGCAAACCGGGGCGCTGTTTGCCCGCAATGCCTACGGCCGCGAATGCGCCAACCGGGTGGTGTTTGCCCATGTCAGCGAGCGCGAGCGGACGGTGAGCGGAAACCGCACCGAGTTCATCGGCCGCAACGGCTCGCTGGCCAGCCCGGCGGCGATGCGCCGCAAGCGTCTGTCGGGCCGAACCGGGGCCGGCCTCGATCCGTGCGCCGCGATCCAGGCCCGGATCGAGCTGGCAGCAGGACAAACGCGCGAGATCGTGTTCGTCTTCGGCGCAGCCCGCAACGCCGACGAGGCGCGGCAGTTCATCCAGCGCTTCGGCGGACGCGCGGGCGCGCGGCAGGCACTGGAAACGGTGTGGGAACACTGGAACCACACCCTGGGCGCGGTGAATGTGGACACGCCCGACCCCGCGCTCAACGTGCTGGCCAACGGCTGGCTGGTCTACCAGACCCTGTCCTGCAGGCTGTGGGGGCGCAGCGGCTATTACCAGTCCGGCGGCGCCTACGGTTTCCGCGACCAGTTGCAGGACACCATGGCGCTGATCCATACGACACCGTGGCTCGCCCGCGAGCAGCTGATCCTGCACGCCGGACACCAGTTCCTCAAGGGCGATGTG
>JAABQU010000116.1 GCA_011391285.1 Thiobacillus sp.
GAGATCGAGAATGGACATCAAGGGCTCGGTGAAGCGCGCCGGCTTGTTGGTGACCACGCCCCATTTCAGCCCGCGCTGTTCCAGTTCGGCCAGCAGTTCGAGGATGCCGGGGAAGGGCCGCGAATGGCGGCAGATGTTGTCGGCGTAGAGCTGCAGGAACTCCTCGCGCATGTGGGCGAAGTGCGGTTCGTCGGGGTGCAGGTCGAATCCGACACCCAACAGGCCACGCGCGCCATGCGAGGCTTGGGGGCGGATGAGGGCGTCCGCCAGCGGTGGCAGGCCGTGGCGCGCGCGCTGCAGGTTGAGCGCGTAGCCGAGGTCGGGCGCGGTATCGACCAGGGTGCCGTCCAGATCGAACAGGACGGCGCGGATGTCCTCAAGCCTGGCCACGTTAACCTTCACTGCGGCGTGTCGCCAGCAGATAGTTGACGTCGGTATCGGCTTCAAGCCGGTAGACCTTGGTCAGCGGGTTGTAGGTCATGCCGATCAGTTCCTGGGTGTCGAGCCCGGCTTCGCGCGCCATGCGGGCGAGCTCGGCGGGCTTGAGGAACTTGGCGTAGTCGTGGGTGCCCCGCGGCAACAGCCTGAGGACGTATTCGGCGCCGATGATGGCGAACAGGTAGCTCTTGGCGTTGCGGTTCAGCGTCGAGAAGAACACCCAGCCGCCCGGCTTGACCAGGCGCGAACAGGCAGCGACCACGGACGCCGGGTCGGGTACGTGTTCGAGCATTTCCATGCAGGTGACGACGTCGAATTCGCCCGCGTGCTGGTCGGCGTAGTCCTCGGCCGACACCAGCTGGTAGTCGACGCGCTTGCCGGATTCGTAGAGGTGCAGCTTGGCGACCTTGAGCGCCTTGTCCGACAGGTCGATGCCGCTGACGGTGGCGCCGGCACCGGCCATCGCCTCGGCCAGGATGCCGCCGCCGCAGCCGACGTCGAGCACTTTCTTGCCGGCAAGCGGCGAAAGCGTGTCGATCCACTTCAGACGCAGCGGGTTGATTTCGTGCAGGGGCTTGAATTCCGAATTCGGGTCCCACCAGCGGTGGGCGAGTTCGGAAAACTTGGCGATTTCGGCAGCGTCGACGTTGCTCATGACATTCCTTATGCGGTCAGTTTGCCGCGCCAGTAGGCGGCGCGGGCGATCAGGTCATCGGGTTCGAGATCGACCAGACGGCGGTCATCCAGTTTCAGCTTGCCGTCGACCCACACATGGGTGACGTGCTCGCGTCCGGCAACGTAAACCAGGTGGGAGACGGGGTCAAACACCGGCTGGCAGACCAGGCCGCGCAGGTCGACCGCGACCAGGTCGGCGCGCTTGCCGGCGGCGATGCTGCCGATGCGGTCGTCGAGGTTGAGCGCGCGGGCAGCGTCGAGTGTCCCCATTTTCAGCGCGGCAGCGGCAGGAAGGGCCGCTGCATCGCCGCTGACGCCCTTGGCGAGCAGGGCGGTCATGCGCATTTCGGAGATCAGGTCGAGTCGATTGTTGCTGGCGGCGCCGTCGGTACCCAGGCCGACATTGACCCCTGCCCGCATGAGTTCGACGACGGGCGCGAGGCCGGAGGCCAGTTTCAGGTTGGAACTCGAGCAGTGCGCCACGTGGCAACCGTGTTCGGCCAGCAACTCGATCTCGGCCCGATTGACGTGCACTGCGTGGACGCCGATGAAATTCGGCCCCAGCAGGCCCAGCCTCGCCAGCCGTTCCAGCGGGCGCACGCCGTATTGCGTCAGGCTATGCTCGATTTCGTCGGCGGTTTCGTGGATGTGGATGTGGACGGGCAGGCCCAGCTGTTCGGCCAGGGTGCCGATGCGGCCGAACGTGGCGTCCGCAATGGTGTAGGGCGCATGCGGCGCGAAGGTGAAGGAGAGCAGCGCTTCGTCCTTCAGTTCGTCGCGCAGGGCCAGGCCCTTTGCCAGGTAGTCGTCGGCGTCCGACGCGTAGGCGCTGGGGAATTCCAGCACGATCATGCCCAGCGCGGCGCGCATGCCGGCCTGCAGGAAGGCTTCGCCCGCCGCCTGCGGGAAGAAATACATGTCGTTGCTGGTGGTAATGCCGCCCGACAGCATTTCGGCGGCGGCGAGCAGGGTGCCGTCGCGTACGAAGGCCTCGGACACATGCTGTTTCTCGGCGGGCCAGATGCGCTGGTTGAGCCAGGTCATCAGGGGCAGGTCGTCGGCCATGCCGCGAAACAGCGACATGGCGGCGTGGCCGTGCAGGTTGACGAGGCCGGGGATCAGCGCATGGCCGGGCAGGGCGAGGGTCTGGCCGGCGTCATAGCGGGCCTGGGCGGCATCGGCGGGCAGCACGTCGAGGACCCGGCCGTCCTGCACGACCACGGCGTGGTCCGCCAGTGTTCCTGCAGGTTCGACGGGCACCACCCATTGCGGCAGGAGGAGGAGATCGGCTGGGGCTTTCATGGTGGCCGGCATTCTCACCGTTTACGATTAGATTGGCAAAGGTGGCCGCGGTTTGGCAAAGGCGGGCGAGGCGGCCGACCATGCTAAAATCGCGGGCTTTGAAGCCTGATAAATAAAAGCCGGTTATGGAACAGTTTGCCAAAGAAACCCTCCCGGTCAGCCTCGAAGAGGAGATGCGGCGCTCCTATCTCGATTACGCGATGAGCGTGATCGTGGGGCGCGCGCTGCCGGATGTACGCGACGGCCTGAAGCCCGTTCATCGTCGCGTGCTGTTTGCAATGAACGAGCTCGGCAACGACTGGAACAAGGCTTACAAGAAATCGGCCCGTGTGGTCGGCGACGTCATCGGTAAATACCACCCCCACGGCGACACCGCGGTGTACGACACCATGGTGCGGATGGCGCAGGACTTCTCGCTGCGCTACCCGCTGATCGACGGCCAGGGCAACTTCGGCTCGGTCGACGGCGACAACGCGGCGGCGATGCGTTACACCGAAGTGCGCATGGCGAAGATCGCCCACGAGCTGCTGGCCGACCTCGACAAGGAAACGGTCGACTTCGGCCCAAACTACGACGGCTCCGAGCATGAGCCGCTGGTGCTGCCGACCAAGATCCCCAACCTCTTGATCAACGGCTCGTCCGGCATCGCGGTGGGCATGGCGACCAATATCCCGCCGCACAACCTGACCGACATCTGCACTGCGCTGCATACGCTGCTGGACGACCCCGAGACCGACATCGAGTCGCTGATCAACATCGTCAAGGCACCGGATTTTCCGACGGCCGGCATCATCTATGGCCTCTCCGGCGTGCGCGACGGCTACCGCACCGGTCGCGGTCGCGTGGTGATGCGCGCCACCTGCCATTTCGAAGATGTGGGCAGGGAGGGCGGCAAGCAGGCCATCATCATCGACGAGCTGCCCTACCAGGTGAACAAGGCCAACCTGCTGATCAAGATCGGCGAGCTGGTGCGCGAGAAGCAGATCGACGGCATTGCCGACCTCAGGGATGAATCCGACAAGTCGGGCATGCGCGTCTACATCGAACTCAAGCGCGGCGAGAACGCCGACGTCATCCTGAACAATCTGTACAAGCAAACGCAGATGCAGGACACCTTCGGCATGAACATGGTGGCGCTGATCGACGGTCAGCCGCGCCTGCTCAACCTGCGGGAAATGCTCGACGCTTTCCTGCGGCATCGCCGCGAAGTCGTCACCCGCCGCACCGTGTTCGATCTCAAGAAGGCGCGTGAACGCGGCCATATCCTGGAAGGTCTGGCGGTGGCGCTGGCCAACGTCGACGAGATCGTCGAACTGATCAAGTCCTCGGAAACCCCGGTGATCGCCAAAGCGCGCCTGCTGGAACGCGCATGGAAATCGGCGATGGTCGAGGAAATGCTGGCGCGCATCGATCCCGAGTTTTCGCGGCCGGTGAACATCGGGCCCGAATTCGGCCTGCATGCCGACGGCTACCACCTGTCCGAGATCCAGGCGCAGCGCATTCTGGAAATGCAGCTGCAGCGCCTGACCAACCTCGAGTCGGACAAGATCATCGGCGAGTACAAGGAGATCATGGCGAAGAT
>JAABQU010000117.1 GCA_011391285.1 Thiobacillus sp.
GCGCACCACGCGTTCGTTGCCCTGGATCACGGCAGACGCGTCGGCGGGCGAGATGTTGGAAACGATGAGGAACTGGTTGGTCAGCTTGCCTGCGGCGTCGAGCAGCGGGAAGTATTTCTGGTTCGCCTTCATGGTCAGGATCAGGCATTCCTGCGGCACGTCGAGATAGGCGGTTTCAAACGTGCCGACCAGCACATTGGGCCGTTCGACCAGCGCGGTGACTTCGTCCAGCAGGGCGTCGTCCTCGATCGGCTTCAAGCCTGACGGCGCGGCCGCCGCCTGCAACTGACGGACAATCTCGGCACGCCGTTCGGCAAAGCCGGCGATCACGGCACCGTCGTCTTTCAACTGGCTGGCGTAGCTATCGGCCGATGTGATCGACAGCGGGCTGACGCGCGCTTCGAAGCGATGCCCCTGCGTCTCGCGCCCGGCCTGCAAGCCCAGTGCGGAAATCGGCACGATGTCAGCGCCATGCAGTGCCATCAGCCCGTGCACCGGACGCACGAAGTTGACGCTGCTCCAGCCATCGGCCAATTGATACGTCATCACCTTGGGGATCGGCAGCTTCGCCATCGCGGCCTCCAGCGCACGCTGCAGGCCGTCGACCAGCGTGGTGCCGGGCGCGATGCTGTCGTGGAACAGCGCTTCGTTCTTGCCGTCGGCGGCGCGGCGCAGATTGGCCACTGCGGAGTCATCCGCACCGAGTGCGGCCAGGCGCTTCAACAGCGCAGGCGTGGCCTTGCCATCGGCATCGAGGCCGACGGTCACCGGCATCAGCTTGGTCGAAACCGGCTTGTCGGCGGCACATGCCAGCACGGCTTCGACATGCACACCCAGGCGGCGCGGCGAGGCGAAATGCGTCACGGCTGCCTTCGCATCGGCCAGACCCTGCGCAACCAGGCTTTCGGCGAGCGCGGCGGCAAAGGCTTCGCCCAGTTTCTTCAGCGCTTTCGGCGGCAGTTCTTCGACGAAGAGTTCGACGAGCAGATTTTGCATGCTCATGCGGCCTCCTTCTTCGTCAGGGCCGCCTGCACTTCTTCGGCCCATTCACGCGGCGCCATCGGAAAGCCGAGCCGGGCGCGGCTGTCGAGGTAGCTCTTCGCCACCGCGCGTGCCAGGTTGCGGATGCGCCCGATATAGGCCGCGCGTTCGGTCACCGAAATCGCGCCGCGCGCGTCGAGCAGGTTGAAGGTGTGCGCGGCTTTCAGCACCTGCTCGTAGGCCGGCAGCGCGAGCTGCGCCACCATCAGCTCCTGCGCCTTTTTCTCGTGCGCGGCAAAGGCGACCAGCAGGAAATCGACATCGCTGTGCTCGAAGTTGTAGGTCGACTGCTCGACCTCGTTCTGGTGATAGACATCGCGGTAAGTCAGCCCCTCGGTCCAGGTCAGGTCGTACACGCTTTCCACGCCCTGCAGGTACATCGCCAGGCGCTCCAACCCGTAGGTGATTTCGCCGGTGATCGGCTTCACGTCGATGCCGCCGACCTGCTGGAAATAGGTGAACTGGGTGACTTCCATGCCGTTCAGCCACACCTCCCAGCCCAGCCCCCAGGCGCCGAGCGTGGGGTTTTCCCAGTCGTCCTCGACGAAACGTACATCGTTCTTTTTGAGGTCGAATCCCAGCGCTTCGAGCGAACCGAGATACAGCTCCAGTATGTCTGCGGGCGCGGGCTTGAGCACCACCTGAAACTGGTAGTAATGCTGCAGCCGGTTGGGGTTGTCGCCGTAGCGGCCGTCCTTGGGCCGGCGGCTCGGCTGAACGTAGGCGGCCTTCCACGGCTCGGGGCCGAGCGCGCGCAGAAAGGTCGCGGTGTGCGAGGTGCCGGCGCCGACTTCCATGTCGTAGGGCTGCAGCAGCGCACAACCGCGCTCGCCCCAGTAGCGTTGCAGGGTGAGGATGATGTCCTGGAAAGTGGGTTTCACGGCGGATCAGCGGCTTGTCGGGAAAGCGGCATTTTAGCGTGGTTGCAGGGTGTTTCCGCACCGCTTGCGGCCGGGTCGCCTATCCTGAGATGGCGTAGGCAAAGGAACGTGCCATGAAGCTGCTGAGCTGGAACATTCAATGGGGCCGCGGGATGGACGGACGGGTGGATCTCTCGCGCATCCTGCGAACGATTCATCGACTGGGCGATTTCGACGTCATCTGCCTGCAGGAAGTCGCGGTCAACTTTCCCGGCCTGCCCGGCAGCCGCGGCGAGGATCAGGTCTCCGCGCTTGCCGCCGGGCTGCCCGGTTACACCCCGGTCTACGGCGCGGCGACCGACGTGCCGGACGGCCATGGCGGCCGCAGTCAGTTCGGCAACGCCATTTTTTCCCGCCTGCCGGTCGGCCAGGTGTGGCGGCATCTGCTGCCCTGGCCTGCCGAGCCGGACACGCCGAGCATGCAGCGGGTGCTGGTCGAAGCCGTGGTGACCGCCGAATCCGGCCCGCTGCGGGTGATGACCACCCATCTCGAGTACTACTCGCTTGCCCAGCGTCAGGCGCAGATCGACGCCATCCGCCGCCTGCATGCCGAGGCGTGCGCCATGTCGGGACGGCCCTTGCTGCCTGAAGAGCTGGGCGGCAGTTTCGAGGTGTTTCCCCGGCCGCAGCAGGCGCTGTTGTGCGGCGACATGAACTTTCCGGCAACGGCGTCCGAGCGCACGCAGATGCTCGCCCCGTTCGACGACGGCGTGCCGGGCTTTCGCGATGCCTGGTCGGTGCTGCATCCGGGTCAGGCGCATGCGCCCACGGTCGGCATCCACCCGGTAGATTTTGTCAGCCAGCCGGAATGCTTTGATTTTGTGTTTGTGACTGCGGGGCTGGCTGGCCGCCTCGTCTCGCACGGCATCGATGCTGACACCGGGGCGTCGGATCATCAGCCGGTGTGGGTGGAAATGCGCTGAGAAGGTGCTGATCGATGGTGGCGCACGGCCACTTTTCCGACGGGTGCCGGGTGGATCAATGTTCACCTCGTTTCCGACTAGACTTAAACAGATTTGGCTCGGCATACCAAATGGGCGCTGCACGCCCCGATGGGGGAAAACCCTGAGTGGCGCACTCAAACATGATCTGACCGTATCCAGACAAATCTTTCAGGGAGCCAGCCATGCTGAAAAAACTTTGCCTGCAATCGTTCTGCTCACTGCCAGGCGTCCTCGCTGTTGTGGCACTCGCGGCATGCCTGACCGCCTGCGGCGAAAAGGAAAAGCCCGCTGCACCCGCCACTTCAGCCGCAGAAACCAGAACTGCCGTCCAGCCGCCCCAGCCTGCCGCCACTCCCGAAGAAGCCGAAGAATCCGACGCCCTGACGATCGATCTGGAACGTGTCGCAAAACCCTGGAGCGGCGATCTCGACGGGATGATCGAGCGGCGTGTCATTCGCATCCTGACGACCTACAGCAAGACCAATTATTTCGTCGACCGGGGCAGCCAGCGCGGGGCGACCTACGACTTCTTTCGACTGTTCGAGGCGGACCTGAACAAGAAACTGGCAAAAGAGAACCGGCTGAAGGGGAAGCATCTCAAGGTGCACGTGATCTTCATCCCGGTGGGCCGGGAGGACTTGCTGACGGCGCTGGCCGCCGGCAAGGGCGACATCGCGGCATCCAACCTCACCGACACCCCCGGGCGGCGCAAGCTGGTCGACTTTTCCGCACCGGTCTATCCCAACGCCAGTGAAGTGGTGGTGTCCGGGCCTGGCTCACCCGCGGTGGCCAGCATGAACGACCTGGCTGGCAAGACAGTGTTCGTGCGCAAGACCTCCAGCTATTACGAAAGCCTCGTGACGCTCAACCGGCGCTTTGCCGCCGAGAAAAAACCCGCGGTGATCATCAGGGAAGCACCCGAGGCGCTGGAGGACGAAGACCTGATCGAAATGGTGAACGCCGGCCTGATGCCGCTCATCGTGGTGGACAAGCATGTGGCGGATTTCTGGAAGCAGGTGTTCCCCGACATCAAGGTGCATGACGATGTGGCCGTGCGTACCGGCGGCAATATCGCCTGGGCGATCC
>JAABQU010000118.1 GCA_011391285.1 Thiobacillus sp.
AAACCAGCAGGCCGGCGTGCAGCAGAGCGGTGATATCAGACATTGCGTTTCGCTTTCGATTGATCGTCTTCCATGTGGCCGGAAAACAGGCTGGCGGTGATGATCATGGCGGCGCCGATCCATTCCTGCAGGCCCATGCGCTCGGCAGACAGGAAATACGCCGCGATGCTGGCCACGACGAGTTCGGACAAGAAAATCACGATGGCCTGGTTGGCGGGCACGCGCGCGAGGCCGTATTGGACGGCGTAGGTCATGCTGCCGATCGCCAGCGCCACGCCGATCAGCAGCAGCCAGATGTGGGTTTCAGCCGCAGCCATGAAATCCAGTTCAGCGGGTTTGAACAGCAGGCCGATCAGCGTCAGCACCACGACCCCCACCCACACCGTGACGGCTTTGGCCCCCTGGGTCACGCCATCGAGATGGCGGCTGATCACATTGCTCGCCGCGAATGCCACCCCCGCCGACAGCGCCAGCCATTCGGCGCGGTTAGCCGGCAGCGGCCAATCGCCGGGCTGCCACAGCATCGCCAGCGCGCCGCCTGCCGCCAGTGCCATCACCGCCCAGCCGGCGCGATTGAGTTTTTCGTGCAGCAGAAATCTTGAAAACAAGACAGTCCACAAAGGCGACAGATAGAACAGCAGCAGCACCCGCACCACCTCGCCTTCCAGCACCGCCAGCACATACGCCAGATTGGTCCAGCCTGCGGCCAGGCCCAGCGCGGCCAGCCAGTACCACTGCGCGCGCGCCTGGTGCAGGGCGCGGCCATGCAGCCAGCCGACCAACAACAGCGGTATGACGTAGGAGAAAAATCCCGACGCGATGCCGCCCACGCCCGCCTCGTTCAGCAGGCGATAGGGATACCAGACCAGCCCCCACAGGGTAGCGGCGTAGACCAGACTGACGATGGCAAAAGGGCGGGGAGAGGACATGGGGCTTTATAATGTTGGGGTTTGCAATCTGCTGTTTCCAGCCCATTCAATGAATCCGCGTCTCGACCAACTCCACCCCTACCCGTTTCAGAAGCTGCGCGAGCTGTTCGCCGGGGTGACGCCGAATCCCGATCTCGCGCCGATCAACCTGTCGATCGGGGAACCCAAACACCCGACGCCACAGTTCATCAAGGATGCACTGGTCGCCGGGCTGGCGGGACTGTCGAATTATCCCATCACTCAGGGCTCGGATGCGCTGCGCGAAGCGATTGCCAACTGGGCCGAGCGGCGTTACGGCGTGACACTCGACCCGGCAACTGAAGTGCTGCCGGTGAACGGCTCGCGCGAGGCGCTGTTTGCATTTGCCCAGGCCAGCGTCGATTCCAGCCGCCATGGCCGCCGCGTGGTGATTTCGCCGAATCCGTTTTATCAAATTTATGAAGGCGCCGCCCTGCTGGCCGGCGCCCGCCCCTTCTTCCTCAACACGCTGCCGGAAAACGATTTCAAGATGGACTGGTCGCGGGTGCCGGAAGACCTGTGGGAGCAGGTCAACCTGGTCTACGTCTGTTCACCTGGCAACCCCACCGGCAAGGTGATGGCGCTGGACGACTGGAAGCAGCTGTTCGAGCTGTCCGACCAGCATGGCTTCGTGATCGCGGCCGACGAGTGCTATTCGGAAATCTATTTCGAGGAAGGCAGGCCGCCGCTGGGGGCATTGACCGCCGCGCAGCAACTTGGCCGTGGTCTCACGAATCTGATCGTGTTCAACTCACTGTCGAAGCGCTCCAACGTGCCCGGCCTGCGCTCCGGCATGGTGGCGGGCGACGCCGTGCTGATGAAATCCTTCCTGCTCTACCGCACCTATCACGGCAGCGCGATGTGCCCTGCGGTACAGGCAGCCAGTGTCGCCGCATGGAACGACGAGGCGCACGTGATCGAGAACCGCCGCCAGTACGCCGAAAAATTCGCCGCCGTGATGCCCATGCTCCAAGGCGCGCTGCAGTTCGACGCGCCCGACGCCGCCTTCTATTTGTGGGCACGGGTGCCGGGCGGCGACGATGAGGCGTTTGCGCGCGAGCTGTATCGCACCCAGCACGTTACCGTGTTGCCCGGCAGCTATCTCGCGCGCGACGCCGCCAACGTCAATCCGGGCCAGGGCTTTGTGCGCATCGCCTTGGTCGACAGCCTGCCTGCCTGTATCGAAGCGGCCAGGCGCATGCTCAGTTTTATCGGCGACACCGCCTGATCCGCGTTCAACTCACCCCTCTCTCTCTTATTTATAAAGGAACCCCCATGCAAGACCTGCAAGCCACCATCGAAGAAGCCTTCGAGCGCCGCGCCGACATCACCCCGCGCAACGTCGAACCCCAGGTCAAGGACGCCGTCATGGCCGTGATCGACCTGCTCGACATGGGCGAACTGCGCGTGGCCGAACGCACGGACGGCCAGAACTGGATCACCCACCAGTGGCTGAAGAAGGCCGTGCTGCTGTCGTTCCGCCTGGAAGACAACGCCTTCATCAAGGGCGGCTACACCAATTATTACGACAAGGTGCCGAGCAAGTTCGCTGACTTCAATTCGAAGGACTTCCGCGAAGGCGGCTTCCGCGTGGTGCCGCCGGCGGCTGTGCGCAAGGGTTCCTACATCGGCAAGAATGTGGTGCTGATGCCGAGCTACGTCAACATCGGCGCCTACGTCGGCGAAGGCACCATGGTGGACACCTGGGCCACCGTCGGCTCCTGCGCGCAGATCGGCAAGAACGTGCACTTGAGCGGCGGCGTCGGCATCGGCGGCGTGCTGGAGCCAGTGCAGGCCAACCCCACCATCATCGGCGACAACTGTTTTATCGGCGCGCGTTCCGAAGTGGTCGAAGGCGTGATCGTCGAAGACAACAGCGTGATTTCGATGGGCGTCTACATCGGCCAGTCGACCAAGATTTACGACCGCGAAACCGGCGAAGTCACCTATGGCCGCATCCCCGCCGGCTCGGTGGTGGTGTCCGGCAACCTGCCGTCCAAGGATGGCATCTACAGCCTGTATTGCGCGGTGATCGTGAAGAAAGTCGATGCCAAGACGCTGTCCAAGGTCGGCATCAACGAACTGCTGCGCGGAATTTGAGTCCGATTCGTTCGTCCTGTCTGGAAGGAGTTGCGATGCAATCCAAACATCTGCTGACCGTCCTGCTCGCCGCCGGTCTGGTGGCGTGTCAGGCCAATCCGATCTCTGGCCGCACGCAACTGGTGCTGGTGTCGGAAGAACAGGCTCAGGCCTCGTCGGCCCAGGCCTACACGCAAACGCTCTCCGAAGCGCAGAAGAAGGGCCAGCTCAGCACCGATGCCGCGCTGAATGCCCGCGTCAAGCGCATCACCGACCGGCTGGTCAGGCAGGCCGGCATCATGTATGCGCCCAGCCGCGAGTGGAAGTGGTCGGTCGCGGTGATCGACGAGCCTGAGCTCAACGCCTGGTGCATGCCCGGCGGCAAGATGGCGATCTATACCGGCATCATCAGCAAGCTGAAGCTCACCGATGACGAGATCGCGCAGATCATGGGCCACGAAATCGCGCATGCCCTGCTGGGGCACGGCCGCGAGCGCATGTCGCGTGCCATCGCCATGCAGGGCGGCATGACACTCGGCTCCATCATCGCAGGGCGCGATCTCAGCATCCTGGCGCCGGTGGCCGACGTCGCGCTGACCCTGCCCAACAGTCGCGAAGGTGAAAGCGAGGCCGACCGCTACGGCATCGAACTTGCCGCCCGCGCCGGCTACGACCCGCACGCCGCCGTGCGCCTGTGGGAAAAAATGAGCGTCGCCAGCGGCAACGGCGTGCCGGTATTCCTCAGCACCCACCCCTCACCCGACAACCGCATCCAGGCGCTCAACGCCCTGGTGCCGAAAATGATGCCACTCTACGAGAAAGCCCGTTAATGGACACGAACCTCACCCCCGGTTCCGACGACCAGCTCGCCAGCCTGAAGACCCTCACCCACGTGATCTACGGGCTCTACGCGCTGTCGCTGCTGGGTTTCGGCTCCACCGCCATCATCGCCATCGTGCT
>JAABQU010000119.1 GCA_011391285.1 Thiobacillus sp.
AGACCGGGCCAACCAGTTGCTGGCCGACGACCTCAAGGGCGTCAAGCGCATGGCCTATGAAACAGCGCGCCGTGCCGCGCATGCGTACGACTATGTCGGCACCTACGTCGATGACCTCGGCTCGGTGATCGACATGGACGCGATCCGCGGCACCAAACTCA
This sequence comes from Thiobacillus sp., assembly GCA_011391285.1. Next base: position 162 of record JAABQU010000119.1, read on the forward strand.
GGATCGGCGTCGACCCGCTCGGCGGTGCGGGGATCGCCTACTGGAAGCCCATCGTCGAACGCTACGGCGTCGAAATCGAAATCGTGAACACCACGGTCGACCCGGCCTTCGGCTTCATGAGCCTGGACTGGGACGGCAAGATCCGCATGGACTGTTCGTCGCCCTACGCCATGGCCAAGCTGATCGCGCTCAAGGACCGCTTCGACATCGCATTCGGCAACGACACCGACCACGACCGCCACGGCATCGTCACCCGCGCCGGGCTGATGAATCCCAACCATTACCTGGCGGCGTCCATCCATTACCTGTTCACCCACCGCCCGGACTGGCGCGCAGATGCAGCTATCGGCAAGACCGTGGTGAGCAGCAGCATGATTGACCGCGTGGCCGCCAAAATCGGCCGTACCCTGGTAGAAGTGCCGGTGGGATTCAAGTGGTTCGTCGACGGCCTGCACGACGGCTCGCTGGGATTCGGCGGCGAGGAGAGTGCCGGCGCCTCGTTCCTGCGGCGCGACGGCACGGTGTGGACCACCGACAAGGACGGCATCATCATGGACCTGCTGGCGGTGGAAATGATGGCGAAAACCGGACGCGATCCTGCCGAGTATTACGGCGAGCTGACGCGCGAGCTCGGTGCACCGGTGTATGCGCGCATCGATGCCCCCGCGACTGCCGCTCAGAAAGCGGCTTTGTCGAAGCTCTCGCCACAGAGCGTCGACGCGACCGAACTGGCCGGCGATCCGATTCTGTCCATGCTCACCGCCGCCCCCGGCAATGGTGCGGCCATTGGCGGCCTCAAGGTGATCACCGAGCAGGGCTGGTTCGCGGCGCGCCCCTCGGGCACCGAAGAGGTCTACAAGCTGTATGCCGAAAGCTTTCGCGGCAGCGAGCACCTGGCGCGCATCCAGCAGGAGGCGCAGGCGATTCTGACCAAGGCCTTCAGCGGCGCCAAGGGCTGAGCCAGGCCGGATTCAGGTCGGGCGCGTGGCAGTTATGGAATGGGGTTCTGAGTCCGTTGACCGGACTCAGAACCACCATACCATGGCAAGGATGTACAGCGTCGCCACCGCGAGCTGGGCCACGGTAATCGGCACGCCGTAGCGCGCAAAGCGGGCGAAGCTCACGCGTTCGCCCTGCTGCGCGCAGATGCCGGCGGCGACCATGTTGGCCGATGCGCCGATGACGGTGGCGTTGCCGCCGAGCGTGCCACCGAACATCATGGCGATGAACACCGGCAGGGCCGCAGCCGGCCACTCGGTGAACTGCCCGGACAGGGCGATCTCCGGCACTGCCTCGACGGCGACGAAATAGCCCTTGGTCATCACAATCGAGGCCGCCACCACGGGGATATTGGCGAGCACGGTCGACATCAGCCCGACCGCGGCCAGCAGGGTCAATGCCACCAGGGCGTATTCGCTGCCGAGCCAGTCGGCGAGTCGCAGCGACATGCCCTGGATCACGCCGGTCTTCTCCAGCGCCTGCATCAGGCTCATGATCGCGCCGAGGAAGATCAGCGTCTTCCAGTCCACAGCGCGCAGGGTTTCGGACACCGGTTCGACACGCAGGCCCTGCACCGCAAGCAGCGCCAGCGTCGCGGCCAGGATGGCCGCCGAGGGTGGACCGATGTCGGTCGGCAGCTTCTCGCCGAAGAGGAAAAGCAGCACCATGATGGCCAGCACGCCGAGCGAGATCGCCACGAACACCGGGCGCTGCAGCCGTGGCATCGCGCCCGCGGGCGGCAATTCGCGCCGGGTGTTCCAGGCGTCGCGCATCAAGAGCGGCAGCAGCGGCACGATCACCAGCACCGCCAGCAACCCGGCCAGACTGACCTGCTGGAGGTATTCGGTGAAGGTCATGCCGATCGCGGTGCCCACCAGATAGGTCGCCGGATCGCCCACCAGGGTGAGCAGGCCGGCGGCGTTGCTGACGATCGCCACCAGGATCATCGGTCCGACGTAGCTGACTTCCAGTGCCTGCGCGGCGCGGATGATGAGCGGAGCGATCAGGACCACGGTTGCGGCGTTGGGCAGGAAGGCGCAGATCACCGCGACCGTCGTCACGATCAGGAGCAGGAAGCGTCGCCCGCTGCCCTGCGTCAGGCGTACGAACGGCACCCCCAGAGTGGCGAACACCCCCGACGTCTCCAGCATCCGTGCGACCACCATGCCGCCGAACAGCAGAGCCAGCACCCCGCCTGCGGTGCCCTGAACCTTGACGAAATCGCCCTGGTCGAGAATGCCGGTGACCACCATGACGACGACGCCGAGCAGCGTGGCCACCGCCATGTCGATCAGGTCGAAGGCGATGGCGATGACGACGGTGGCGATGATGCCGAGCGTGAGGTAGATCTGCCAGTCACTCATGGGCCTGCTCTGCTCCTGCGGTATCAGTTGAGGGGCGGCGCATACATCAGTCCGCCTTCGGTCCACAGGCGGTTGAGGCCGCGCTCCAGGCGAAGCGGGCTGCCGCTGCCCAGATTGCGTTCGAACATTTCGCCGTAATTGCCCACGGCCCCGATAGCCTGCGCCGCCCAGTCCGGACGCAGGCCGAGTTCGCGCACGCTGTAATCCCAGTCCGCGCGGGCGCGCGCATCGGTGCTGCCTCGTGCGATTGCAAGAGGGACCGCCCTGTTCGCGGTCGCGCGGGTAATGCCGCGCTCCTCCGCCTCGATCAGCGTGTACAGCACCCAGCGCACCAGTGAGACCCAATGCGGATCGTCGTTGTGAACCACCGGGCCGAGGGGTTCCTTGGAAATCCGCTCCGGCAGGATCACATACTCCTCCGCCCTGCCCGGCGCCCGCAGCCGCAGAGCGGCAAGCTGCGACGCATCCGAGGTGTAGGCGCGGCACGTGCCGGCAAACAGCGCATCCGCGGCATGGTGGGCGGAATCGATAACCCGCGTCTCGACTTGGGTACCGCGTCCGGCGAGAAACTTCGCCAGATTGCGCTCGTGGGTGGTTCCCTTTTCCACGCAGATGGGCCCCTGCAGCGAGGCCGCTGGCGTGTTGGACAGTGCGGCCGGCACCATGAAGGCCTGGCCGTCGTAATACAGCACCGCCGGGAACGCCACTGCGAGCAACACTTCGCGGCTCATGGTCCAGGTGGTGTTGCGAGCCAGCAGGTCCACCTGCCCCGCCTTCAGCGCAGGGAAGCGGGCCGAAGCCTTGAGCGGCACGAACTTGACCTTGGCGGGATCGCCGAGCACTGCCGCGGCCACGGCGCGACACAGATCGACGTCGAGTCCGCTCCAGCGGCCAGCGGCATCGCGCGCGGAGAAACCGGGGATACCCTCGCTCACGCCGCAGCGCACCTGGCCGCGCGTGTGAATTGACTTGACGGTTTCGGTGGCGAGCGCCATGGAACTGCCCATGACGATCGACAGGCAAAGGATCATTTGCAGGAGGTGATCACGGATCATGCGCCGCGCGGCTTTCAGGCTAGAGTTGCGGTGGGGACAATCAGGATCGCGTACGGCGGGGGTGAGCATAGGCGGCGTGTATGCCCGATGCGGGTTTACGTGGGGTACGGCCAACTCGAGTCGGGGGGCGCGCATCGTTCTGTTTTCGAGCTTTCACGGATTGGCGCGGATTCTAGCAAATCAACGCAACCCCCATACCCCGGCCCATTTAAAAAATGTCGCAGAGGCTTAACTAGGGTGTGGCCACACAGCCCTTGTTGTGCTGAGGGCGAACTGCGCGTGCAGAACTGCTTACTGTTTCAGCTCGGTCGCCAAGGTCAGTGCCGGTCGGGTCTCGAAGCTGCCGCCGAGGGCAAGGTGCAGATTCACGCGTTGCGCCAGTTGTTCGCTGTTTACTCGCAGGAG
>JAABQU010000120.1 GCA_011391285.1 Thiobacillus sp.
ATCTTCGCCATGATCTCCTTGTACTCGCCGATGATCTTGTCCGACTCGAGGTTAGTCAGGCGCTGCAGCTGCATTTCGAGGATACGCTGCGCCTGGATCTCGGACAGACGATAGCCGTCGGCATGCAGGCCGAATTCGGGGCCGATATTCACCGGACGCGAGAATTCGGGATCGATGCGCGCCAGCATTTCCTCGACCATCGCTGACTTCCAGGCGCGACCCAACAGGCGCTCCTTCGCGATGACCGGGGTTTCCGAACTCTTGATCAGTTCGACGATCTCGTCGACGTTGGCCAGCGCCACCGCCAGACCTTCCAGGATGTGCCCGCGTTCGCGTGCCTTACGAAGATCGTAAACGGTGCGGCGGGTGACGACCTCGCGGCGATGGCGCAGGAAGGCGTCGAGCATTTCCCGCAGGTTGAGCAGGCGCGGCTGGCCTTCGATCAGCGCCACCATGTTCATGCCGAAGGTGTCCTGCATCTGCGTCTGCTTGTACAGATTGTTCAGGATGACGTCGGCGTTTTCGCCGCGCTTCAGCTCGATATAGACGCGCATGCCAGACTTGTCCGATTCGTCGCGCAGGTCGGCGATGCCCTCGATCTGTTTTTCGCGCACCAGCTCGCCGATCTTGATCAGCAGATTGGCCTTGTTCACCTGGTACGGCAGCTCGTCGATGATGATGGCCTGCTTGCCGCCGGCCCTGTCGAGGTCCTCGACGTGGCAGGTGGCGCGCATCACCACGCGGCCGCGCCCGGTGCGGTAGCCGTCGCGCACGCCCGACAGGCCGTAGATGATGCCGGCGGTCGGAAAGTCCGGCGCCTTGACGATCGCGATCAGCGACTCGATGTCGATCTCGGGGTCGTCCAGCAGCGCAAACAGCGCGGTGCAGATATCGGTGAGGTTGTGCGGCGGGATGTTGGTCGCCATGCCCACCGCGATGCCGGACGAGCCGTTGATCAGCAGGTTGGGGATCTTGGTCGGCAGCACCAGCGGCTCGTGCTCGGAACCGTCGTAGTTGGGGCCGAAGTCGACCGTTTCCTTGTCGAGGTCGGCCAGCAGCTCGTGCGCGATTTTCGCCATGCGCACTTCGGTGTAACGCATCGCCGCGGCGTTGTCGCCGTCGACCGAGCCGAAGTTGCCCTGACCGTCGATCAGCGGGTAGCGCAGCGAGAAGTCCTGCGCCATCCGCACCATGGTGTCGTACACCGCGGTGTCGCCGTGCGGGTGGTATTTACCGATGACGTCGCCGACCACGCGCGCCGACTTCTTGTAAGCCTTGTTCCAGTCGTTGCCCAGCTCGTTCATCGCATACAGCACGCGGCGATGCACCGGCTTCAGGCCGTCGCGTACATCCGGCAGTGCGCGTCCCACGATCACGCTCATGGCGTAATCGAGGTACGAACGCCGCATCTCCTCTTCGAGGCTGACCGGGAGGGTTTCCTTGGCAAACTGTTCCATGACCGGCTTTTTATTGACTTAAAGCCCGCGATTTTAGCATGGTCGGCCGCCTCGCCCGCCTTTGCAAAACTGCGGCCGCCTTTGCCAATCCAATCGTAAACAGTGAGAATGCAGGCCAGCATGAAAGCCCCCGCCGATCTCATTCTCCTGCCGCAATGGGTGGTCCCTGTCGAACCCGCAGGGGCATACGATTCCGCACGAGCCGGGTCTTTGGCTCGTAGCGGATCGGAGCACCCTTGTGGTGTGCTTGCCGACCATGCAGTGGTCGTCAAGGACGGTTGCATCCTCGATCTGCTGCCCTCCGATGCCGCCCTGACGCGCTACGCCGCCGGGCAGACGCTCGCCCTGCCCGGCCAGATGCTGATCCCCGGCCTCGTCAACCTGCACGGCCACGCCGCCATGTCTCTGCTGCGTGGCTTTGCCGATGACCAGCCGCTGATGGCCTGGCTCAATGCATGCATCTGGCCAGCAGAAAAAAAACATGTGTCAGAGGCCTTCGTACGCGACGGCACCCTGCTTGCAGCCGCCGAGATGCTGGCGAGCGGGATCACCACCTGCAACGACATGTATTTCTTCCCGCAGGCGGCGGGTGAGGCGTTCCTGCAGGCCGGCATGCGCGCCACACTGGGCCTGATCGTGCTGGAGTTTCCCAGCGCCTACGCCACGGATGCCGACGACTATCTGGCCAGGGGGCTTGCCCTGCGCGACGAACTGAAGGACGAGCCGCTGCTCAGCTTCGCCTTCGCCCCGCACGCGCCCTACACCATTGCGGACGCCACCTTTACCCGCATCGGTACCCTGGCCGAACAGCTCGGCCTGCCCATCCATACCCACATCCACGAAACCGCCGACGAAATCCAGCAGAGCCTCACGCAATATGGCGTGCGCCCGCTGGAACGGTTGGCACGGCTGGGCTTGCTGGGACCAAACTTTATCGGCGTCCACGCGGTGCACGTCAACGCGGCCGAAATCGCACTGCTGGCCACACACGGCTGCCACGTGGCGCACTGCTCGAACTCCAACCTCAAGCTTGCTTCAGGCCTTGCGCCGGTGGTCGAGCTCATGCGGGCAGGGGTCAATGTCGGTCTTGGCACCGACGGTGCCGCCAGCAACAATCGCCTCGACCTGGTTTCCGAAATGCGCATGACCGCCCTGCTCGCCAAGGGCGTCAGCGGCGATGCCGCCGTCCTTCCCGCCGCGACCGTACTGAAAATGGCAACCCTCGATGCCGCCCGTGCGCTCAACCTCGACGACCGCATCGGCAGCATCACCCCCGGCAAGCGCGCCGACCTGGTCGCGGTCGACCTGCGCAGCCTCGTCTGCCAGCCGGTGTTTGACCCCGTCTCGCACCTGGTTTACGTTGCCGGTCGCGAGCACGTCACCCACGTCTGGGTCGACGGCAAGCTGAAACTGGAAGAACGCCGTCTGGTCGATCTCGATGCCGACGACCTGATCGCCCGCGCCGGCTACTGGCGCAGCAAACTCACCGCATAAGGATAGCCATGAGCAACGTCGACGCCGCCGAAATCGCCAAATTTTCCGAACTTGCCCACCGCTGGTGGGACCCGAACTCCGAATTCAGGCCACTGCACGAGATCAACCCGCTGCGCCTGAAGTGGATCGACCAGCAGGCGCCACTGAACGGCAAAAAGGTGCTCGACGTCGGCTGCGGCGGCGGCATCCTCGCCGAGGCAATGGCCGGCGCCGGTGCCACGGTCAGCGGCATCGACCTGTCGGATAAAGCGCTCAAGGTCGCCAAACTGCACCTCTTAGAATCCGGCAGGCGTGTCGACTACCAGCTGGTTTCAGCTGAAGACTACGCGGCGCAGCACACCGGCGAGTTCGACGTCGTCACCTGCATGGAAATGCTCGAGCACGTCCCCGATCCGGCCTCGGTCGTCACTGCCTGCGCGTGCCTGGTGAAGCCGGGCGGCTGGGTGTTCTTCTCGACGCTGAACCGCAACGCCAAGAGCTATCTCCTCGCCATCATCGGCGCAGAATACGTCCTCAAGCTGCTGCCGCGCGGCACCCACGACTACGCCAAGTTCATCCAGCCCGCTGAACTCGCGCGCATGACCCGCGAAGCCGGGCTCGACACTCAGGAACTGATCGGCATGACCTACAACCCGCTGACCAAGATCTACAGGCTGGAAGCGGATACCGACGTCAACTACCTGCTGGCCACCCGCCGTGGTGACTGAAGCCGCGAAGCTCGTAGGCATCCGGGCGGTGCTGTTCGACCTCGACGGCACCCTGGTCGACACCGCGCCCGACCTTGGCTACGCGCTCAATCTGCAGCGCGTCCGCCACGGCCTGCCGCCGCTGGCCGACGCGGTCATCCGGCCGCAGGCCTCGCATGGCGCACGCGGCCTCCTGGGCATCGGTTTCGACCTGCATCCCGACAGCCCCCGCTTCGCCGCCATGCGCGAGGAGTTCCTGGAACTGTACGCCGCCAACATCTGCCGCCACTCGCAGCCCTTTCCCGGCATCCTCGATCTGCTCGACGCCCTCGAAGCGCGTGG
>JAABQU010000121.1 GCA_011391285.1 Thiobacillus sp.
ACAGAAATGGCCAAACATGAATACGCGTTTTACCCCGGCTGCTCGTCGCAGAAGGGCGCTTCCGCATCCAACTACCTCACCTCGGTCGAGGCGATGTGCAAGACGCTGGACGTCAAGCTGACCGAAATTCCAGACTGGAACTGCTGCGGTGCATCGATCGGCTACGCCGAAGCCGGTGAACTGCCGCGCCACGTGTTGAATGCACGCAACTTCGCGCTGTCCGAGAAGAACCTGCCCGGACAGGAAATTGTCGCGACGTGTGCGGCGTGCTGGCTGGGCGCGCGCGAAACGCGCGACCGCCTGTCGCATTCCGACACGCTGATGGCCGACACCCGTGAAGCGCTCAAGGAAGCCGGTCTCACCATCAACGAAATGCCCGAAATCCGCCACATGGTCGAAGTGCTGATCGAGGACATCGGCTTCGACGAAATGAAGAAGCACGTCGTGCGCCCCCTCGAAGGCGTCAAGATCGCGGGCTACGTCGGTTGCCAGACCAACCGACCGTTCGGCGTGGACGGCGAATCGTTTGAAAACCCGCAGTACCTCGACAAGATGGTCGAAATGGTCGGTGCCGAATCCATCCCAGAGTACGAGCAGAAAGTCACCTGTTGCGGCGGCGCGCTGGCGTTCTCCGAACCCGAAAAGGCGCAGGCGCAGATCAAGGACATCGTCGAATCGGCCTATGACCACGGCGCCGAAATGATCGTCACGCCGTGCCCGCTGTGCCAGGCCAACGTCGAGGTCTACCAGGGCCAGATCAACAAGCGCTACGGCACCAAGTTCAACATCCCGGTGATGTACTACAGTCAGTTGATGGTGGTCGCCTACGGCGGTAGCGCCAAGGAAGCCGCGTTGAACGGCCAGGTCATCAAGGCGCGCAGGCTGGAAGAAATCGCCGCCAAGCCGGCCAAGCGCTGAGTCGTTTCAGGCATCCATGAACAGGGGCGGCAGCCCCTGTTTTTTTGCGTGGACGACACGAGGCACCAACCCCGAGCCTGACCGCAGGTATTGGGTAATCCACCACAGTGCGGATTTATGCTTTCTGTTTCAGGGACCCGGCGGTTTCGTACGTCACGCTGGTCGCCATGGCATGGAAGGTGTTGTCCTGGCCAGGCATGTCAATGACGAAGCGATCGCGACCCGCTTCTTTCCCTTTGTATAGGGCGACGTCGGCGCGTTCGAGGGCGCTGGCCAGTTCCTCATCGTCGCCCACCCGTGCCATCCCGAGGGTGACGGTCAGCGTAACCGACTGGTCTTTGGATATGGGAATGGGCGTGGAGCGTATGGTGCTCAGCAGGCGATGCGCCGACTGTTCGGCTTCTCCTGCGGTATTGCATTGCATCAGCCAGAGAAACTCCTCCCCGCCAAAGCGGTACAGCGGTTCATTGCCCCGCAGGTTGCGATTCATGGTGTCCGCCAGTTCACGCAGCACCCGGTCACCCACGGGATGGCCATAGCTGTCGTTGATGCGCTTGAAGTGGTCGATATCGATCAGCGCCACATAAAACAGATGGCGGTTGCGTCGGGCATCCTTCTGCTGCAGGGCGAAGTCGCCTTCGATTCCATATCGCAGGGGCAATCCGGTCAGCGGGTCCTGCCGGACGGCATTGGACAGGATCGACGTCTTGAAGCGCGCAAGCAGGACGAGCAGTTCGGACTGCGATTGCTCGAATGCAACCAGGTCGGCATCCTTACCGGGCTGCCCGGCCAGCATGTCGGCGCAAATGGCGCGGATGGCGTCGTGCATCACCTGATGTACCCATTCGACGCGATGTGCGGCCACTGCATCGATGGCTTCGAAGTGCGCCAGGTTTGCCTTGTACCAGTTGCCGAACTGGCAAAGGGCGTGCGCCGTGGGCGCGAGGACATCCTCGCCAGGGGACGTGCGCAACACGACGAAGCGCAGGATGCGGCGCGTCCAGTTCCTATGTGCCTCGACCGACGCATCGAGCTCGGTGATGAGGCGATCGATTTCGGGAGAGAGATCAGGCATGGTTGTCATATCAGTCAATGCTTATTCGGATATGCGGGGCATTACTGAATAGTCGGCTATGCCCACTCATGTGCTGCATTCCTGCGCGGCCCCCTGCGTCGAGGACCGGTGCGACGCGGTGCATCGGTCGTTGCGCGGGCCAGATCGCCATTGCCTGGCCCCACGGCGGCATAAAGTACGGCCATGCGTCGCCGGGCTGCAACGTCCGACAACGCGCCGATGCGCGTTCAGGGGATTCTCTTCATTGTCTTCCGTCGTAGCCCCCGCGGCAGGGAGATGCGCACGCTGCATTCTCCGAGGCGAGCCGCCCGACGGAGCGGGCAGCCAGGATGGAGGGTTCGGATGATGCACAGCATCGTGCCCATGCTGCAGACGCCGGCGCGCCAGCCTGCAAGTCAGGTCATCGTTGCCAGCCCTTGCGTCCGTTGATTCGGCTGTCCTCGTCCGGCGGTTTCCGCGCGGTGTCCGCCGCGCGGTCGTCATTGCGCTATCCTGCGCCTTCGAGCCCACATGGGGGTCGGCCTCTCACAAGGAGTTGGACATTGGCGATTCCAGAAGCTGCCGCCCGACAGGGGCGGCTCCCATTTGTCTGGTCGGCGCTGCTTGCGTTGATGAATCTTGCCGGACCGGCGGGAGCCGATCCGCTGACCTTCGACAATGCGTTGGCGCTGGCCGTGCGCGAGGCGCCGGTGCTGCGCGCCGAAGCGGCCCAGGTCGATGCCGCCCGCCAGGCGGCGATTCCCGCCGGGGCGCTGCCCGACCCCAGGATGGCGCTGGGGGTCGACAATGTGCCGATCGAGGGCCCCGACAGCTACAGCCTGAGCAGCGACCCCATGACCATGACACGCATCGGCCTGATGCAGGAATTTCCCAACGAGGCCAAGCGCGATGCGCGCGTTGCGGTCGCCCGCGGCCGGGTCGATCTGTCGGAAGCGCAAACCCGGATCACCCGCCTCGGCGTGCTGCGCGAAACGGCGCTTGCGTGGATTGCGCGCCAATCCGTCGAGCGCCAGCTTGCCCGCATCGATGCGCTGGACGCCGAGAACCGCGTGTTCGACGCCGCGGTGCGTGCCCGCATTGCCGGCGGCAAGGGCAGTGCCCAAGAGGCGGTCGCGGCGCGTCACGAGGCCGCACTGATCGAGACGCGCCGGGAAGCGCTCGCAGCGCGGCGCCAGCAGGCGATCGCCGCCCTCAGACGCTGGATCGGGCCGGCTGCGGAGGCACCGCTGCAGGGCCCCGCCCCCGACTGGCCGATCAGCCGCGACGCACTCGCCCACACGCTGCACGGGCACCCGGAGCTGTCGGTGTTCGATCCGAAGGGGCGGGTGCTGGACGCCGAGGTGGCCGAAGCCCAGGCCGAGAAGAAACCGGACTGGGCGCTGGAAATGGCCTATCTCAGGCGCGGCTCGCAGTTTGGCGACATGGCCATGATGCAGGTCAGCTTCGATCTGCCGGTGTTTGCCGCGAGCCGCCAGGATCCGAAAATCGCGGCCAAGCTGGCGGAACGCGCGGGCCTCGATGCCGAACGCGAAGCCGTGATGCGCGAGCATGCGGCGATGCTGGAGACGGATCTGGCCGAATACCAGCGCCTCGACAACGCCGTCAAGCGTCAGTACCAGGTACTGCTGCCGCTGGCGAGCGAAAAGGTGGATCTGGCCCTGGCGGCCTGGCGCGGTGGCAAGGGTGAACTGGTCGATCTGGTGATGGCGCGGCGCGAATTCATCGATGCCGACCTCGAGGCGATCACGCTCGAAGGCGAGCGCCGCCAGATGGGCGCCCGGCTGCATTTCGCCTACAGCGACCCCACCTTGTCGGGAGACCTGCAATGAGCCCCCAAACCCTCAGGAAAACTATGCTGGGCCTCATCGCCGCCGCCCTGCTGCTTGCCGCCGGCGTAGCGGCCGGCCTCTGGTGGGCCCGGAGC
>JAABQU010000122.1 GCA_011391285.1 Thiobacillus sp.
TGGCGCGCGGCCTCGGCCATCATCGCCGGATCGGCGCCAGCGATCTGCACGCTGATCGGGTCGACCTCGCCTTCGTGGTTGGCGCGCCGCGCGGTCTTGGCCGAGCCGTACAGCAGCGAGTTCGACGTCACCATCTCGGACACCGCCATGCCGGCGCCCAGCTTCTTGCAAAGCTGGCGGAAAGGCCGGTCGGTCACCCCGGCCATGGGGGCGACGATCAGGCGGTTCTTGAGGAGGTGGCTGCCGATGCGCATAAGGGATGGCATTTTACCCTCCCAGCGGGCCGCGACCAAGCCGCACGAAATTACTTTTGCAATGGCGAAGAATCGACCACACGGCCAACATTTGCTAGGCTGGACACTCGATTAAACAATAGGGGGAAGCCATGAGCATCGTTTCGGAATTCAAGGAATTTGCGGTCAAGGGCAATGCGATGGACCTGGCGGTCGGCGTCATCATCGGCGCCGCCTTCGGCAAGATCGTCGACTCCATCGTCAAGGACCTGATCATGCCGATCATCGGCGCGGTGTTCGGCGGCTTCGATTTCTCCAACCTGTTCTTTGTGCTTGGGAGCGTGCCAGAGGGCGTGGAGAGGACGCTGGAGGGCTTGAAGGCGGCCAACGTGCCGGTGTTCGCCTACGGCAATTTCCTCACCATCCTGCTCAATTTCATCATCCTGGGTTTCATCGTTTTCATCCTGGTCAAGCAGATCAACCGCCTGAAGAAAGAAACGCCTGCCCCGGCGGCGCCGGTAGCACCGCCCGAGGACATCGTGCTGTTGCGTGAAATTCGCGACAGCCTGAAAAAATAAGGGGCGATCGCTGTTGTTCCAGTGCAACTTGGGGGCCGACTTTTTGACCAGCCAGCCCGGTTTGGCCGGGGCGCCGGGTGAGCGGGAGGTACAATTCGACCCTCCCTTCATCCGGTTTCGGTGAAGACTCGCAAGCACATTTACTAATAAACGGGAGCTTCACAATGAAACACGCATACGCAGCCTGTCTGCTGGGTGGACTGTTGGCGGCGGGCGCACCTGCGCATGCGGCCGACATGGCGGATCGCGAATTCAGCCTTCTGCTCGGCGGTGGCTGGGCAGACGGCGATCTGACCGGCAGCAAGGATTCAGCCAGTGACGTCAACCCGCTGTTCGGGATGCGTTATGGCCAGCGGCTGGGGAGTGATTTCAACCTGTTCGGCGATCTGATGTATGGCCCCTATAAGGGTGACCGTGCAGGGGTCGGCGATGCGGACGTCACCACGCTGCGTGGCGGACTGGAATGGCTGTTCTCGAAGCAGGACCGCTACGACTGGTTCCTGTCCGGCGGCCTTGGCGTGATGAATGTCAATACCGACGACGGCCCTGACTTCACCCGCCCGATGGCGTCGCTGGGGGTGGGTCAGTCCTGGGAAGTGGGCGTGAACGATGCTTTCCGTTGGGAAGTGCGCGCTGACCAGTCGTTCGGCAACGACTCGCTGCCGAATGCTGCCCTCACCAACTTCCAGGCCTTGGTTGGATACTCCTGGGGCATCGGCGCGCCGCCGGATTCGGATGGCGACGGCGTGCCCAACCGCTTCGATCAATGCCCTAATACACCCGTAGGGGCCAAGGTCGACACCAAGGGTTGCCCGCTCGACAGCGACGGCGACGGCGTGTTCGACGGCCTCGACAAGTGCCCTGACACACCTGCTGGCGTGAAGGTGAATGCCGAGGGTTGCCCGCTGGACACCGATGGCGACGGCATCCCGGATTACCAGGACAAGTGCCCGACCGTTGCTGCGCCTGGTACGGCTGATGGCTGCCCGCCCAAGGCTGCTGAGCCGGCGCCCGCACCTGCGCCCGCGCCGCTTATGACTTTGGGTGACGTGCATTTTGGCTTCGACAAGGCTACGCTGACGCCGGCTGCAGACGAGAAGATCGACAACGCTGTCGCCCACGTCCTGAAAATGGAAGGCGAGATGTATGAACTGCGCGGTTACACCGACAGCATGGGTTCGGAGGCCTACAACCTGGATCTGTCGCAGCGCCGCGCCGATACCGTACGCAATGAAATGATCAAGCGCGGTGCCGCCGCCGATCGCATCAAGGCAACGGGCTATGGTGAGGCCGACCCGGTGGGCGACAACACCACCAAGGAAGGCCGCGCCAGGAACCGCCGCGTCGAACTGTATGGCCGCTGATCAATAACGCGCGACAACCAAAAAACGGGAGCCAAGGCTCCCGTTTTTTTATGCGCCCTCTGCTGGGTGCGCCAGGGACAGCGGAAAATCAGTGCGCCGCTTCCCAGTTTGCGCCCGACCCCACGCCCACCCGCAAGGGCACCTTGAGTTCCGCGACGTTGCACATCTGCCCGGGAAGTTCGGCGCGTACGCGGTCAAGTTCCCGCTCGGGCACTTCGAGGATGAGTTCGTCGTGCACCTGCAATAATAGACGGCTGGCCAGCTTTTCCGTATCCAGCCAGCCCTGCACCGCAATCATCGCCAGCTTGATGAGGTCGGCGGCGGTGCCCTGCATCGGCGCGTTGATCGCGGCGCGTTCGGCACCCTGACGGCGCTGCGGATTCTTGGCGTTGATTTCGGGCAGGTACAGACGGCGGCCGAACACGGTCTCGACGTAGCCCTGGCGGCGCGCGGCCTCGCGGGTGCGTTGCATGTAGTCGGCCACGCCGGGATAGCGCGCGAAGTAGCGGTCGATGTAGGCCTGTGCGGCGGCGCGCTCGAGGTTGAGTTGTGACGCCAGGCCGAACGCCGACATGCCGTAGATCAGGCCGAAGTTGATGACCTTGGCCATGCGCCGCTGATCGCTGCTCACCTCGTCCAGCGCCACGCCGAAGACTTCGGCGGCGGTGGCGGTGTGGATATCGCGATCCTCGGCAAAGGCCTTCAAAAGACCGGCGTCATCCGACAGGTGCGCCATGATGCGCAGCTCGATCTGCGAATAGTCGGCCGACACCAGCACGTGCCCGGGCGGTGCGATGAAGGCCTCGCGGATGCGGCGTCCCTCGGCGGTGCGCGCTGGGATGTTCTGCAGGTTGGGGTCGGAGCTCGACAGCCGTCCGGTCACCGTGGTCGCCTGCGAATAGCTGGTGTGCAGGCGACCGGTTTTCGGGTGCACCATCTGCGGCAGCTTGTCGGTATAAGTGGATTTCAACTTCGCCATGCCGCGGTAGTCGAGAATCGCCCGTGCGATCGGGTGATCGAGCGCCAGCAGTTCCAGCGTCTCCTCGTCCGTCGAGGGCGCGCCGCCAGGGGTTTTCTTGACGACCGGCAGGCCCTTTTGCGTAAACAGGATGTCGCCGATCTGCTTGGGCGAACTCATGTTGAACGGCCGCCCCGCCTCCTGGTAGGCGCGCTGTTCCAGGTCCAGCATCTTCTTGCCGAGCTCCCCGCTTTGCACTCCCAGCAGATTCCGGTCAAGCAGCACGCCGGTGCGCTCCATGCGGAACAGGATCTCGGCCACTGGCAGTTCGATGCTGCGATACACGAAGGTGAGCTTGTCGGAGGCATCGATCTGCGGCGCCAACGCATCCCGCACGCGCAGCGTGACGTCGGCGTCCTCCGCCGCATATTCGCTGGCGCGTTCGATCGCCACCTGCTCGAAACCGATGCGCGACGCGCCCTTGCCGGTGACATCGTCGTAGCTGATCGTCGCCAGCCCAAGATGGCGCGACGCCAGGTTGCCGAGTTCGTGGGACTGGTGCGCTTCGAGCACGTAGGACTGCAGCAGGGTGTCGTCGATGACGCCGCCGAGCGTGATGCCGTAGTTGGCAAAGATATGGCGGTCGTACTTCAGGTGCTGGCCGACGATTTTGGGGGCAGGGCTTTCCAGCAGAGGTTTCAATTTCGCCAGTGCGGCATCGCGGTCGAGCTGCGCGGGCGCGCCGGCATAGTGGTGCGCCAGCGGCAGGTAGGCTGCCTCGCCGTGGGTGATGGCAAACGAGATGCCGACCAGTTCGGCCTGCATCGCGTTGAGGCCGGTGGTTTCGGTATCGAGCGCATACGCCGGCGCCGTGCTGAGCTTGGCGATCCAGGCGTCGAGTGCGGCATCGGTGAGGAGGGTTTCGTAGCAGGCGCGGTGGTCGCCGCTGCAGTCCTGTTCGGGTGCTTCCGGGTTTGCCGTCGCGGCCGCATCGAGTTCGCGCAGCCAGCTGCGGAACTCGTAGCGCTCGAACAGCTTCCGCAGCGCATCGGCATCGCGCGGCTTCAGTACCAGGTCGTCGAAATCGAAGGGCAGCGCGACATCCATCTTGATGGTGATCAGCACGCGCGCCTGCGGCAGCCAGTCGCGCGCGGCGCGCAGGTTGTCGCCGACCACGCCCTTGATCTCGTCGGCGTGCGCGAGCAGATTGTCGAGCGTGCCGTATTCGGCCAGCCACTTCACCGCGGTTTTGGGTCCGACCTTGGCGACGCCGGGCACGTTGTCGACGGCATCGCCGATCAGGGTGAGGTAATCGATGATGCGCTCCGGCGGTACGCCGAATTTGGAAGCCACACCCGCCTCGTCGAGGGTTTCCTCGCTCATGGTATTGACCAGCGTCACGTGGTCGTTGACCAGTTGCGCCATGTCCTTGTCGCCGGTGGAAACGATGCTGCGAATGCCCTTCTGGGTCGCGTGCTGCACCAGGGTACCAATCACGTCGTCGGCCTCGACGCCGTCGATGACGACGAGCGGCCAGCCCTCGGCGCGGATGACTTCGTGCAGCGGCTCGATCTGGCAGCGCAGGTCGTCCGGCATCGCGGGGCGGTGCGCCTTGTATTCGGGATAGAGGTCGTCGCGGAAGGTTTTGCCCTTCGCGTCGAACACGCAGGCGATATAATCGGCCGCGTAGTCCTTCTGCAGCCGGCGCAGCATGGAGAGCACGCCCTTGATCGCGCTGGTGGGTTCGCCCGCCGTGTTGCGCAGATCGGGCAGCGCATGGAAGGCGCGATACAGGTAGGACGAGCCGTCCACCAGCAGCAGGGTTTTTCTGGACTGACTTACACTGGGCTGGTTCAAACTAGAATCGTTCACGAGGCGCTCGAAAATGCACTTTGATAAATTGCCTGCCAACGTCGACCCGGGGCGTACCGCCGAGATCAATTATTCGGCGCGCGAGTCGTGGCGGATGCTCGGGATTATGGCAGAGTTCGTCGAGGCAACCGAACGGCTGGCGTCGATCCGTCCGGCTGTTTCGATCTTCGGCAGTGCCCGCACCCCGCCCGATCATGCGTATTACATGCTGACCGAAGACATCGCACGCAAGTTGTCCGACGCCGGCTTCTCGGTGGTCTCGGGCGGCGGCCCCGGCATCATGGAAGCGGCCAACAAGGGCGCGTATTTCGGCAAGTCGCCCAGTGTCGGCCTCAACATCCAGCTGCCGCACGAACAAAGTGCCAACGCGTATCAGGACATCAGCCAGACCTTCCAGCACTTTTTTGCGCGCAAGGTCATGTTCGTCAAGTTCGCCGCGGCCTACGTCGTCATGCCCGGCGGCTTCGGTACACTGGACGAACTGTTCGAGGCGCTGACCCTGGTGCAGACCGGAAAAATCGCGCCCATTCCCATCATCCTGGTGGGTTCGGCCTACTGGGCGGGACTGGCCGACTGGGTGAAAACCAGGATGGTGGACGAAGGCATGATTTCCCCCGGGGACGTCGACCTGATGCACATCATCGACAAACCCGAGGAGGTGGTCGAGGCCATCTTCAGCCATTATGAAAAACGCGGCTTCATGCCATCGCTCGCTGAACGCGAAATCCAGCTCAACCTGTAAGTTTCCGTCTAACCCTTTCCCAAACTGAACCCTTCGCCTTCTGGAGCCTCGCATGCGTACCCCTGTTTTGCTGTTGACCCTGTTGCTGAGCAGCGTGGCCGTTGCCGCAGCACCATCCGACCGTCCGCCCGAATTGCAGCCAGTTCCCGATGGCGCGCCCGGTCCCGACGATGCGCCTGCGGTCACGATCAAGCCGAGCGGCCAGGGGAGCGTCGTCGAATACCGCGCCAACGGCAGGCTTTACATGCTGAAAGTCATTCCCAAGGTCGGCAAGCCGTATTACCTCATCGACCAGAAGGGTGACGGCCAGTTTGCCCGGCAGGACAGCCTGGATTCGGGGATGCGCCCGCCGATGTGGGTGATCAAGGAATTCTGATTTTGTCGGCAGTGCGTCGGTTAAAATCCGCCGCATGACTACCGCATCCAATCAAGACATTCCGCGCAAGGTCGCGGCCAGCCAGGGTTTTCACTGGGTGGCCGACGGCTTTCGCCTGTACCGAAGAACCCCGCTGCTGCTGTCTGCCGCGTTCGCCATGCTGTTCGGCGTGGTGATGGCGCTCGGTCTGATTCCCGTGGTGGGCGCCTCGCTGTCGGAACTGGCGTCGCCTTTGATGGTGGCCGGCTTCATGGCTGCGTATCGCGCACTCGACGACGGCAATGAACTCGAACTGCCGAATTTCCTGGCCGGCGTGAAAGGTCCCGCCATTCCGTTGATGGCCGTCGGCGCGGTGCAATTGCTCGGCACCCTGGTGATCGGCAAGATCATGCTGGGCATGGGTTTCGATCCGCAGGCGGTCATGACGGCGGCGCAGACCCAAAAAGACCCGGCGGAAATGCAGGCCGTCCTGAATCAGGCGATGCCGGCGATGTTCACCGGCCTGCTGCTGTTCACCCCGCTGATCATGGCGACCTGGTTTGCGCCTGCGTTGATCCTGTTCGGCGGCGCCCGTCCGGCAACTGCGCTGGCCGTAAGCCTCAGGGCCGTCGCCAGGAACTGGGCGGCGATGCTGGTGAACGGACTGGCGCTGGGCGCAGTGCTGCTTCTGGCCGCCTTGGTCCCCCTGCTGCTCGGCCTGCTGGTTGCGATGCCGATCCTGTTCGGCTCACTGTATGCCTCGTATCAGGCGATCTTCGCGGTGTGGGCCGACGAGCCCGCGCCCGAAAAAGTGGTGTCGCTCTAGTCAGACTGCCGACAGCTTGGCGTAGGCCAGCGCCAGCCACTTGGTGCCGGCCTCGCGAAATTTGACCTGCACCCGCGCGTCAGCGCCGCGCCCCTCGAAGTCGATGATGATGCCGGTGCCGAACTTGGCATGGGCTACGCTCTGTCCGACCTTGTAGCCGGTGTCGTTGCCCGTTTGCGGGCTGCGCGGCGTCGCTGCCGGCGCGTGGGTGCTGGCTGACGGGTAAGCCGGCTCGGTTCGGCGGTTGAGATGCAGCAGCACCTGCTCAGGCAGTTCGTCCAGAAAGCGCGACGGCAGGCTGTAGCGGATCTGTCCGTGCAGCATGCGCGACTGTGCATGCGACAGGTACAGCCGCCGCCGAGCACGGGTGATCGCCACGTACATCAGCCGCCGTTCCTCTTCCAGGCCGTTCTCCTCGCCTGCGCTCTGCTCGTGCGGGAACAGGCCTTCCTCCAGCCCGGTGATGAAGACCGCGTGAAATTCCAGTCCCTTCGCGGCGTGCACGGTCATTAGCTGCAGCGCGTCGTGGCCCGCACCGGCCTGATGTTCGCCGGCTTCCAGCGCAGCATGGGCGAGAAAACGATCCAGCTCAGGCTGGGTCGTTTCGGTGGAGACTGACGCCTCCGGCGTCACGTCGGAACCAAAGGCATCCGCACCGGACTCTTCCGAGAACAGCGCAGCGGCGTTGACCAATTCGTTGAGGTTCTCCAGGCGGTCGGCGCCTTCCTTGTCGGCGCGGTAGTAGTCCGCCAGTCCGCTGGCCTCGATCACGTGGTCGATCGCTTCCGCAAGCGGCAGATCACGCGTGGCAGCCTTGATATCCTCGATCAGCCTGGCGAAGCCGGCCACCTTGCCGCCGCTGGTGCAGGCCGCCTGCCACAGGCTCGCGCCCGAGCGCGCGGCGTTGTCGGCCAACTGCTCCAGAGTGCGGGCGCCGATGCCGCGGGTGGGGAAATTCACCACCCGCAGAAAAGCGCCGTCGTCTTCCGGATTGGTCAGGAGGCGCAGGTAGGCGAGCGCATGCTTGATTTCCTGGCGCTCGAAAAAGCGCAGGCCGCCGTACACGCGATAGGGCACGCTGGCCGAAAACAGCGCGTGTTCCAGCACC
The DNA here is from genome assembly GCA_011391285.1 of Thiobacillus sp. The sequence continues at coordinate 8,037 of JAABQU010000122.1, forward strand.
CGCGACTGCGCGTTGGAACGATACAAGAGCGCCATGTCCGACAGGCTCATCCCCTCGCGGTTGAGCGCCCGCACCTCGTCGACCACGAAGCTCGCCTCCTCCTGGTCGGAATAGGCCTGGAACACGCGGATCGGCTCGCCGTCGCCTTCCGCCGTCCACAGATTCTTGCCTAGTCGATGGGCGTTCTGCGAGATCAGCGTGTTGGCGGCGGTGAGGATGTGGCCGTGGCTGCGGTAGTTCTGCTCCAGCTTGATCACGTTGCCGTGCGCGAACTCGCGTTCGAACTCGGCCATGTTGGCGGTGTTGGCGCCGCGAAAGGCGTAGATCGACTGGTCGTCGTCGCCCACCGCGAACAGCGCCGTGTGCGGGCCGGCAAACAATTTGAGCCAGCGGTACTGCAGTGTGTTGGTGTCCTGGAACTCGTCGATCAGGATGTGCTTGAAACGGTCCTGGTAATGCTGGCGCAGCGGTTCGTTGCGGTACAGCAGCTCGTAGGCGCGCAGCAGCAACTCCGAGAAATCGGCCACCCCCTCGCGCTGGCATTGCACGTCGTAGGCCTCGTACCGTTCGGCCAGCCGCATCGAGTATTCGTCGAAGGCTTCGGCGTCGCGCGCGCGACGCCCGGCTTCCTTGTGGCTGTTGATGAAGCGCTGCACCTTCTTCGGCTCGTATTTCTCGGTGTCGACGTTCATCGCCTTCATCAGGCGCTTGATCGCCGACAACTGGTCCTGGCTGTCCAGAATCTGGAACGACTGCGGCAGGCCCGCCTCGCGGTAGTGCGTGCGCAGCAGGCGGTTGGCCAGCCCATGGAAGGTGCCGACCCACATGCCGCGCGTGTTGATCGGCAGCATCGCCGAAATGCGGGTGAGCATTTCCTTCGCCGCCTTGTTGGTGAAGGTCACCGCGAGGATGCCGTGCGGCGACACCTGCCCGGTCTGGATCAGCCACACGATGCGGGTGGTCAGCACCCGCGTCTTGCCCGAGCCGGCGCCTGCCAAAATCAGCGCCGACTCGCGCGGCAGGGTGACCGCGGCGCGCTGTTCGGGGTTGAGGTTTTCCAGCAGGAGGTCGGACATACGGGGGTAAAATCGGGCGGTCAATGACGAATTATAAAGGGCTACAGATGGTGAGAATTTTGTTTTTCGGCGATCTGGTGGACACGCTCGGCATGGCCTCCGATGAAATTGACCTGCCTGCGGACGTGACCGACGTCGAGCGCCTTCTTTTCGTGCTGTCCAGGCGCGGCGAGATGTGGAAGAAGATGCTGCTCGGCAATCCCAAGCTCAACATCACCATCAACAAGCAGTTCGTCGAGAAGTCCTCGCCGGTGAAGGATGGCGACGAGATCGCGTTGGTGGGTTTCTCGGTGGTGTGATTGCAGGGGGCTGGGCATAAAAAAACGGAGCCACGCGGCTCCGTTTCTCGTTCCGGCCAGGTTTGGCTTACTTGCTCTTGGCCGCGATCATGTCCTGAATGATCGGCGCCAGGATCAGTTCCATGGCGAAGCCCATCTTGGCGCCCGGCACCACGATGGTGTTGCGGCGCGACATGAAGGAGTTCGGGATCATGTTCAAGAGGTAGGGGAAGTCGACACCCTTCGGCTCGCGGAAGCGGATCACGATGAAGCTTTCGTCCGGCGTCGGGATGTCGCGCGTGATGAAGGGGTTGGAGGTGTCGACGGTGGACACACGCTGGAAGTTGATGTCGGTGCGCGAGAACTGCGGGGTGATGTAGTTCACATAGTCCGGCATGCGGCGCAGGATGGTGTCGACGATGACGTCGGCGGAATAGCCGCGCTCGGCGCCGTCGCGGTGGATCTTCTGGATCCACTCGAGGTTGACGATGGGCACCACGCCGATGCCGAGGTCGACGTGCTTGGAGACGTCGATGTCGTCGGTCTTCACCAGGCCGTGCAGGCCTTCGTAAAACAGCACGTCGGAGCCGGGGGCCACGTCTTCCCACGGGGTGAATTCACCGGGGTTGAGGCTGGTGTTGAGGCGCTTGTTGTGCTCCGCGGCTTCTTCGTCGCTGTGGATGTAGTAGCGCTTCTTGCCGCCACCGGTCTTGCCGTAGGTTTCGAACAGTTCAGCCAGCTTGTCGAAGCGGTTGGCGGCAGGGCCGAAGTGGCTGAACGACATGTTGCCTTCGGCTTCGGCCTTTTTCACGGCTTCCTTGAACTCGACCCGTGACAGGCCATGGAAGCTGTCGCCTTCGATCACGGCGGCGTTGATCTTTTCACGGAAGAAAATGTGTTCGAACGCGCGCTTGACGGTGGTGGTGCCGGCGCCGGATGAACCCGTGACCGCAATGACGGGATGCTTCTTGGACATGCTGGGACTCCCTGAAGGATAGGTAGAAATTGTGCGAAAACGACGCATTTTACCTGCGCGGGGCAGGGCTTGTCACCCGCACGCGGAAGCCCCGGCCGGCCGGCCCTACAGGGCGAATTCCAGTCGTTCTTCCACTTTTTGCAAAGCGGCGGCAGCGCAGGCGCGGTCCTTGTCGCCACCGGGGGCGCCCGATACGCCCACCGCACCAATCAGGCTGCCGGCGGCGCGGATCGGCAGGGCGCCGTCCATCACGATGAGGCCATTGATGTGGTTGAGTTCGGGGCGGATGTCGGCGCGGGCGGCGCGGAATTCGCCGGAATCGCTGCCGGACATGATGGCCATGCCGGCCTTGCGCTCGGCGATTTCCAGGGTGTGGCGCGCCGCCAGCGTGTCGCGCATCGCCACCTGCAGGTTGCCGGCGCGATCGATCACCACGGCTGAAACGTTGTAGCCGTCCTTGCGGCAGGCCTCGACAGCGGCCATCGCGATGTCGCGTGCCAGTTCCATCCCGATCTGCTTGACCGGCAGGATGTCGGGCTGGGCGGCAAGCGCGGGCTGGGATGCGGCCAGCAGGACGAGCGGAAGCAAGGTTTTCATGTGATCTCCTTCTCGGGTTGTAGAGAGGCTACCGACCCGGGTGGACATTGAGCGTTCCCGGCAGACCGCTCAGGCAAGCGGGCCGCGCCGGCCGGGCGGTATAATCGCGAGCTTGATTCTAAGCGGTTGTTGCGATGCAAGAAAAATACCTTCCCTCGGAAATCGAACGCGCTGCGCAGGCGCAGTGGACGGCCAGCCAGGTCTACCGCGCCCGCGATGATTCCGATCGTCCGAAGTACTACTGCCTGTCGATGTTTCCCTACCCGTCGGGCAAGCTGCACATGGGCCACGTTCGCAACTACACCATCGGCGACGTACTGGCGCGCTACCACGCCATGCGCGGGTTCAACGTGATGCAGCCGATGGGCTGGGACGCCTTTGGCCTGCCAGCGGAAAACGCGGCCATCGCCAACAACGTGCCGCCGGCCGCCTGGACCTACGCCAACATCGACCACATGCGCACCCAGCTGCAGGCGCTGGGCTTCGCCATCGATTGGTCGCGCGAACTCGCGACCTGCAAGCCGGACTACTACCGCTGGGAGCAGTGGCTGTTCACCCGCCTGTTCGAAAAGGGCGTGATCTACAAGAAGATGGCCAGCGTCAACTGGGATCCGGTCGACCAGACGGTTCTCGCCAACGAGCAGGTGATAGAAGGGCGCGGCTGGCGCTCCGGCGCGCTGGTCGAAAAGCGCGATATCCCGATGTACTTCTTCCGCATCACCCAGTACGCAGACGAACTGCTGTCTGGCCTCGACAACCTGCCGGGCTGGCCGGAGCGGGTGAAGACCATGCAGGCGAACTGGATCGGCAAGAGTGTCGGCGTGCGCTTCGCCTTCCCGTACCAGTTGGACGGCAAGGATGAAAAGCTGTGGGTGTTCACCACCCGTGCCGACACCATCATGGGCGTGACCTTCTGTGCGGTGGCCGCCGAGCACCCACTCGCCACCCGTGCCGCACAGGACAACCCGGCGCTCGCCGCCTTCATTGCCGAGTGCAAGCAGGGCAGCGTCGCCGAAGCCGACATGGCGACAATGGAAAAGAAGGGCATGGACACCGGCCTGAAGGTGACGCACCCGCTCACCGGTGAATTGGTTCCCGTGTGGGTCGGCAACTACGTGCTGATGAGCTACGGTGAAGGCGCGGTGATGGCAGTGCCGGCGCACGACGAGCGGGATTTTGAATTTGCTAATGCGCACGGGCTCCCAATTAAGCAAGTTATTCAAAACAACTTGATTTATACGGACACGCTGCGCGCACAGCGCCCAGAGTCAGACTATCCAGAGTTGTATTTCGACGCGACGCGATGGAAAAATTGGTATGCATCGAAATCGAGAGACGAAGTCCTGCTTTTCAACTCTGGTAAATACGACGGTTTGTACCCGGATGAGGCGGTCGACGCTATCGCCGCCGATCTCGCTACCAAGGGCCTCGGCGAGAAGAAGACCCAGTTCCGCCTGCGTGACTGGGGCATCTCGCGCCAGCGTTACTGGGGCTGCCCGATCCCGATCATCCACTGCGACAGCTGCGGTGATGTGCCGGTGCCAGCCGAGCAACTGCCAGTGGTACTGCCTGAGGACGTGGTGCCGGACGGTTCCGGCAACCCGCTCAACAAGCGCGCCGACTTCGTGGACTGCGCCTGCCCCAAGTGCGGCGGCGCGGCACGGCGCGAGACCGACACCATGGACACCTTCGTCGAGTCCTCGTGGTACTACGCGCGCTATGCCTGCCCCGATTTCGACGGCGGCATGCTCGATGCGCGCGCCAACCGGTGGCTGCCGGTCGACCAGTACATTGGTGGCATCGAGCATGCCATCCTGCATCTTCTGTACGCGCGCTTCTTCCACAAGCTGATGCGTGACGAGGGCCTGGTCGCGAGCGACGAGCCTTTCCACAATCTGCTGACGCAGGGGATGGTGATCGCCGAGACCTATTACCGCGAAGCGGCCGATGGCAAGAAGACCTGGTTCAACCCGGCCGATGTGGAAATGCGCGACGGCGTGGCGATCCTCAAGACTGACGGCCAGCCGGTGACCGTCGGCGGCACCGAGAAGATGTCGAAGTCGAAGAACAACGGCGTCGACCCGCAGGCGCTGATCGACCAGTACGGCGCCGATACCGCGCGCCTGTTCACCATGTTCGCCGCGCCGCCGGAGCAGAGCCTGGAGTGGTCGGATGCCGGCGTCGAAGGCGCGCACCGTTTCCTCAAGCGCTTGTGGAAGCTGGCGTACGAGCACGTGCAGGGCGCGGCGGTGGCGGCATATGCTGGCGGCGATCTTTCTGACGCGGCCAAAGTCACGCGCCGCCAACTGCACCAGACCATCCAGAAAGTGGGCGACGATATTGAACGCCGCAAGCAGTTCAACACCGCGATCGCCGCGGTGATGGAACTGATGAATGCGCTGGCGAAGCTGGAAGGCGACGACGCCACGACCCGCAGCGTGCGGCAGGAAGTGCTTGAGGCCGCAGTGGCCTTGCTCGCACCCATCGTGCCGCACATCAGCGAGGCGCTCTACGCCGAACTCAAGCCGGGCGCCGCGATGGCGTGGCCGATGGTCGACGAGGCTGCGCTGGTGCAGGACGAAATCGAACTGATGCTGCAGGTCAACGGCAAGCTGCGCGGGCAGATCCGCGTGGCGGCGGCGGCCGACAAGGCCACGATCGAGGCCGCCGCGCTGGCGAGCGAAACGGCGCAGAAATACCTGGAGGGCCAGCCGCCGAAAAAAGTGGTGGTGGTGCCCGGGCGTTTGGTTAATATCGTCGTATGAAGCGTCGACTTTTTCTCGCCACCCTTCCCGCTGCACTCCTTGCGGGCTGCGGCTTTCAGTTGCGCCGGCTGGAGGGCATCCCGTTCGCCACCCTGTATCTCGACGCACCGCCCGGCAATGTGGTCGCGCACATCCGCAACGCCCTGAAATCGAACAAGAACACGCGCCTGGTTGCAACCGCCGGCGAGGCGGAGGCGGTGCTGCAAGTGGGTCAGGAAGAGCGTAGCAAAGTGATTCTCTCGTTGTCCGGCGCCGGTCGCGTCACCGAATACCGCCTCGGCTTAAAGCTGACCTATAGCGTGAAAGGACAGGATGGCCGGACCCTGGCGGCTGCGGAGACCATCGAACTGGTCCGTGATTTCACCTACGACGACTCTCAGGTGCTGGCCAAGGGTGCGGAAGAGCAATTGCTGCATCGCGACATGGAGGAGAGCGCTGCGCGGAGGATCCTGCGCCGCATGCAAGCCATCAACCCTGGCGCCGCAACTTGAACATCCTCGCCGACCGTCTGCCCGACCAGCTCGCACGGGGCCTCGCCCCGCTCTATGTGGTGGTGGGCGACGAACCGCTGGCGGCGCAGGAGGCAGCCGACGCCATCCGTGCGGCGGCGCGCGCCGCCGGCCACAGCGAACGCACCGTCCATACCGTGCAGGGGCGCTACAACTGGCAGGGCATCTTCGCCAGCGGCGACAACTTCTCACTGTTTGCCGAGCGTCGCCTGACCGAAATCCGCATCCCGTCCGGCAAGCCTGGCGTCGACGGCGCCAAGGCACTGGAGGCCTATGCTTCCCGGCTACCTGAAGACACCCTCACGCTCATCAGCCTGCCGGGGCTGGAATGGAAAGCCATGCAAAGCCGCTGGTTCGCCGCGCTGGCCAAAAGTGGCGTGGTGGTCGAGGCCAAGCCCATCGACCGCGCCGCACTGCCCGGCTGGATCGAGCGGCGGCTGGCCCGGCAGGGCCTGAAGGCCGACCGCGATGCACTGCAGTTTCTGGCTGACCAGGTCGAAGGCAACCTGCTTGCGGCGCAGCAGGAAATCGACAAGCTCGCGCTGCTGCTGCCGCCGGGAAGCGTGACGCTGGCTGACGTCGAGCACGCCGTGGTCGACGTCAGTCGGCTGGAAGCCGATGCGCTGCAGGACGCGCTGTATGCCGGCAATGGCGCACGTTTTGCGCAAATCGTGACCGATCTCAGGGATGCGGGCGAAGCGGTGCCGGCGATCCTGTGGCAGGTGAGCTCGGCGGTGGGTCTGTTGCTCAGGCTAAAATTGGCCGTGGCCCAGGGCGAGAGCCTGCCCGCCGTGATGCGCACGCTGTGGGGACGCGACAAGCAGCGCGTGCCGCAGATCGAGCGGGCGCTCAAGCGACTGAGCCTGGAAAAAATCGAAAGCGCGCTGGCCGACCTGGCTTTGATCGATCGCCAGGCCAAAGGGCTGGAGCGGGTGGGTGATCCCTGGGACACGCTGCTGCGCATGGGCATGACGCTGGCGGAACCGGTAGGCAATGGAAAAAGATGATGGACATTAAAAGCTACATGCAGACGGTGGGAAAACAGGCGCGCGAAGCCTCGCGTGCGATTGCCCGCGCCGACACCAACCAGAAAAACCGCGCGTTGCTGGCGATGGCTGCGGCCATCCGGCGCGACGCCGCCACGCTGCTCGAAGCCAATGCGCGCGACATGGCGCATGCTCGTGCCAGCGGGCTCGATGCCGCGTTGCTCGACCGCCTGCAAATCAATGAAAAAGCAGTGGCCGGGATGGCCGAAGGCCTGGAGCAGATTGCCGCGCTGCCCGACCCGGTCGGTGAAATCGACGGCCTCAAGTACCGCCCCTCCGGCATCCAGGTCGGCAAGATGCGGGTGCCGCTCGGCGTCATCGGCATCATCTACGAAGCGCGTCCCAACGTCACCGCGGACGCCGCCGGCCTGTGCCTGAAATCCGGCAACGCGGCGATCCTGCGCGGCGGCTCCGAGGCGCTGCACTCCAACCAGGCCATCGCCGGCTGCGTGCGCGAAGGGCTGGAAGTCGCCGGGCTGCCCGCAACCGTGGTGCAGGTGATCGAAACCACCGACCGCGCCGCGGTGGGTGAACTCATCACCATGAAGGACTACGTCGACGTGATCGTGCCGCGCGGCGGCAAGGGGCTGATCGAGCGCATCACCGGCGAGGCACGGGTGCCGGTGATCAAGCACCTGCACGGCAACTGCCACGTCTACGTGGACGACCGCGCTGACCTCGCCAAGGCGCTGAAGATCGTCGAGAACGCCAAGACGCAGCGCTACGGCACCTGCAACACCACGGAATCGCTGCTGGTGGCACGCGGCGTCGCTGCCGCCGCACTGCCGGAGATCGGCAGGATGCTGGCCGGCAAGGGCGTGGAAATGCGCTGCTGCCCGGAGGCGCTGGCGATACTCAAGGGCGCCGGCATCGCCGCGGACAAGCTGAAGGCCGCGGTGGAAGCCGATTGGACCGAGGAATATCTCGGCCCCATCATCGCGGTCAAGGTGGTCGACGACATCGAAGCCGCGATGACCCACATCAACACTCACGGCTCGCAGCACACCGACGCCATCGTCACCGAGGACTACGGCCGCGCGCGCCGCTTCCTGCGCGAGGTCGATTCGGCCAGCGTCGTGGTGAACGCTTCGACCCGCTTTGCCGATGGCTTCGAATACGGCCTCGGCGCCGAGATCGGGATTTCCACCGACAAGATCCACGCGCGCGGCCCGGTCGGGCTGGAGGGCCTCACCAGCCAGAAATGGGTGGTGCTGGGGGATGGCCACGTGCGCGGCTGATCGATGCAAGCCATCGGCCTCTTCGGCGGCACCTTCGACCCCATTCACTTCGGCCATCTGCGGCTAGCCGAGGAGATGGCCGAGGCGGTCGGGCTGGAACGGGTGCTGTTCATCCCCGCCGGGCAGCCACCGCACCGCGGAGCGCCGCGCACTGAGGCGGCCCACCGGCTGGAAATGGTGCGCCGCGCGATTGCCGGCAACCCGCACTTTGCCGCGGATGGGCGCGAAGTGATGAGCCCGCGCCCGAGCTACACCGTCGACACGCTGACCGCGCTGCGTGCAGAATTGGGCAAGGAACAACCGCTGTGGCTGCTGTTGGGCGCGGATGCGTTTTTGGAACTGCCGACTTGGCACGAATGGCCGCAGCTGTTCGAGTTGGCGAACATTGCGGTGGCCGCGCGGCCCGGTTCGCGGGCGCTGCGATCCAATGATTTGAAGGATCCGCTGAGAAGCGAAGTATTGAAACGGCAGGTGGCCAGCAGTGCGGCTGCCGGCCCCGCGGGATCGGTGCAGCTGCGGCAGATGACGCCGCTGGACATTTCGGCCACCGCCATCCGCGATACCCTGGCCCGGCACGGCAGCGCGCGTTATCTGCTGCCCGACGCCGTGCTCGACTACATTCACGAACACCAACTGTATATACACACTCATGAACATTGAAGACAAAATCAAACTGATCGTCGCCGCCCTTGAAGACATCAAGGCGCAAGACATCACCGTGATCGACACCGGCAAGCTCACCTCGCTGTTCGAGCGCATGGTGATCGCCACCGGAACGTCCAACCGCCAGACCCGCTCGATTGCCGACAATGTGCGCGTCAAGCTGAAGGAAGCCGGCGCCTACGTCGGCAACACCGAGGGCGAAGAAACCGGAGACTGGGTGCTGCTCGACCTCGGAGACGCGATCGTCCATGTGATGCTGCCCGCCGTGCGCACGCACTACAACCTGGAGGAACTGTGGGGTGCGGCCGAAGCGGCGCGCGCCCGCCACATCCAGGCTGACCACTGATTGAAACTGCACCTGATCGCCGTCGGCCACAAAATGCCCGGCTGGATCAGTGCGGGTTACGACGACTATGCGCGTCGCATGCCGCCTGATCTGCCGCTGCTGCTGACGGAGATCAAGCCGGGTCACCGCGTGGCCGGTGAAGACGGCACGCGGGCGCGGCAGCTGGAAGCCGAGCGCATCCTCGCCGCGCTGCCCGCAGGCTGCGTGCCGGTGGTGCTCGATGAACGCGGCACGCAGGCGACCACGCGCGAACTGGCGTCATGGCTGCAAGGCTGGATGGATGAGGGCGTGTCGCCTGCCTTCGTCATCGGCGGGGCAGACGGCCTCGACGACAGTGTCAAGGCGCGTGCCGGAAAGCTGCTGGGCCTGTCAAGGCTGACCCTGCCGCATGCCTTGGCACGCGTGATGTTGGTCGAGCAGTTGTATCGTTCCGTCTGTATTATCAAGGGGCACCCCTACCACCGGGATTGAGGAGCATCACAAGAACATGCTGGTTGATAAACGCATCTACCTCGCTTCGCAATCGCCGCGGCGTCGAGAACTGCTGAAGCAGATCGGCGTCGCCTTCGACGTGCTGCCGCTGCGCGCCGTGGCCGGCCGCATGGATGTGATCGAAGTGCCCCGAGACGGCGAGTCCGCGCCCGATTTCGCGCAACGCATGGCGGCTGAAAAAGCGGCCTGCGGCTGGCGTGCGGTTGATATGCGTCACCTGTTGCGCTTTCCGGTGCTGGGTGCCGATACCGTGGTCGAACTGGACGGTGCCATCCTGGGCAAGCCGATCGATCGGCAGGATGCCGCAGCCATGCTGGCGCGCCTGTCCGGCTGCGTGCATCAGGTGCACACCGCGGTGGCCGTGCAGCATGACGACCGGATGGAAATGCGTCTTTCGTCCAGCCAGGTCCTGTTTGCCACGCTGGATAGCACCGCCATCTCGCGCTACCTGGAAAGCGGCGAATACCTCGGCAAGGCGGGTGCGTACGCCATCCAGGGGCGCGCCGGCGCATTTGTCGAGCATATCGAGGGGAGCTACAGCGGTGTCATGGGTTTGCCGTTATATGACACTGCCGTTTTATTGAGATCCTTCGGTCTGACAGTCTGAGTGCTGTTGGACCTGCCATCATGAGCGAAGAAATCCTCGTCAACGTCACCCCGCAGGAAACCCGCGTCGCCGTGCTGCACCTGGGCGCGGTGCAGGAACTGCACATCGAGCGCGCGCAGTGCCGCGGACTGGTGAGCAACATCTACATGGGGCGCGTGGTGCGTGTGTTGCCGGGCATGCAATCGGCCTTTATCGACATTGGCCTCGAGCGCGCGGCCTTCCTGCACGTCGCCGACATCTGGGAAGAACGCCACGGCAGCGAGCCCGAGCGGCCGATCGAGCAGGTCCTGCATGAAGGCCAGAGCCTGATGGTGCAGGTGATCAAGGACCCGATCGGCACCAAGGGTGCGAGGCTGTCCACCCAGATCAGCTTCGCCGGGCGCTATCTGGTGTATCTGCCACAGGAATCGCATATCGGCATTTCGCAGAAAATCGAAGGCGAGGAAGAACGCGAACTGCTGCGCCAAAAGCTGCACCGGCTGATGCCGGAAGATGCGACCGGCGGCTTCATCGTGCGCACCATGGCAGAGACCGCCGAAGACGCCGAAATGCAGGCCGACATCGACTACCTGCGGCGGCTGTGGAGCAGCATCCAGGCGCGCGGCAACTGTGTCGTGCCGTGCATCCTGTATCAGGATCTCGACCTTTCGTTGCGTGTCCTGCGCGACTTCGTCAATCGGGACACCACCCGCATCCTTATCGATTCGCGCGAGACCTATCAGCGCATGGCGGAGTTCGCGCAGAACTACACCTCCGCCGTGCTCGACAAACTGCAGCACTTCAGCGCCGACCGGCCGCTGTTCGACCTGCATGCCATCGAGGATGAAATCGCCAAGGCGCTGGGACGACGCGTCGACCTGAAATCGGGTGGCTACGCCATCATCGACCAGACCGAGGCGCTGACGACAGTGGACGTCAACACCGGCGGCTTCGTCGGCGCACGCAACTTCGACGACACCATCTTCAAGACCAACCTCGAAGCCGCGCAGGCCATTGCGCGCCAGCTGCGCCTGAGGAATCTCGGCGGCATCATCATCATTGACTTCATCGACATGGACAACCCCGAGCACCAGGAAGCGGTGCTGGCCGAGCTCAGGAAGGCGCTGGCGCGCGACCCCACCCGCTCCACCGTCAGCGGATTCTCGGCGCTGGGACTGGTTGAAATGACGCGCAAGCGGACACGCGAATCGCTGGCGCACATCCTGTGTGAGACGTGCCCCACCTGCGCCGGACGCGGAGAAATCAAGACCGCGCAGACTGTGTGCTACGACGTGCTGCGTGAAATCCTGCGCGAGGCACGCCAGTTCACTGCGCGCGAATACCGCATCGTCGCCGCGCAAAGCGTGATCGACCTCTTTCTCGACGAGGAATCTGGCAGCCTCGCCCAGTTGATCGACTTCATCGGAAAGCCGGTGTCGCTGCAGGTCGAAACCACCTACCCGCAGGAACAATACGACATCATTTTGTTGTGAAAACGCTCGCGGCACCGGCGTACTGGGAACCGGCCTGCGCTGAACTCGCCGCAGCCGACCCTGTGATGGCCGCGCTCATTGCACGCTATCCCGATGCCATCCTCGCCAACCGCGGCGACCCGTTCCAGACGCTTGCACGCGCCATCGTCGGCCAGCAGATTTCGGTCAAGGCGGCTGACAGCGTATGGGCGCGCTTCGCCGGCTACGCGCAGACCGTCAGCCCCGAGCACATCGTCACGCTGGAACTCGATGCGCTTGCCGCCTGCGGCCTGTCGCGTCGCAAGGCCGAATACCTCGTCGACCTCGCGGGCCACTTCGTCGATGGCCGCGTCGAACCGGCGCGCTGGAAAAAAATGCAGGACGAAGCTGTCATCGCCGAACTGGTCGATGTTCGCGGGATCGGCCGCTGGACCGCCGAGATGTTCCTCATCTTCAGCCTGCGTCGCCCGGACGTCTGGCCGGTCGACGACATTGGCCTGCAAAAGGCCGTCGCGCTGCATTACCTGGGCGGCGAGCGACCGACACCACAAACCCTGCGCCAGCATGGCGAACGTCACGCGCCCTGGCGCACCGTCGCCACCTGGTACCTGTGGCGCAGCCTGGATCCGGCGGTGGTGCAGTACTGATCAAAGCTGGATATCGGCAACCACCGGCGCGTGATCCGACGGCCGTTCCAGCTTGCGCATGTCGCGGTCGATGGTGGATGAGGTGCAGGCGGCGGCGAGTGGCTCGGACAGCAGAATATGGTCGATCCTGAGGCCGTGGTTGCGGCGGAAGCCCATCATGCGGTAATCCCACCAACTGAAGCTTTTTTCCGGCTGCTCGAACAGGCGAAAGCTGTCCTTCAGCCCCAGCGCCAATAGTTGGCGAAACTTCTCGCGCTCCGGTTCCGACACAAGCACAGAGCCTTCCCAAGCCTTCGGGTCGTGCACATCGCGGTCTTCGGGGGCGACGTTGTAGTCGCCGAGCACCGCAAGCTTGGGGTATCGGGACAGTTCGACCTTCAGCCACGCGTTCAGCGCGTCGAACCAGCCGAGCTTGTAGGGATATTTGTCGGAATCGAGGCTCTGGCCGTTGGGGCAGTATACGCACACCAGCCGCACGCCGTCGACGGTGGCGGCAATGACGCGCTTCTGTTCGTCCTCCAGACCTGGGATACCGATCTGCACATCGAGTGGTTCGGCACGGCTGACGATGGCGACGCCGTTATAGGTCTTCTGGCCGGAAAAAGCGACGCGATAGCCGGCCGCGGCCAGTTCGGCAACCGGGAAATTGTCGTCGGTGAGTTTGGTTTCCTGCAGGCACACCGCATCGGGCTGGCGGGTGGCGAGAAAGTCCAGCAACTGGGGGAGGCGGACCTTGAGGGAGTTGACGTTCCAGGCGGCGATTTTCATGCCGCCGAGTGTAGCGCATACGACTCCACATGGGCTTTAGGCCATAGTGGATCGGAGTACCCCGCAAAGGGGTATTGAAAAGAATGTTTTAGGGGGCGGGGGCCGCAGCCGGCGCGGCCGGGGCCGCTGCAGGTGCAGGCTTGGCGCGTGGGATCGGAGCCTTGGGGTAACCCGCCTTGTCGAGTGCCGCATGCCACTGTCCGGTTTCAAAGCCGTCGATTTTGTCGCTGCCGACCACGAGCACCGGCACACGCGACTGGCCGGTGAGCTTCTTCAGTTCGGCCTGCGCTTCGGGGCTGGCCTGCGGATCCTTGGTGCTGTATGGCACGCCGCGTTCGGCAAGCAGTTGGCGCGCCTGGTCGCAAGGCCCACCGCACGAGGTGATGTAGAGCGTGACCGGAAACTTCTCGCGCGCCGTCTTGGCGGAATAGGATTCGCCCACTTCGATGACGTTGCCCTTGAACGATTTCTGTTGGGCATTGCGGACGCTGGGCGGCGGCGGCTGGTCGCTGTACTGCATGCGGCCCTGAGCATCCTTCCATTGGTACAGCTGGGCCGCGGCAAGCGGTGTGCTTGCCACCGCGATACCCAGTGCCATCAAGAGGAATCCTGTTTTCATGCCTTGCTCCCGAAAGACGTCATTCCTCCTTTTACGGCCATATCCGGCCCGGGCTTTACCCGCAAGGGCAGGCCGCGGCTGCGAGCCGCTCACGCCATGCCGTTGTGGCGCAGCAGGGCGTCGATGGTCGGCTCGCGGCCGCGGAAGGCCTTGAACGATTCGAGCGCCGGGCGGGCGCCGCCCTGGGCGAGGATCTCGCTCCAGAAACGGTGGCCGACCTCGGGATTCAGCACGCCGCCGTAGCCTTCGGCCTCGTCCTCGAACAGCGCGTAGGCATCCGCCGACAGCACCTCCGCCCACTTGTAGCTGTAATAGCCTGCCGCGTAGCCACCGGCGAAGATGTGCGAGAAGTTGTTGGGGAAACGGTTGTAGGCGGGCGGCATGATGACGGCGACTTGCTTGCGGATTTCGTCGATCAGGTCCTGCGCCGTGCGGCTGCCATTGGGGTCGAAATCGTCGTGCAAATGCATGTCGAAGCTGGCGAATTCGATCTGGCGCAGGGTCTGCAGGCCGGACTGGAAGTTCTTCGCCGCCAGCATCTTGTCGAACAGCGCGCGCGGCAGCGGCTCGCCGGTGTCGACGTGCGCGGTCATGTGCTTGAGCACATCCCATTCCCAGCAGAAGTTCTCCATGAACTGGCTCGGCAGCTCGACCGCATCCCACTCGACACCGTTGATGCCGGACACGCCGAGCTCCTCGATCTGGGTGAGCAGGTGGTGCAGGCCGTGGCCGGCCTCGTGGAACAGGGTGATCACCTCGTCGTGGGTGAACAGCGCAGGTTTGCCGCCCACCGGGCCGGAGAAGTTGCAGTTGAGATAGGCCACCGGGGTCTGGATGTCGCCGCCTTTCCGGCGGCGGGTGATGACGTCATCCATCCAGGCACCGCCGCGCTTGGAGGCGCGGGCGTACAGGTCGAGGTAGAACTGGCCGACGCGCTGGCCGTGGTGATCGGAGAGCGTGTAAAACTTGACGTCCGGGTGCCACACCGGCGCCTGGTCCTGGCGCACATGCAGGCCGTAGAGGGTCTCGATCAGCTTGAACAGGCCGGCCAGCACGCGCGGCTCGGGGAAGTATTGCTTCACCTCCTGGTCGGAGAAGCTGTAGCGAGCCACGCTCAGTTTTTCCGACACGTAGGTGTTGTCCCAGGCTTGCAGGTCGGCCATGCCCAGTTCATCGCGGGCAAAGGCTTTCAGTTCTTCGTAATCCTTTTCCGCGTAGGGGCGGGCGCGGGCGCCGAGTTCGTCGAGGAACTTCAGCACCTCGGCCGGGGTGTCGGCCATTTTGGCCGCGAGCGACACCTCGGCGTAGCTCCGGAACCCCAACAGCTCGGCGGCTTCGCGACGCAGCCTGAGGATGCCGGAGATCAGCGGGGTGTTGTCGAGCTCGGGCTTGCCGAATTCGGCGGCGCGGGTGACGTAGGCGCGGTACACCTGCTCGCGCAGGGCGCGGTTGTCGGCATACTGCATCACCGGCAGGTAGGACGGCATGTGCAGGGTGATCTTCCAGCCGGTCTTGCCGTCGGCTTCGGCGGCGGCCTTCATCATCGCCTGCACGTCTTCCGGCAGGCCGGCCAGTTGTGCGGCATCGTCGATATAAAGCGCATATTCATTGGTGGCGTCGAGCAGGTTCTCCTCGAACTTGGCCGACAGCTGGGCCAGTTCCTCCTGCACCTGCATGAAGCGCGCCTTCTTGTCGGCCGGCAACTCGGCGCCGCCCAAGCGGAAGTCGCGCAGTTCGTTCTCCACGATCTTCTTGCGCGGGGCGGACAGTGCGGCATAGCCGGGGCTGGCCTTCAGCGCCTTGAACTTGGCGAACAGCGCTTCGTTCTGTCCCAGTTCGGCGTAGAAGATGGTGATTTTCGGCAGGTTTTCGTTGTAGACCTCGCGCAGTTCGGGCGAATCCATCACTGAATGCAGGTGCGACACCTGACCCCAGGCGCGGCCCAGCTTTTCGTTGGCGTCGTCGAGCGGGGCGACGAAGGCCTCCCACTCGGCGGGCGTGTCGGCGGCTTCCGCGCGCGCCACGGCGGCGCGTGCGTCGGCCAGCAGTCGGTCGATGGCGGGGGTGACGAATTCGGGCTTGAATTCGGCGAAGCGGGGCAGGCCGGAAAAGTCGAGCAGCGGGTTGGTGTCCATCGGGGTCGTCATGGCAAATCTTTCACAAAGTGGACGCAGGGGCGCGGAAACAAAGCCGCGAGGCACAACGATTATAATTTGAGCCCGGCACCCCTGCGTTTCAACCCCTCGACAACCATGGCTTTAGACCCGCTTGCCCCGTATCGGGGCATCCATCCGCAACTCGCCGCTGGCGCCTGGGTTCACCCGCACGCCACGGTGATCGGCGAAGTCAGCTTGGGCGCCGACGCCTCGGTATGGCCGGGCGCGGTGATCCGCGGCGACGTCAACTCGATCGCCATCGGCGAGGCGAGCAACATCCAGGACAACAGCGTGCTGCACGTGTCGCACAAGACGCCGGCCAACCCGGCGGGCGGGCCGCTGGTGATCGGTGCGCGCGTCACCGTCGGACATACGGTGATCCTGCATGCCTGCACCATCGAGGACGAATGCCTGATCGGCATGGGTAGCATCATCCTCGACCGCGCGGTGATTCAGAAGCACGTGCTGCTGGGCGCCGGCTCGCTGGTGCCGGAGGGCAAGGTGCTCGAATCCGGCCACCTGTATCTGGGCCGCCCGGCCAAGCGGGTGCGCGCGCTGACCGAGGAAGAAATGGCCTATTTCAGCTATTCCGCGCAGCACTATGTCGCGCTGGCGCGGTCGTATCAAACCGTTTAATCCTGTGGAATCCGCATGAAGCTTGCCAAACCCCTACTGATTGCCGCCGCCGTGCTCGCCATCGCCGGCGCGCTGGCCTACGCCCTGATAGAGAAGCCCGGCGCGCCACCATCCTCCTTCACTACGCTGGAGGGCAAGACGCTGACCCTGGACGAATTGCGCGGCAAGGTCGTGCTGGTCAATTTCTGGGCGACGTCGTGTCCCGGCTGCGTCAAGGAAATGCCCGACATGGTCGAGATCTACAAGCAGTACAAGGACCGCGGTTTCGAAATCATCGCGGTGGCGATGAGCTACGACCCGCCCAACTATGTGCAAAGCTTCGTGCAGACGCGGCAACTGCCGTTTCCGGTCGCGCTCGACGTCAACGGCGAGCACGCGCGCGCCTTCGGCAATGTGCAGCTCACGCCCACTACCTTCATCATCGGCAAGGACGGCCGCATCCTCGAGCAGAAGCTGGGCGAGATCGACTTCGTCAGGCTCAAAGCCCTTCTGGACAGGGAATTGAACTGATGAAAAGGCTCGTCGCGGTGCTGCTGCTGGCCACACTGGGCGCATGCAGTTCGGGAGGCGCGGACACCGTTGTCCAGCCCGCCAACCCGGCCAAAACGGACAAGTCCTTGCCGCCCGCTCCGCCCCCCCCGCCGATGCCGGAGGAGAGCATCGTGTGCCCGGCCGACGTCAGACTCTGTCCGGATGGCAGCCCTGTCAGCCGCGATCCGGCCAAGGCTTGCGCATTCAAGCCCTGCCCGGGCGAAACCCGATAATCAAATCACTCTGGATTTTTTACATTCATGGCGCAATACGTTTACTCCCTCAACCGTGTCGGCAAGATCGTTCCGCCCAAGCGGCAGATCCTGAAAGACATCTCGCTCAGCTTTTTCCCCGGTGCCAAGATCGGCCTGCTGGGTCTGAACGGCTCCGGCAAGTCCACGCTCATCCGAATCATGGCGGGGGTGGACAAGGACATCGAGGGCGAGGCGATCCCGATGCCGGGCATCCGCATCGGCTATCTGGCGCAGGAGCCGCAGCTCGACCCCGCGCACACGGTTCGCCAGGCGGTGGAAGCGGGGCTGGGCGAGATCGTCGGGGCGAAGGCCCGGCTGGATGAAATCTACGCCGCCTACGCCGAACCCGATGCCGATTTCGACGCCCTGGCCGAGGAGCAGGCGAAGTGCGAGGCGATCCTCGCCACCGCCGGCGCCGACCTCGACACGCAGATGGAAATCGCCGCCGACGCCCTGCGGCTGCCGCCGTGGGATGCCGTGATCGGCAATCTCTCCGGTGGCGAGAAGCGCCGCGTCGCGCTGTGCCAGCTGCTGCTGTCCAGCCCCGACATGCTGCTGCTGGACGAGCCGACCAACCACCTCGACGCCGAGTCGGTCGACTGGCTGGAGCAGTTCCTGGTGCGCTACCCCGGCACCGTGGTGGCGGTGACGCACGATCGCTACTTCCTCGACAACGCCGCCGAGTGGATTCTCGAACTCGACCGCGGCCACGGCATCCCGTGGAAGGGCAACTACACCAGTTGGCTGGAGCAGAAGGAAGCGCGACTGGAAACCGAATCCAAGCAGGAGCTCGGCCGCATCAAGACCATGAAGCAGGAACTCGAATGGGTGCGGCAGAACCCCAAGGCGCGCCAGGCCAAGTCGAAGGCGCGTCTGGCGCGTTTCGAGGAACTGAACTCGGTCGAATACCAGAAGCGCAACGAGACGCAGGAGATCTTCATCCCGGTGGGGGAGCGCCTGGGCGACAAGGTCATCGACTTCCACAACGTGACCAAGTCTTTCGGCGACCGCCTGCTGATCGACAACCTCAGCTTCAGCGTGCCGCCCGGCGCCATTGTCGGCATCATCGGCCCCAACGGCGCCGGCAAGTCGACTTTCTTCAAGATGATCACCGGCCAGGAAAAGCCGGACAGCGGCGAAGTCGAGATCGGCCAGACGGTGAAGCTTGCCTACGTCGACCAGAGCCGCGATGCGCTCGCCGCCGACAAGACCGTATTCGATGAAGTGGCCGAAGGCCGCGACATCCTCACCGTGGGGCGCTACGAAACCCCGTCGCGCGCCTACCTCGGCCGCTTCAACTTCAAGGGCGGCGACCAGCAGAAGCGCGTCGGCAATCTGTCGGGCGGCGAACGCGGGCGGCTGCACCTGGCGAAAACGCTGATCGCTGGCGGCAACGTGCTGCTGCTCGACGAACCGTCGAACGACCTCGACGTGGAAACCCTGCGCGCGCTCGAAGACGCGCTGCTGGAGTTCGCCGGCTGCGTGCTGGTGATCTCGCACGACCGCTGGTTCCTCGACCGCATCGCCACCCACATCCTCGCTTTCGAGGGCGACTCGCAGGTGGTGTTCTTCCCCGGCAATTATCAGGAATACGAAGCCGACAAGAAGAAGCGCCTGGGCGAAGAGGGCGCCAAGCCCAAGCGCATCCGCTACAAGCCGATCAGCCGGTGAGCGCGCGATGATCCTGGCCAAACTGACCGAGGCTGACCGCTACGCCGCATTGCATCCGCTGTTCGCGCGCGCCTTCGAATTCCTGCGCAGCACCGATCTGGGTGCGCTGGCGCCGGGCATGCACACGATTCAGGGCGAACAGCTGTTCGCCATCGTCGAGGACTGCGCCGGCCGCACGCGCGCCGAGGCGAAGCTGGAATGCCATCGGCGCTACATCGATATTCAGCTGGTGCTGGAAGGCGTCGACGAGATGGGCTGGAAGCCGCTGGCCGAATGCCTGGATCCGGCTACGGATCACGATGAAGCGCGCGACATCCGCTTTTTCAACGACGCGCCGGCCAGCTGGATCGCAACGCCTTCGGGATCGTTCTGTCTGTTTTTTCCGGACGATACGCACGCGCCGCTGGTGAGCGCGGGCAGGATCCGCAAGGTGGTGGTGAAGATCGCCGTGCAGCCAGAATAATGCGGGTCAGTAGTGCGGCGGAATCTCGTCGCGCGGGGCGCGCATTTCGTCAGCCGACGACTGCATGTCCTGCAGACGCTGATGCAGCAGGCGCAATTGCTGCTGTTGCAAGTCGAGTTGTTCCTGCTGGCGGATCACGGTCTGGTTGAGCGTTTCGAGCAGGTCTTCGGCGAAGGCGAGCTTGGTTTCGAGTTCGGTGAGGCGGGATTCAGTCATGGCTGTCGGGCCTGGGGAAGCAGGGGCAAAACAAGCTTTTCCAGCCGGGGATAATGCACCTGACCGGCGATCTCGTGGCGGATGCGTCCCTCGGCGTCGACGATGAACGAGGTGGGCACGCTGGCCACGTGGCCGAAGGCTGCGGCCACCGAGGCGTTGGTCGGTGCGGCCATGAAGGCGTAGTCCTTGTCCTGCATCCAGGCGGCAATTTTTTCCGGAGTGTCATCGATGCTGATCGAAATGACCTCGAAGCCGCGGTCTCGATGCTCTCTCCAGAAGTTGTCGATCACCGGTTTCTCCTTGCGGCAATAAGGGCACCAGGTCGCCCAGAAGTTCACCAGCACGACCTTGCCCTTGAGCTCATCGCTGGTCAGCGCCCGGCCATCCGGCAAGGTCACGGCCCACGGTGGCGTAGGGCGGTTCTCCTCGCTGACGTCGGCCGGCGGACGAAACCACAGCCAGGCGATCAAACCCAGTAAAATCACGGTCAACGGACTCGGCGTCCATTTTTTCAAGGTTTGTCTATCCATGCTGTGGCTGAAATCGTTTCATATCGTGATGGTGGTGAGCTGGTTCGCCGGTCTCTTCTATCTGCCGCGCATCTTCGTCAATCTGGCGATGGAAAAGAATGATGCCGCCTACGACCGCCTGCTGATCATGGCAGGCAAATTGTATCGGTTCGTGTCGCCGATCATGTGGCTGACGCTGATTACGGGCTTCTGGCTGTGGTTTGCATACTGGCTCCCTACGGATAACTGGCTGTGGCTTAAGGTCGTACTGGTAGCCGGGCTGGTCGGCTATCACCATGTTTGCAGGCGCCTGCTGCGCCAGTTCGAAGTCAGACAGAATACCAAGTCGCACGTATGGTTCCGCTGGTTCAATGAAATCCCGGTGATCGTGCTGCTGGTTGTCGTGCTGCTGGTCGTGTTGAAACCGTTTTAAGAAAGCCCCGCTTGAAACCCCAGCCCCCTAAATCCCAGCCCCGCCGCACCAAAACGCCGCATCCCGTTCGCCCCGAGCGCGAGGCGCTCCCCCTTGCCAGCCATTTCGCCACCTGCCCGCGTGGGCTGGAGGTGCTGCTCGAAGCCGAACTCACGGCGGCCGGTGCGCAGGTGGTGCGCCAGGTGCCCGCCGGCGTGCTGTTCATGGCCGATGCGGCCGCCGAAATGCGCGCCAACCTCACCTCGCGCATCGCCACCCGCATCCTGCGCAAGGTTGGGTTCACCCGCTATCGCAAGGAAGAACACATCTACCGTGCCGCGCTCGACCTGCCGTGGCCGGACTGGTTCGATGTGAAGAAGACCATCGCGGTGAAGGTCGGCGCGCAGAATGCGCCGCTGAAAAGCCTCAATTTCATCACCCTGAAGATCAAGGACGCGATCTGCGACCGTTTTCGCGAGGAAACGCGCGAACGCCCCAGCGTCGACACCGATGCGCCCGACGTGCCGGTGTATGCCTTCTTCACCCCGGATGCGGTGACCTTCTATCTCGACACCAGCGGCGAGCCGCTGTTCAAGCGCGGCTTCAAGCGCGAGGCGAGCGCGGCATCGATCAAGGAAAACCTCGCCGCCGGCCTGTTGATGCTGTCCGGCTGGGAGCCTGGCACGCCGCTTCTCGACCCGATGTGCGGCGCCGGCACCATCCTGCTGGAAGCGGCGGACATGGCGCTGAACCGGGCACCGGGGCGCAGCCGTCACTTTGCCTTCGAACACTACCGCGACTTCGACGCGGCGCTGTGGAAGCGCATCAAGGCGGAGGCGCACGCGCAGGAAAAGCCGCTGACGCAGCTGCCGATTTTCGGCGCCGACCAGGATCGCTGGGTGCTCGACAAGGCGAAGAACAACTTGGACGCCGCGGGCTATGGCGGCGCGATCGAACTGAAAGTATCCGACGTGCTCGACCTGAAGCCGCCGACGCCGGTGGGCACGGTCGTCACCAACCCGCCCTACGGCGAGCGGCTGGGCGAGGCCGAGGATCTGGCCGAGTGGTATCCCTTGCTGGGCGACTGGCTGAAAAAGAACTTTTCCGGCTGGGGGGCGTGGATCATTTCCGGTGATCCGCTGCTGCCGAAGCTGCTTGGCCTGAAGGCCAGTCGCCGCATTCCGCTGTTCAACGGCCCGATCGAAACCCGCTTCCTGCAGTACAAACTGATTGCCGGGTCGATGCGGGATAAAAAACCTGCCGTCCCGGCCGATTGAGCGGAACCCCGGCGCGGCGCGCGCGTCTGTCCTGAATCCTCCCTGACGAGAGCCTCACCATGATCACCGCATCGATCCGTCTCACCGGCACCCTCAACGATGGCGCCGAGGTATACCGCAGTTATTACCTAGTGGCCGACTTTGGTGCGTCGGGTAGCGGCAAGTCATCGATCATCCCGATGTCGATGGGTGCGCCGATGCCGGACGACGAGCATCTGGCGGTGAAGTACGGCGGCGAGGAAGCCGCCCTGAAAGCGGCGGCCGAAGCGATCAAGGCCTTGCCGGGCAATCACGGGCTGGAGGTCAAGGTGGTGATCAATCCCGAATAAAGGCGGGCGTTTTCCAAGCGGAAACAATGAAAACGGGGCGCCAGGCGCCCCATTTTCATTGCCGGAAGGCATCAAACGATGTCGAGGTGATCGAGTCCCGCCATCATGTCGCGGCCCTTGGCCTCCTGGCCGTGCAGTTTGATCTGCAGGCGCAGGTCGTTGAGGCTGTCGGCGTTTCTGAGCGCATCCTCGTAGGAGATCAGGTCGGCCTCGTAGAGGTCGAACAGCGCCTGGTCGAAGGTTTGCATCCCCAATTCGCGCGATTTGGACATGAGCTCCTTGATTTCGTGGACGTGGCCCTTGAAGATTAGGTCGGCAATCAGCGGCGAATTGAGCAGGATTTCGACCGCCGCGACACGGCCGTTGGTGCCCTTGCGCGGGATCAGGCGTTGCGAGATGAAGGCCTTGAGGTTGAGCGACAGGTCCATCAGCAACTGCGCGCGGCGTTCTTCGGGGAAGAAGTTGATGATGCGGTCGAGCGCCTGGTTGGCGCTGTTGGCGTGCAGGGTCGACAGGCAGAGGTGACCCGTCTCGGCGAAGGCGATGGCGTACTCCATCGTATCGCGGTCGCGAATCTCGCCGATCAGGATGACGTCGGGTGCCTGACGCAGCGTGTTCTTCAGTGCCGAGAACCAGTTGTCGGTGTCGATGCCGACTTCACGCTGGGTGATGATCGATTTCTTGTGCTCGTGCACGTATTCGATCGGATCCTCGACCGTGATGATGTGGTCGGCGGCGTTCTCGTTGCGATGCCCGACCATTGCGGCGAGCGAGGTCGATTTGCCGGAACCGGTGGCGCCGACAAAAATCACCAGACCGCGCTTGATCATCGCGACGTCGCGCAGGATCGGCGGCAGGTTCAGCGATTCCATTTTCGGAATCTTGGTGTTGATCGTCCGCATCACGATGCCGACCCGTCCCTGCTGCACGAAGACGTTGACCCGGAAACGGCCGATCTCGGGCGGGCTGATCGCGAAGTTGGATTCGTTGGTCGCCTCGAAGTCCTTCCACTGCCGCTCGTTCATGATCGAACGCGCCAGCTCGCTGGTGTGCGCAGGCGTCAGGCTCTGGTTCGACACGGGGGTGATCTTGCCGTCGACCTTGATCGCGGGCGGAAAGCCCGCCGTGATGAAAAGGTCG
>JAABQU010000123.1 GCA_011391285.1 Thiobacillus sp.
GTCTGCGTTCCTTGCGTTCCATGACATACCCCTTCCAGAGCAAGTATGCCCTCTCCAGACTGTCCACCAAACGTGGGCAGGATCAAAAACGGCCAGTGACGGCCGAGTCGCATATCCGAGCCTGATTGTCCGCTTCGAGCGGAACTCGCCCATTCGGAACGCCAGCGCCCATTTTTCGTTGCCGTCCCTGTCCGGCTTGTTTTTGCTTCCGTTCGAACTAGAGTGGATAGACGGTTCTTGCCCTATCACAACAATGCTCAACCAACGGAGGACGTTATGAAACGCGAACACGCAACAATTCTGGCCATTGCGACGCTGATGATGATGGGGGCAGGCGGACTCGCTTCTGCAGCCGATAAGGTGCTCAAGGCGGATCCGGGCAAGCGCGAATTCGAGAACAGTTGCGCGTTGTGCCACGGCAAGGATGGCAAGGGCACGGGCGGCATCGTCGATCTGTTGAAGAAGTCCCCGTCCGACCTCACGATGCTTTCGAAAAAGAATAATGGGGTTTTCCCATATGCGCGCGTCTATGCCGTGATCGACGGTCGCGAAGCAATCAAGGCGCACGGCGATCGGGACATGCCGGCATGGGGGGATCGCTACAGCAAAGATACCGAGAAGGCGGCCGAGTATTACAGGGACGTGCCCTATGACGCAGAGATGTATACGCGCAGCCGCATATTGGCCTTGATCGATTACCTGAACCGGATTCAGACGAAATAGCCTGTCAGCCCCGGACAACGCCCGCAATGCGGGCGTTTTTATTGTGCGTCATCCCGGGCTCCAATCCAGGAACCAGGCGGACCGGGCTCACATGATTCGAGTCGCTTACACGCGAACCGGCTCGAAGGTCGCGTCGAGATTCTGGTCGTCACAGTAATCGAGGAAGTCGCCGCGCAGGGTGGCGATGTGGGCGTCGGCGGGGATGCCCAGCGTCATGTGGACGGCGAACATGGGCGCGCCGGTGTGCGGGGCGGGGTAGGTTTCGGTGTCGAGCGCCTCGATGTTGATATGCAGCCGCGCGAAGAAATTGGCGAGGCTGTTGACGATTCCGGGCTGGTCGAGCGCGGCAACCTCGACCGTGTAGGGAATCAGCGGCTTTTCAGGGCGGGTGGGGCGGGTGCGTTGCTGGGTCAGCGAGAGGCCCAGCTCCTCGCCCACAGCGGGCAGCCGCGCTTCCAGCTTGGCCAGTGCATCCCAACTGCCGGTCACCCGCATCAGCAGCGCGAAGCGTCCGCCCAGGGCCGCCATCCGTGATTCCTCGATATTGCAGCCGGATTCGCTGATGCGGCGGGTGAAGGCCTCCACCAGTCCGATTTTGTCTTCGCCGCTGGCGGTGATGACGAGGGATTCGGTTTCGCTAGTCATTAAATCAAGTTCCTGTCCGAGAGTTCTTTTTTGACGTAGGCGTAAAGGATCGGTGCGGCGATCACGCCCGGCACGCCGAAGGCGGCTTCCATCATCAGCATGACGATGAGCAGTTCCCACGCGCGCGCCTTGATCTGGCCGCCAATGATACGGGCATTCACGAAATATTCGAGCTTGTGGATGATGACCAGGAAGGCCAGCGATCCCGCGGCGACATACAAGGAATGCGA
Source organism: Thiobacillus sp. (assembly GCA_011391285.1). The sequence continues at coordinate 1,599 of JAABQU010000123.1, forward strand.
GAGCGAAATGATGACGATGACGGTATTGGAGATCAGGTTGCCAAGCACCGGCAGCAGGCCGACAAGGAAGGTGACCAGGACCATGGTCTTGACGAAGGGCAATTCGACGCCGAACGCCGGCAGGATCAGGCCGAGATAAATCGCGGTCAGCAGCGCGTTGAGGGCCGATATCCGCACCTGGGCGAACACCACGCGGCGAAAGGCTTCAGCCAGGCGATGAACGCGTTCGGACAAGGCTTGCGCCAGCGGCGCCAGCACCTGATGGGGCGAAGCTTCGCGCAGGGCGACGAAGCTGCCGATGATGAATCCGATAAGGACCAGCAGCAGCACACGGCCAGCGTTTCCGCCGAGCTTGCGCAAGTCCTGGGCGTGCGTTCTCAGCCACTCCACCAGACCCGCGCGTATGACCGATTCATCGCCCTGCGGCATGTATTCTGCGGCCCAGTCCGGCAGCAATTCGCGCGAGTTTTCGATCACTTCGGCCATCTTGGTCAACAGGCCGGTGAGCCCGCCTTCAGTGCGCAGATACAGGATGGCGCCCGCGGTCATGCCGCCCAGCGCCCCCAGCACCACCAGCGTAATGAGCGACACCACCAGCACCTTGGACCAGGTGTGGCTGAGCTTGCCGAGGACGATGCGGGGCGCCAGCAGGTGCACCAGCTGCACCACCAGCAGGCCTGCCAGCAGGGCAGGCAGCAGCCGCAGGTAAAGCACCAGCAGCAAGCCGGCGGCCATCATGAGCCAGGCGGCGATCTGGTGGCGGGTGGCCGGTGGGAGGGTTTCAGTCATGGCCGCCACATTGCCCAAAAAGCCTGTTTGCGGCAAGGGTTTCTGCAGGCCGCAGGGAACGGTCAGGCATCGGCCAGGTATCCCAGCGCAGCGCCGGTCTGCACGGCGGCCTTTTTCAGTGCCTCGGCCCAGCCCGGTTTGTGGCGGTCAGCCGGCGCCGAAATTGACAGTCCGGCGACCAGCTTGCCTTCCGCATCGCGGATCGGCGCGCCGATGCATGCCACGCCCAGTTCGGCTTCCTCGCGGTCATAGGCGATCTGCTCGCGGCGGATGACTTCGAGTTCGGCGCGCAGGCTTTCCAGCGTGGTGAGGGTGTTCGATGTGTAGGCCGTTAGGCCGGTGCGCTCCGCATAGCCCATCACGCCGCTGGTGCTGTCCTCGGCGAGGAATATCTTGCCGACCGCGGTGACGTGCAGCGGCGCATGCGCGCCGACCACCTGCACCACCTGGATCATCGTCTGACCGCCGGTCACCCGCTCGACGTAGACCGCTTCGTCGCCACGGCGCACGATGAGGTTGACCGTCTCGCCGGTCATTTCCGCCAGTTGCTGCATGGCAGGCATCGCGACTTGTCTAATATTCAAGCGAGCCCGCAGGCGATTGCCGACCTCCAGCCAGCGCACGCCTAGGTCGTATTCGCCGGCGCCGGTTTTCTCGACCAAGCCATGCGCCATCAAGGCGCCGAGGATGCGGTGCGCACTGGCCGTGTGCAGTTCGGCTTCGCCCGCCAGCCTGGTCAGGCTGACGGGGCCCGGTGCGCGGGAAAGGACGCCGACCAGCGCCATGGCGCGGTCGAGAACCTGAATGGATGAGCTGACATTTTTCATAAGGTGAAAATTTATCACGCATTGTGAAAAATGTGGCATTTGCTGCTTCAATACACCCATCGTTTCACATGACGTGAAACATTTTCATATAGTGAAAGGAACAGCCATGAGCGCCGTGATGCATTCCACCCCCGAGTCCTTCCCCGCTTTTTGCGAAGGCATCCAGTATTTCGCCGACAGCTTTCCGGAAATCGACCGCCTGGGCGCATCGCCGCTCCTGGGGCCGAACCAGCCCGCGCTGCCGGATGCCACCAGCGAGGCTTCGATCTACCAGACGCTGCTCGCCGCCGACGCGCTGCGCTACCTGACCCTGCAGGTCACCGGCAGCAAGTCCTCCGGCCACCCCGGCGGCTTCGCCTCCAGCGCCGACGCCGTCGCCGCGCTGCACCTGCTGGGCCATCGCAACATGGTGACCGAGGTCGGCCACCACGCGCCCGGCTTCTATTCGGCGATGTTCCTCGACACCTCGCTGGAAGACATGGGCATCCACACCGTGGCCGACATGCGCGCGCGCTTCCGCGAACGCCACGGCCTCCTGGGCCACCTATCGGGCGCCATTCCCGGTCTGCTGGCGCCCGCAGGCCCCTTGGGCCAGGGCCAGCACTTCGCGATGGCCGGCGCCTACCTGAATCGCGACAAGCTGTTCCCGGTCACCATCGGCGACGGCGGTCTGGGCGAGCCCTACA
>JAABQU010000124.1 GCA_011391285.1 Thiobacillus sp.
CTGATCGAGTTCTGCAACTTCATCAACCGCTTCGAGGAACGCGTCGCCCGTGAACCCGCAGGCGAGCTGTTGAACGACCTGCTCAAATCGATCGACTACGAGGTCTTTCTGTTCGACCAGGACGACCAGCGCGCGGCGCAGAGCAAGTGGAACAACGTGCTGGAATTCGCCGCCTGGATCGCCAAGAAGGGCGAGGAAGACGAAAAGGATTTATTGCAGCTGACCCAGACCATTGCCCTGATCACGCTGCTCGAAGGCCGCGAGGAGGAAGAACCCAACGCCGTGCGGCTGTCGACCCTGCACGCCGCCAAGGGGCTGGAGTTCGGCCACGTCTTTCTGGTCGGAGTTGAGGAAAACATCCTGCCGCATCGCGACGCGGTGGATGAAGGCCGCCTGGAAGAGGAACGCCGCCTGATGTACGTCGGCGTCACCCGCGCGAAGAAATCGCTCACCCTGTCCTACTGCGCGCGCCGCAAGCGCGCACGCGAAACGGTTGCCTGCGATCCGTCACGCTTCATCGACGAACTGGGCGACGACGTGCGGCAGCCGGAAAAGCCCACCACCGCCGATGCCAAGGCCAGCGGCAGTGACCGTCTGGCGGCACTGAAGGCGATGCTCGGCTAGACCCGGACCTCCCCGTTCATCAGGGACAGGAAAGTCGCTGCGAAATATTGCGCAGACAAACGCAATCAGGGAGCCACTGGCTGAATGTCAATTCATCTCGGCGGATGTCAACAACATGCACCGTTTCCGGATGCACCGAATGGCGCTGCCGATTCGGCATGTGCTCGCCCGGAATGACCTGTCCGGATTATCTGACAAACAGGCTCAGGGCTTGGCGGTCACACTGAATCTGTCCCGATCGAGCTGATCGCGCCAGGTTTCCATCAGGTTTTCCACTTCAACCTTTTTCAGGCCGGTGAAAGGTTCGACCTGCGCCAGCGCATCCTGGCAGGATTTGTCGCGGTACTTGTCCATCATCTCGCGGCCAATGACATAGAGCTGGCCGTTGTGCGCCAGACACTGCTTCAGGTTCTGCCGGTTGTCGACGAGTTCCGTTTCCGTGTGCTTTTTCGCAGACTCGGCCTGCACCAGCGCCTGCATCGTGGTGCGCTGCTGCGCCTGGCTGTCGGCAAGCTGCTTTTCGGTGTCGGCCAGTCTGGCCCTGGAGGCTTCCAGTTCAGATTGTGCTGCTTTCAGCTCGCGCTCCAGACGGCTGCGCATTGTGCGCTCACGCCTGGCCACGTCACCCTCCGAACGCAGTTTTTCAATTTCGCGCGCCAGCGCGTCCTTGTCCGCCAGTGCAGTCGCCTTCTCCTGCTCGGCCTGCAGGCGTGCCTGGTCGAGTTGCTGCACCTGCTGCTGCATACGGCGCAGCATCTGCTTTTCGCGGCTATCGTTCGCCGCCCAGGAAGGCGAGGCTGTGAGCGCCAGCATCGCCAGCAGCAATGGAAGGGGTTTCATTTGGTCGCCTCCTCAGGCAGGGGGCCGGGCAGGCCGGTCGCATCGGCGCCATGTTTCAGCAGCAGGCGCACCATCTTGAAATCGCTGTAGGTATAGGCAAGCCACAGCGGCGTATGAGCATACCTGTCGCCCGCTTCCAGCGGCGCACCCGCATCGACGAGGGCGTCGGCGATGGCGTATTGCCCCATCGTGGCCGCGAGCGCCAGCGGCGTGCGGCCGTCGCGATCGTAACGCCGCAAGTCGGGATGCGCCGCGGCGAGCGCGCTCACGACGCCCACGTGCCCCTTGCGTATCGCGGCGTGCAGGGGCGCATCGCCCTCGACATTCGCACGGTTGGGGTTCGCCCCGGCGCGCAGCAACAACCGTGTCGCCGGCAAGTTGCCCCTGGTCGCAGCCAGCGCGAGCGGCGTGTATCCACGCCAGGAGGCCTCGGTATCGGCGCCGGCGTCGAGCAGGATTTGCACCAGCTCGACATTGTCGTGACGCACCGCCGCCATCAAGGGACTGTTGCCCCAGTAATCGCGCGCATTGGGACTGACACCGCTTGCGAGCAAGGCCTTTGCCGTGGACACATCCTGCCGCGCGGCGGCTTCCAGCAGCCTGGCCGCATCGCCCTGCGCCTGTCGGGGCTGAACGTAATTTCCGTCAGCCTGGATGCGTTCGAACGCCGCGGGCGCGCGCACGATCCGCTCGCTCGCGAGCGGCGGCGCTTCTGGCTGGACCAGCCAGCCGAGTTCGGCCGACTCCCACGGGTGATCCGCCCACGCCGGCGCGGAAATCAGCACAGCCAGCAGGCAGGCGATTCTAGAACGTGGCATTGAGATCGAGCTGGAACACGTCGATGGAAAGCGGTAATCCGCTGATCTCGTCGGCCGACATCCAGCGTGCCGCGAGCCAGGTGTTCTTGTAGAGGCCGTAGGCACCGCCGACGAAAAAGCCCTCGGCATTGGTGCCGCCGAGGTGGAAGTCGGAGTCGGTAAAGGCGTCGAGCACGGCGTCGCGTTCCAGGTAACGGTAGCCGACGAAGGCCTGCCACTTTTCAAAATCGTTGACCTTGGGATAGCCGACGGTGAGCTTGACCTGGTAGCCGTCGGTTTCCGGCCCGATGTCCTGCCCGGTGCGCGCCAGGATCTCGGCGCGATCGAAGCCGATGTTGCGCGCCCAATCGAAGCTGCCGATCACATGAAGCGGCTCCTGCCAGGCAAAATCAGCCACCAGGGTCAGGTTGGCGATGCGATAGTCGGCCGCCAGTGCGAACAAGTCGTCTGCGCCTGGATCGATGTCAAACAGACTGTTGCCCTTCTGGCGGAAGCGCGGCGCGGTTTCATCGTAGAACGTATCGCTTGGTGTCGGGTTACGGATGCCCGCGATATTCCGGTAATCGTAGTAGCTCGCCCCGGCCTTGACACGCGTCGTCAGGCTGGGCGCCCACTCGGCACCGCCCTGGACCCCGATCAGCCACTTGTCCTTGGCGCGCACGTCGATGCCGTTTTCATCGATTTCCTGCAACGGGAAAACACCCGCCGTGACGAACGGCCGCCAGACGCGCTCCGCATCCGGCCAGGGCCGGAAGGTGGCGGCGACGCCCTCGAAATTGAGGTCGTCGTCCCACACCAGGTCGGTGCTGAAGAAGGGGTTGGGAATGCGGCCGCCGCTGATGCTCAGCCCTTCGAGCGGGGTAAGCCTGAGATAGGCGCGGTCGAGCACCAGGCTGTATTTGTTGTCATACGTGCCGAGCGTCTGGTTGGTCGAGACCGGGTCGGACGTGTTGCCGGTGGTGATGCGTATGCCCGCATCGACGCCCGAAACGACGTTGGCGTTGAGGCCGAGCCGCAGCCGGATGCGCTCGCGCTGGCGGTCTTCCTGCGTGTTGTCGACGTCCTGGCCGATGGCCTGGAAATACGAGGGCGGCGCGTTGCCGTCGCCGAACAGGTCGGCCTGATAGCGCAGGCGGATGTCGCCCTCCCATTTCAGGCGATCCAGCCACTCCGGCACCGCGTTGACATCGCCCCAGCGCTCCTGCTTCGCCTGTGCGACCACCTCCTCGCGGATCTGGTCGCGGATCTCGTTCCGCACATGCTCGGGGACATAGGTTACGCGCACCACGCCCTTGCCGGACGCCGCTTCGGCGGCCTGGGCCTGCGCGGTTTTTTCGGCGGCGCGCTGTTCGGCCTTCTTCAGCATGTCATCGGCGGCTTCCTGTTTCAGCACGCCCTGATCCACCAGCAACTGGATCAGGTTGAGCGTGGTTTCATGCAGCATCTCGACCCTGGCGCGCTCGTCGTCGGACGCCGCCGCTGCGCTGCCTGAACACGCCGCAGCCACGGCAATCGCCAGCAGTTTCTTTCGTATCGTCATACCGTTCTCTTGTTTGCTCTCAGGCGCGTGAGGTCACGCGGATTTTCATCGGTTGCGGCATGTCCGCAGGCGGGCC
>JAABQU010000125.1 GCA_011391285.1 Thiobacillus sp.
GATGAAAGTCGCCTACCCGAATGACCTGTTCGACCGCAACGTGACCGACGGCCGCGCCATGCTGGTGTCGTTCCTGACGCTGGCGATCGGCAACAACCAAGGCATGGGCGACGTCAAGCACCTGCAGATGCAGGATTTCTATGTGCCCTGGTCCATGCTGCGCCAGTTCGACGGCCCGGCCAAGGACATCACCGACCTGTGGGACATCCTGGGTCGCCCCCGCGTCAACGGCGGCTACATCGCCGGCACCATCATCAAGCCCAAGCTGGGCCTGCGCCCCGAGCCGTTCGCGGCCGCTGCCTACCAGTTCTGGCTGGGCGGCGACTTCATCAAGAACGACGAACCCCAAGGCAACCAGGTGTTCTGCCCGACCAAGAAAGTCATCCCGCTGGTGTACGACGCGATGAAGCGCGCCATGGACGAAACCGGCCAGGCCAAGCTGTTCTCCGCCAACATCACCGCGGACGACCATTACGAAATGCTCGCCCGCGCTGACTACATCCTGGAAACCTTTGGCCCGGATGCGAACAAGGTTGCCTTCCTGGTGGACGGTTACGTTGGCGGCCCCGGCATGATCACCACCGCCCGCCGTCAGTACCCGCAACAGTACCTGCACTATCACCGCGCCGGTCACGGTGCAGTGACTTCGCCTTCCGCCGTGCGTGGTTACACCGCGTTCGTGTTGTCCAAGATGTCGCGTCTGCAAGGGGCTTCCGGCATCCACGTCGGCACCATGGGATACGGCAAGATGGAAGGCGGCAAGGATGACCGCAACATCGCCTACATGATCGAGCGTGACTCGGCGGATGGTCCTTACTTCCATCAGGAATGGCACGGCATGAAGCCCACCACCCCGATCATCTCCGGCGGCATGAACGCGCTGCGTCTGCCCGGCTTCTTCGAGAACCTGGGCCACGGCAACGTGATCAACACCTCCGGCGGCGGCTCCTACGGCCACATCGACAGCCCGGCGGCCGGCGCGATCTCCCTGCGCCAGTCCTACGAGTGCTGGAAGGCGGGCGCCGACCCGATCGAGTTTGCCAAGGAGCACAAGGAATTCGCCCGCGCATTCGAATCCTTCCCCGGCGACGCCGACAAGATTTTCCCCGGCTGGCGCGAAAAGCTGGGCGTGCACAAGTAAGCACCTCCCTGCAGTAAGCGCGAACGACGCCCCCGCCCTGCCGGGGCGTTGTTTTTCGTAGGGTGCGCCATGCGCACCACGTCAAATTGGTGCGCATGGCGCACCCTACGGGAGTCGAAGATGATCGACAAAGACCAGTACAAGATTCAGCAGGAACCGTTCTACCAGCAGCAGAAGAACGAAGTCGCGCTGTACGAGGCCGCCTACCGCAACCGCCTGCCGGTGATGGTGAAAGGCCCCACCGGCTGCGGCAAGTCGCGCTTCGTCGAATACATGGCGTGGAAGCTCGGCAAGCCGCTCATCACCGTGGCCTGCAACGAGGACATGACCGCGTCCGACCTGGTGGGGCGCTACCTGCTGGAAGCCAACGGCACCCGCTGGCTCGACGGCCCGCTCACCACCGCCGCGCGCATCGGCGCCATCTGCTACCTCGATGAAATCGTCGAGGCGCGCCAGGACACCACCGTGGTGATCCACCCGCTCACCGACCACCGCCGCACCCTGCCGCTCGACAAGAAGGGCGAGCTGCTCCACGCGCACCCCGATTTCCAGCTGGTGATTTCCTACAATCCGGGCTACCAGACGCTGATGAAGGACTTGAAGCAGTCGACCAAGCAGCGCTTCACCGCGTTCGATTTCGACTACCCCGAGGCCGCGCTGGAAACGCAGATCGTGGCGAAGGAAACCGGCATGGACGAAGCCGTGGCGGCACAGCTGGTGAAGATCGGTGGCGTGGCGCGCAATCTGAAAGGCCACGGCCTCGACGAAGGCATTTCGACCCGCCTGCTGGTGTACGCAGCCACGCTCATTAAAGACGGCGTGGAACCGCGTGACGCCTGTCGCATGGCGCTGGTGCGTCCGATCACCGACGACGCCGACATCCGCGACACGCTCGACCACGCCATCGACGCCACATTTGCGTAACGTACAACGTAGCGTGTAGTTGGGCTGACGCAGGAAGCCCAACATGACTGGCATGCGCTGGGCTTCGTGCCTCAGCCCAGTTTACGGGAGATCGTCCGGACCATGACCGAAACCGCATACCAGCATCCCCTCATGGCTGCTTACTGGAAGCAGCTCGACACCCGCTTTCCGCAGGTCGAGGAGGTGTTCGAGGATTGCATGGCGGAAGCACTGTCGGTGCTCACACCCGAGGGCCGCGATGCCTACCTCGAAGCAGGCCGGGTGATCGGCAAGCTGGGGCGCGGCGTCGAGCCGATGCTGGCGTTCATGGAGGAGTGGCCGTCCACCGCAAAAGCCGTGGGCGAGACCGCGCTGCCCGCGGTGATGTCGCTGATCCAGCGCATGCAGAAATCGCCCAACGGCCGCGCCATCGCGCCCTTCCTGCAGACGCTGGCGCCGGTGGCGCGGCGACTGCAATCGCAGGAACAGCTGCAGCGCTATCTCGACATCACGCTGGATTTCATGGAGCGCACCACCGGCTCCATCCACGGCCACCACACCACCTTCCCCAGCCCCGGCCTGCCGGAGTTTCTCGGCCAGGCGCCGAACCTGCTCAGCCAGCTGACGCTGGCCGGCCTCAAAAACTGGGTGGAATACGGCATCCGCAACTACGGCAACCATCCCGAGCGGCAGAAGGATTTCTTCAGCCTGCAGTCGGCCGACAGCCGCGCGGTGCTGCAGCGCGAGCGCCACGGCACCCTGCTGGCGGACATCGAGCACAAGCTGGACCTGTACCTGCGTGGGCTGTGGCTGGACGGCGACCACCTGGTGCCGTACTCCACCGCGTTCGACGAAATACGCAAACCGATTCCCTACTACGACAAGCTCGGCATCCGCCTGCCGGACGTGTTCGACGACCTCATCCTTTCCGCGGACTCGCCCGCCGCAGCCGGCGAAACCATGCGCATTCCCGGCATCGACCGCTACCGCGCGGTGCTTGCCCACATCGTCGGCCATCGCCGCTGGTCCGAGGCGCAGATCGCCGACAACTGGAGCCCGTTCCAGCGCATGGCGGTGGAGTTTTTCGAGGACTGCCGCGTCGAGACGCTGCTGATCCGAGAATATCCCGGCCTGCGCCGGCTTTTCCTCGCGCTGCATCCGAAGCCGCTGGAAGGCGCATGCGATCCGGAAACCACCTCCTGCCTGCGCTTCCGGATGGCGATGCTGTCGCGCGCGCTGCTCGATCCGGACCACGGCTACGCAGACGCCGATCTCAACGATTTTGTCGCCCGCTTCCACGCCATCATGGACAAGGGCGAGTCCAGCACCGAGGAGATCGCCTCGCTGGCGCTGTCCTACGTCGCCAAAACGCGCCGCCAGAGCGACCAGCTCGCCAAAATCCACTTCGCCGACACGGTTGTCGACTACCGCGACGACAACCGCCAGCTGTGGAAATTCATCGAGTCCGGTGACGAGGAAGAAGCCTTCGACGAGAAGCGCAAGATCGAGCCGGGTGAGGAAATCCAGGGCCTGCCGCCGCGCCACTATCCCGAGTGGGACTACGCGAGCCAGACCTATCGGCCGGACTGGGCCAGCGTCTACGCCGCGCTGCATCCCAGCGGCAATGCGGCCGACATCGACCGCCTGCTCGCCAAGCACAGTGCGCTCGCCAAGCGGCTGAAGAAAATGCTCGACCTGCTGAAGCCGCAGGACAAGGTACGCATCCGCTATCAGGAAGAAGGCAGCGAGCTCGATCTCGACGTCGCCATCCGTTCGCTGATCGACTTCAAGGGCGGCGCCACCCCAGACCCGCGCATCAACATGAGCCACCGCACCGACGGCCGCG
>JAABQU010000126.1 GCA_011391285.1 Thiobacillus sp.
CGCCGCGGCAAACTGGGCGGCGCCGAGCTTGACGCAGACACCCATGCAGGCGAACAGCAGGCTTGCGGCGACCATCCAGAGTGACTGCATTGACGCCCATGGCTTCGACAGCCACCCTCAAATCATGAATCGCTCGCATCCTTGTGCGGCCATGGGCGAGCAAACTTGGCCCGCCCCCCTTCCCCCCTCGCGGGGGGTTACTGAATGGCTCGCTTCGCTCGATAGCACCAGCGACCCATCCCGTTGCTTTCCGTTAAATGAAGCGGGCGCCGGCGGCCAGCCGGTGCCCGTGTCGGGACTCCTGGTTCAAATATGGCCGGCCATAACGCGACGGTAGAACTCGTGGAAGTGCTGCATGCCGTCTTCCATGGGCGACTGGTAGGGGCCGACCTCGCTGCGCCCCTGCTTCATCAGGGCACGGCGGCCGCGGTCCATGCGTTCGCCGATGTCGTCGTCCTCGATCGCGGTTTCCATGTAGGCGGCCTGCTCGGCCTTGATGAATTCCGGCTCGAACAGGGCGATGTCCTCCGGATAGTAGAACTCGACGACGTTCAGCGTCTTGTCCACGTCCTGCGGGATCAGGGTCGACACCACCAGCACATGGGGATACCACTCGACCATGATGTTCGGGTAGTAGGTGAGCCAGATCGCGCCGTGCGGCGGCAACTCGCCGTTGTAGTAATCGAGCACGGCCTTGTGCCACTGCTTGTAGGTCGCCGACCCCGGCTTGGCCAGCGAGGTGATGCCGACGCGCTGCACCGAATACCAGTCGCCGAACTGCCAGGTCAGGTCGTCGCAGGTGACGAAGCCGCCGAGCCCGGGATGGTAGGGTACGACGTGGTAGTCCTCGAGGTAGACCTCGATGAAGGTTTTCCAGTTGTAGTTGCATTCATGCAGTTCGACATGATCGAGCTTGTAGCCGTCGAACTTGAGCTCGCCGGCGACCTTCATGTCGCCCAGGTCGGCGTTGGCCGAGCGCGGCCCCTTGAACAGCAGTCCCTGCCAGTTCTCGAGCTTCTGCTTGGCGAGGTTAAGGCAGGGATTGGCGGGAAAGTGCGGCGCGCCGATCAGTTGGCCGGCGGAGTCGTAGGTCCAGCGGTGGATCGGGCAGACGATGTTCTTCGCGTTGCCGGAGCCCTGCAGCATGATCGCCTGGCGGTGGCGGCAGACGTTGGACATCTCGTAGAAGCCGTCGGGCTGGCGCACCAGCAGGCGGCCGTGGTCGTTCCATTCCTGGGAGCGGTAGTCGTGAACTTCCGGCACCATCAATTCATGTCCGGCGTAGCCCGGCCCGGCATCGAAGATCAGCTTTTTCTCCAGTTCGAAGAGCTTTTCGTCGAAATACCACGCAACCGGAAACTGCGACGCTCCAGGCGAGAGGCGCGTGCGCGTGCCAACTTCAGACATGATTCCCAACCTCCAAGAGGGTTTACCCGGAAACCGGAAACGGACGGAATATGAAGTTTCTAAGAAGGCAAATGCCCCTGCCAGCGGGCGTTGTGCCGAAACCAAAGGACCGTCGGGACTGACAAACCACCGGTACTCACCGGCCGCGCATTGTAGCCAATTTGACCGGAGGGCGCACCTTAGGCTATTTTTACACTTTTACCTTGCCGCTGGTCACCACTTTTGGCCAAGGCTTCACTCATGGCCACTACTTCGAACCCCGTTCCAGACTCCGATCCAGCAAGCGCAACATCCCCGTCGTTCGAAGCCGCTCTCGGCGAACTGGAGGGAATCGTCGCAGCCATGGAGGCGGGGAAAATGCCCTTGCAGGATGCTCTTGACGCCTACAAACGCGGCGTGGCGCTGCTGCGCCAGTGCCAGGCAACCTTGACTGCCGCGGAACAACAGATTCGCATCCTGGATGCCGATGGATTGCGCGAGTTTGACGCCCAAGAGGGCGGAGCAGGCAGCGGCGGCAAGCAGGGTGCTTAATCGCTCATGAATTTCCCGACTTGGATGGCCGGCATCCAGCAGCGCACCGAGACGGCCCTGGAGGCCGCCCTGCCCTCGGCCGAGCTTGCCCCCGCCCGCCTGCACGAGGCGATGCGTTATTCAGTGCTCGGTGGCGGCAAGCGTGTGCGGCCCCTGCTGTGCCACGCGGCCGGGGCGATTTTCGGTGCCGACAGCAGCGTGCTCGACGCTCCGTCCATTGCGGTCGAACTGATCCACGCCTATTCGCTGGTGCATGACGACCTGCCCTGCATGGACGACGACGTCCTGCGCCGCGGCAAGCCGACGTGCCATGTCGAGTTCGACGAAGCGACGGCGCTCCTGGTCGGCGACGCGCTGCAGACCCAGGCGTTCCAGGTACTGTCCAACCACCTTGCGGGAATAGCGCCGGCCCGGCAGCTCGACATGCTGCATCTGCTGGCCACGGCTTCGGGTTCTCGCGGCATGGCCGGCGGCCAGGCCGTCGATCTCGCCGCGGTGGGTCAGCAGCTGACCGTCGGCGAACTGGAGTTCATGCATATCCGCAAGACCGGTGCACTGATCCGCGCCGCGGTATTGCTCGGCGCCCATTGCGGCGAGGCCGGACCCGACGCCCTGGAGCATCTCGGGCGCTTCGCAAACCGCATCGGGCTGCTGTTCCAGGTTGTCGACGATATCCTCGACGCCGAGGCCAGCACCGCCACGCTGGGCAAGACCGCCGGCAAGGATGCCGCCGACAACAAACCCACCTACGTCAATATTCTTGGCGCACGAGAAGCCAAAACCATGTCAAGCAAACTGAGGCAGGACGCCCACGACGCACTCGACCCGTTCGGCGAATCCGCCCTGCGCCTGCACGAACTTGCCGACTTCATCGTCGAGCGGACCTTCTGATGAGCCATCCCCTGCTCGATACCATCGGCTCTCCCGCCGACCTGCGCGCATTGCAGCGCGATCAATTGCCGCAAGTGGCCGACGAACTGCGGGCCTTCCTGCTCGAATCCGTCTCGAAAACCGGCGGGCATTTGTCGTCGAACCTGGGCACCGTCGAACTGACTGTGGCGCTGCATTATGTGTTCGATACGCCCGCCGACCGGCTGGTGTGGGACGTGGGCCATCAGACCTACCCGCACAAGGCGCTGACCGGCCGCCGTGCCGGCATGGAAAGGCTGCGCATGAAGGGCGGGGTATCGGGCTTCCCGCGGCGCGGCGAGAGTGAATACGACACCTTCGGCGTCGGCCACTCGTCCACCTCGATTTCCGCCGCGCTGGGCATGGCCGTTGCCGCGCGCAACAAGGGGGAGGAGCGGCGCGTCGTGGCGATCATCGGCGACGGTGCGATGTCCGCCGGCCAAGCCTTCGAGGCCCTCAATAACGCCGGCGTGATCGACGCCAACCTGCTCGTCATCCTCAACGACAACGACATGTCGATTTCGCCACCGGTCGGCGCGCTCAACAAGTATCTGGCGCGCCTGCTCTCCGGCGGCACCTTCAACGCCGCACGCCGCGCCGGGGAAAAGGTTTTGTCGGCGCTGCCCAATGTGCTGGAGTTCGCCAACCGGGTCGAGGAACATGTCAAGGGCATGATTTCGCCGGGCACCCTGTTCGAGGAACTCGGCTTCAACTACATCGGCCCCATCGACGGTCATGACCTCGATGCCCTGATCCCCACGCTGCAGAACCTGCGGCGGCTGAAGGGTCCGCAATTCCTCCATGTCATCACCCGCAAGGGCCAGGGCTACAAGCTCGCCGAAGCGGACCCGATCCTGTACCACGGCGTCGGCAAGTTCGACGCGGCCAATGGCATCGAGCCGGCGAAAGCTCCGGGACGGCTGACCTACACCCAGGTATTCGGTGACTGGTTGTGCGATCAGGCTCTGGCTGATTCACGGGTCATCGGCATTACTCCCGCAATGCGCGAGGGTTCCGGCATGGTGCGCTTCGCG